>JAJZBX010000093.1 GCA_021846325.1 Actinomycetes bacterium | reverse complement strand
GAACGTCGGTCAACAAGAGCTCAGAGGTCACCGACGCCCGCAAGGAGAGCTTCTTCTTGATCTCCTGGCTTGAGAAACCCGGCGTTCCCTTGGGCACGACGAAGCCTCGGATGCCTTCGTCGGTACGGGCCCAGACGATCGCGACGTCGGCGACCGAGCCGTTCGTGATCCACATCTTCTGACCGTTGAGGATCCAGTCCGACCCGTCCCGGCGAGCGCTGGTGCGCATCGAGCCAGGGTCCGATCCAGCGTCTGGTTCGGTGAGTCCGAAACAACCGACCGCGTCGCCGGCGGCCATCTGGGGTAGCCACTCCTGCTTCTGTTCCTCGGATCCCCAGTGGTGGATGGCGAACATCGCCAGCGAGCCCTGCACCGACACCAGGCTGCGGATACCGCTGTCGCCCGCCTCCAACTCGAGGCAAGCCAGGCCGTAGGCCGTCGCGCTCGTACCGGCACAGCCGTAGCCCTCCAGGTGCATCCCGAGCACGCCGAGCGCACCTAATTCCTTCATCAGCCCGACGGGACTACGCCCCTCCTCGAACCACTCGGCGACGTTCGGTTCGACTTTGTCACGCACGAATTTGCGAACGGTGTCTCGAATCGCGAGTTCCTCCTCGGACAGGTTCCCATCGATGTTGAGAAAATCCTCGGGGCGCAATTCGGTGTTGCGACTGTTCGACGACATGCCCACTCCCTCTCAGCGTTTCGACTGACGACTCTACCTCTCTCTCTTGAGACAGAGAATTGACGGGCCGTCAAACCGGGGCTAGCTGGAACAGCCCCGGACGAACGAGCCCTCATCGCGAGCAACCGTGGCCCTGCGGTCCGACGCCGATCGACACGAACCGCTTCATCGGACACCGCCGGCGCGGGGAGCGTGTCGAAGGGCTCGACCGCGGCGCGTATTGGGCGCGTCAGTTTCGATTCGTCGGCGCCGTTTTGACGACGCCGACTGCGACACCTAGGTTCGTAGTACACCGGTCTGTCGGCCTTGGTCCGGCGCGGTGCGGGAGGTGAGATGAACGTCCACCCAGTCTCGATCAGTTCGTTCGCTGGCTCGCGCGCGGGTATCGAAACCTCGGCGCTCGCCATCACGGTGGCGCTGGGACTGTGGCTCGCCCCCGGGGCGAGCGAACTCGGCGCCTCCACACTCCCACCGTGTCCGGTGCTCGCGAAGATGCCGGTCAAGCCGGTGGAACCGGCCGTCACACGCGTCGTGCAGCGCTACTACGCACGAAAGCACCTCACCCCGATCACGATCGTCAACCACCGCGAGAGGGTGCTCAACGTCAGGGAGCAACGTGTGGGCGTTCACTACTGTGCGAATCCCGGTGGTGGCAAAAGTGGATACGTCGGCGCGGTGCCCAAGAACGCCGTGGCGGCGGTCATGGTCTTTGTGCGCCACAAGCCGTATCCGGTCACCAACACACCGGCCAGTTTCGTCACGCTCGCTCGCGTGCCCGTGACCGGTTGGAAGGTCGTCTCGGAGGGCACGGGACCCTGAGTCGTTCGTCGTTGGGGCCATCGCCGGCCAACACCGAACACCGCCGCTGGCGACCTCGTTCGGTCTCGACGTCGACGCACGGGGCTCGTAGAAACCCGGAGCGAGTCTGGACGAGGCGGGAACCTTCCATCGAACCGCCCGACGAGACCTCGATGGCCGCGTCTGTTGCGTCGCCCGACCTCGTTCACCGGCGAAAACACGGCGTCGCTGCGGACCACTAACGCTGTGGCGGCTCGCCTCACTGTGCGCGGCGGCCGTTAACCACCGTCATCAGGTGACGTGTCGCCACCGCGGAACTCAATCGCCTCCACACCGCGCGTTGGGGTCCGCGAGGCGATTGAACACGCGTGCGGCCCCGTAGAGTATCCGTACCCTGTAGTAAGGACGTCGTGCTTGTGAGCATCACCACCGGCCCCCCGCCGGTTCAAACTGGGGGTTTTGCCGGTGCATTGACCCGAGCAGTCTCAGCGCGCCTCGATGCGGTCACGCTGCGCGCCGCGCACCGTCGCCTGCACGTCAAGGCCATCATCATCGGGGCGTGGTACGTCGGGAGTTTCGCCGCCGTCGTCCTGACCTCCGGCTGGCTCGCGGGGATCCTCGCCTCGGTCTCGCTGTCCTTCGCGTTCGCCGCCGTGGGCTTTAACATCCAGCACGACGCCAACCACAACGCGTTCTTCGCCGCTTCGACGAAACGCCTCACCCGAGCCAATCGCATCGTCGGCTGGAGCATGTTCGTCGTCGGCGCCGACGCCAACCGCTGGCTCTACCGTCACAACACGTTGCACCACGGCTCGCCGAACGTGGCGGGTATCGACGCCGACATCAATCTGGGTCCGTTGGCCCGCCTGGCGCCCTTCCAGCGCCGCTACTTCTGGCACCGCTACCAGCACATCTACCTCTGGCCGCTCTACTGCTTCACGGTGCTCGAGATCATGTTCAACGACGTGGCCACGTTGGTCGGAGCGTCGAGGCACGCGCGCAGCTCGCGATCGCGCCTCAGTGAAGCGACCGTCGCGGTGCTGACCAAACTCGCTTTCGTTGCGCTGATGGTCGGCCTACCCAGCCTCACCCACCCGTTCTGGGTCGTGATGGTCGGCGGACTCGGCGTGATGTTCGCCGTGGGCTTCCTGCTCGGCGTCGTCTTCCAATCGGCTCACGTCGTCGAAGGCGCTGAGTTCGCTCAAGCCGACGCTCGTCCCCCCTACCAGTGGCACGAGTGGCAGGTGC
>JAJZBX010000092.1 GCA_021846325.1 Actinomycetes bacterium | reverse complement strand
CGCGTGGACCAACGTCGTGCTGGGTCTCGCGATCGTCGCGATGGGCGTCCACGTCGCGCTGCGCCTGCCCCGCCGCGGCGTGATGGCCCGTTTCGGCGTGGTCGCCGTGCTCTTCTTCTTCGCGCTTTTGCTGTGGGCCGCGCGCACCACCGGGCCATCCCAGATCAACTTCGTCAACCTCACCGCGGTGCTGATCGGTAGTTCGGCCCTCGCGATGGTGCTCGTCTTCGGGTCGCTCTCGGGGGTCATGTGCGAGCGCGCGGGCGTCGTGAACATCGCGATCGAGGGCCAGTTCATCGGCGGGGCCTTCGTCGGCTCCATGGTCGCCTCGACGACCCACGACTTCTTCTTCGCCGCCATCGTCGGCGCGCTCGTGGGCGGCCTCGTCGGACTCGTGCTCGCCTTCTTGTCGCTTCGCTACCTCTCGGACCAGATCATCGTCGGCGTGGTGCTCGTCACGATGCTCGGCAGCCTCTCGTCGTATCTGAACCTGCAGGTGCTCACGCCGTTCCCCCAGTACAACACGGGCAACCTCGCGCCCAACCTGCCGATCCCGCTGCTGTCCAAACTCCCGGTGCTCGGACCGGTCTTCTTCGACCAGACCGGATTCTTCTACCTGATGATCGTGCTGGTGGCTCTCGTGAGCTTCGGGCTGTTCAAGACCCGCTGGGGGCTACGGGTCCGCGCGGTCGGCGAGCACCCCCAGGCCGCGGCCTCGGTCGGTATCAAGGTGGTCGGGGTGCGATACGCCAACGTCATCATGGGCGGCGCGATCGCCGGTGTTGGGGGCGTCGCCTTCATGGCCTCCCAGGGCCAGTTCCAGCCCGGCTACACCTCGGGACTCGGCTACATCGCCCTCGCCGCGTTGATCTTCGGGCGCTGGCGCCCGTCGGGGGCGGTCGTGGCGTCGGTGCTCTTCGGGCTGTCGGTCTACCTCGCGGACAACCTCCAGACCTACCAGGTCCCCGTGCCCACCGAGATCCTCGGGATGTTCCCCTACGTGATCACCATCGCCGTCGTCTCGGGTCTCATCGGGCGGGTGCGCCCGCCCGCGGCCGACGGACTGCCCTACCGGCGCGACTAGCCCGCGCCCAGTCCGGCGACCACCTCGGCCGCGGCGGCCATGGCGGCCGTGAGGGCCGTTCGACGTGACGCACCGCACAGCCGATTGGCGAGGTAGGCGCCCGTGACCGCGTCCCCGGCGCCGGTCGTGTCCAGGGCGAGCCGCGTCGCCGCGCCGACGCGCACCTCGCCCTCGTCGCTCACCACGAGTGCGCCGCGCGCCCCGAGGGTCACCACGACCTCGCCGAAGCGTTGGAACAGGTGCGCGAGGGCGGCGTCGAGCGAGCCGCCACCGAGTTCCCCGGCCTCTTCCTCGTTGGCGAAGATCGTCGTCGCCCCGCTCACCGCGTCGAGGAAGTGCGCCGCGCCCATGGCGCGAAGCGGGCCGAGCGAACAGGCGTCGACCGAGACCGAGACGTCGCGCGAGCGCGCGGCCTCGATCGCGCCGCGCGCCACGTCACGGGTCCGCTCGTCGAGCACGGTGTAGCCCGAGACGTGCAGGTGGTCAAAGCCCTCCGCCAGGACCCCCAGCACGTGGGCCCGGCTCAGTTCGGCGTTGGCGCCGCGACTCGTGTACATGGCGCGCTGGGCGGACCCGTCCACGATCGCGACGACGACGCCGGTCGGCTGGTCGGTCACCTGGAAGCGGGTGACGACCCCGTCGTGGCTAAAGAGGCGACCCAGCACGTCGGCCGCGGGGTCTCGTCCGACGGCGCCGACGTAGGTGACCGCGCAGCCGGCGCGCGCCAGTTGCACCGCGGCGTTGGCGGCCGACCCCCCGCGCCCGACCACCGTCGCGGCCGCGGTGTCGCTCGTCGGCTGCAGCGCCCCGAGGGGCCGGGTCACGACGTCCATCATCACGTCACCGATCAGGGTGACGCGCGGTTTCACGGACGCTTCGCCGCGAGTGCGACCGCCACCTCGCCGGCCAGCGCGGCGTTGGCGACGACGAGGGCCCGGTTGGTCGCCACGCTCGCGCCGGCGCTAAAGCGCGCGAACTCGCCGAGCAGAACCGGGGTGACGTCCTTGCCCCTCGCGCCGGAGGCACCGGCGAGCGCGAGGGCGCTGGCGAGCGCGGCGTCGTGGAGATCGGCGTCGAGTTCGAACTCGGCGGCGACGGGGTTGGCGAGCAGCATGCCCGTCGCGGCGAAGTCCCGGTGCGCGGCGAAGGCGGCCGCGGCCGCGGCCGGGCCGTCGACGGACCAGTCGAGCGCGTAGCCCGAGTCGGCCCGGTAGAAGCCGGGGAAGCGGTCGGTGCGATAGCCGAGAACCGGGACCCCGAGGGTGTCCAGTCGCTCGAGGGTCGCCGCGACTTCGAGGATGGACTTCACGCCCGAGGCGACGACGAGCACCGGCGTGCGCGACAGGGTGGTGAGGTCATTGGACTCATCGAACGTTCGCGCCGCGTCGCGGTGGACCCCACCCAGGCCGCCCGTCGCCATCACCTCGATGCCGACCCGGCTCGCCACCGCGATCGTGCCCGCGACCGTGGTGGCCCCGTCACGCCCGAGCGCGATCGCGAGGCCGAGGTCGCGCGAGGAGAGTTTCGCGCTCGCGCGTTGCGGTTGGGCGAGCCGGTCGAGCTCGTCGACACTCAGCCCGACCACGACGCGACCGTCGAGCAGTCCGATCGTCGCGGGGACCGCGCCGGCGGCTCGCACCGCCGCTTCGCACTGCGCGGCGACCTCCAGGTTCTGCGGACGCGGCAGGCCG
>JAJZBX010000091.1 GCA_021846325.1 Actinomycetes bacterium | reverse complement strand
AGTTGGGCCCGACCGGTGGTGGCGACTGCCCGGGGCCAGCGCAACGAGAAGCCCTCGGCCACCGTCTCCAGGTTGGCGATGACGACCTCGGCGGCGTCGTAGTTGCCCGCACGAATATGGGCGTGGATCGCGACGGGTGCCCACGGCACGAACAACGGGTGGGTGATCCCCGAAGCGGCGGCGAGGGCACCGATGTCACTCGCCACCGTCGAAGCGTCGCGGGGGTGACCACCGTCGAGGAGACGCCGCACCGTGAGGTACTCGCTCCACAGGGTGGCGGTCGCGCTGTAGCCTCGATGATTCGCCGCGAGGACATAGGTCCGAAGGATGTCGAACTGGTCGTCGGCGACGTCGTGCAGGTCCAATTCGTAGCCCAGTGCGGCCAGGGCGATGTTCTGCCACGGTGCCATCTCGTAGTGGCTCATCGAGGTGGCGCGCTGCACGAGTTCGAGGGCTTCGCGCGACCGGCCCAGGCGGTGCAGGCTGTCGGCGTGGGATATCGCCATCGTCGCCAGGGAGAGTGGTGAGCCGGTGCGCAGGGCTCGCGCGTACTCACCGGTGAATATCCGCTCCGCGTCGTCGTAGCGCTCGAGCAGTTTGGACGCACCGTGCAAGAGGAAGGCGATCGCCCAGCGTGACGCGGGCTCGACCACGAAGTCGCGTCCCAGCCACGACTTCGTGGCCGAGTCGATGGTGGCGACCTCGGAGGCGTCAGAATCCATGACCCGGGCGTAGGCGTGGACGAGCTCGCAGGTCGGATACTCGTCCCCGTGTCGGGGCAGGCGCTGCATCGCGCGTCGGGTTGACTCGTCGATCCAGCGCATCGTGGACGTCGCGAGACAGGTCAAGGCACCGTAGAGGCCGACCCGGCCCTGGGCCTCGGGGTCCTCGATGGCCGCCGCCCGCTCGAAGAGTCGCTCCGCCTCGGCGGGCTCGTTGGCGACGAAGGCCGCCTGGGCGAGTAGGCAGAGGATGGTCGCGTGCACCGAGGGGGTGAGGGGCCGCTCGGCGAGCATCTCCTCGCAGAGGGCTCGCGCCTCGTCGGTGCGCGCGAGCGCCACGAGGATGCCGGCCAGGGCGAGACGCAGGTCGAGCGACGCACGCTCACCCGCGAGTTCCACCGCGTGACCCAGGTGCGTCGCCGCGGCCTCGAAGGCACCCTGGGCCGCCGCGCAGTGACCGGCCCGCGTCGTGACCTCAATGGCGAGCGGGTCGCCGACCAGGGCGCCCGCGTACGCGTGCTCGGCCGCTTCGGCGTCGGGCCGTCGTGCGTGGACGAGGAGTGCGAAGGCGCGCGCGTGCAGCCTCTCGACCGTCGACAGCGTGAGCGATCGAAGAAGACTCTCGGCGAACAAGGGGTGGACGAATCGCGACCAGCCCCCGGGCAGATCCTCGATGAGTCCCGCGCGCACGAGGTGGTCGTGCGCGCTCGTCGCGTTCGCCGACCCGACGTTGGCCAGTCGAGCCACCAGGGTCGGCCGGAATCGCACGCCGAAGATCGACGCCACCGTGGCGTACGACAGGGCCGTGTCCGACACGCCGGCGAATCGGGTGAGGTTGAAGTACGGCGTGGCGTCGTCGTCGATCTCGACGAAGTCGAACGACGAACCTGCGCGCAGTGCGTGGGCCGCGCAGGTGACGAGTAGTGGCGTCCCCGCGGTGCGTCGCCAGACGGCGTCGGCTTCAGACGCGGTCAGTTCACGCCCGAGTATCGCGCGGCCGAGCGTCTCGCACGCCAACTGACTGAGCGGCGTCAAACGAATCGCGCGGGTCTCGGGGAAACCAGCGAGGTCGTCAATCACTCGGTGCGCGCGGTCGGGCTCGGGCCGCAGTGCGCCGAGAATCGCCACCGGCACGTTGGCGATGCGGCGACAGACGTAGGCGAGCGTGTGCAACGTGTCGTCGTCCGACCAGTGCAGGTCGTCGAACACGACGAGCAGGGGGCCGTCGCGGCTCGCGTCCTCGAGCCAGCGCAACGTGCGGTAGGGCCGCGACGCGCGCGCCTCGGCGCGGTCGACGTTTCCGACGTCGGCTACTGCTTGGGGCCCCCCGATCATGGTGATCACCTGGTCGAACAGGCCGAACGGGATGGCCCACGCCATCGGGTCCGCGACCGCGTGACCGACACGAATACCTTCGCCGCGCGATCGACGAACGACGTGGTCGAGCAGGGCCGTTTTGCCGAGACCCGCCGGTGCCGTCACGAACGCGTAGTCCCCGTGACCGGACCTCAACTGGGCGAGCAATTCGTCCATCGCGGACTCGGCGACTTCACGCTCCAACAGCGGATAGGCAGAATCTCGTCCCACGCCAGCCCCCCACACCACTGACCCGCGATCGCGGCACCGCAAGGAAATACCGATCGCTGTTGGTGACTATACCGAGCCTGAGCCCCGCGCGTGAGAGGTGTGAAACCGTTCACGTGCCGAGCATCGGCCACGCAACACCAGCTCCGATCACGCGACGGTGGCGAACCAACCGGCGTCAGCGTCGCGGTCGCGTCGTGATGACATCAGTCACCCCGATCGTTCGCACGCCGTGGTGGTCAGTCGCACGGCGTCTGCACGCGACGTGGGTACGACTTCGCCACCGGAGCGGCGCCACAGTTGCCGTATTCGACGCCCGTATCGAGGGTCAGTGGAGTTTGGCGACGCGTTGTGAAGTGGCGATCCACGGATCGAGCACGCCGGAAAAATATCTGCTACAACTACGTCAGTACGGTGCGTAACTGAACCGTGTGATTTCTAAAAGAGGGGGGCGTATGGCAATCGAATTAAAGAAAATCCAGGGGGTTGATCGGATCGTCGCGGTAACGGGGGTGCTCGCGTTCATATCAATGTTTCTTCCGTGGTACGGCGCGTCGGCGGGACCA
>JAJZBX010000090.1:1899-2886 GCA_021846325.1 Actinomycetes bacterium | reverse complement strand
TACCGATTCGAGCCGGTAGACGGCGGCACGAACGTCGTCTACGACCTCGAGGTGGACCTCGCGGTTCCGATCCCCGCCTTCATCAAGGCCAGGGCCGCGCATCGGATCCAGTCCGAGGCGCTACGAGACCTGAAGGAACGGGTCGAGTCCCTGCGATGAGCGACGTCGCGATTGGCATCGACGTTGGGGGTACCAAGGCGTTAGCGGTGGTGGTCGACGCCAGTGGTCGGGTCCTCGATGAATTGCGCAGTGGGACGCCCCACGGACACGACGCCGACCCCGGCGCGCGCGCGGCCGAGGTCGTCACTGACCAGGTCATGGAGTTGAGTCGGCGCCAGGGTCTCGACGCCCATCGGGTCGCGATCGGAATCGGGCTGCCTGGCCTGTTACGGCGCGACGGCCACCTGGCGTTCGCGCCGAACCTGCAGAGCGCCTCGGGTGCGGACCTCGGCGCGCTGCTTCGCGAATCGTTGGGTAACGCGTCGGTGATGGTTGAGAACGACGCCAACTGCGCAGCCTTGGCCGAGCACCGGTGGGGGGCTGGCCGGGGCGTGGACGACTTCGTCATGGTCACGCTCGGCACCGGAATCGGAGGTGGCGTGCTCGCCGATGGTCAATTGGTGCGGGGCCGCAACGGGTTCGCCGGTGAGATCGGTCACATGGTGGTCGAAGCGCACGGCGCGCCCTGCCGGTGCGGAGGGCACGGCTGCTGGGAGCGATACGCGTCAGGGGGAGGACTGGCCCGACTCACGACGCTCGCCGCGCTGAACGGACGCCTGCCGACACTGGTACAACGCGCCGGTGCAGCGGAACTCGTGCGTGGGGAGGACGTGACCGGTGCCGCAGCGCAGGGCTTGGCCGAGGCCGAGGCGGTGGTCGACGAGTTGGGCTGGTGGCTCGCGCTCGGTCTGTCGAACCTCGTGGCGATCCTCGACACGGGTCACTTCGTCATCGGCGGGGGCCTCGCGCAGGTCGCCGACGTGTTCT
>JAJZBX010000090.1:0-1889 GCA_021846325.1 Actinomycetes bacterium | reverse complement strand
GTACGACGACCGCGCGCCCATTTCGTTAGAGGTGTCGGCCTTCGGTGTCCGGTCGGGTGCCATGGGGGCTGCGTTCGTGGCGATGGAGGCTGCCTCGTGAAGGTCGGCGTCCTGCTACCGACCTTCCAGGCGAGCGCTGATCCGGCGTTCGCGGCGGCCCAGCGCGCCGCCGACGCGGGTCTCGACGGCGTCTTCGCGTACGACCACCTGTGGCCGATGGGTTCACCGCAGCGACCGGCGCTCGCTCCGCTGCCCGTCCTGGCTTCGATTGCGGCGCGCCACCACTCGCTGGTGGTGGGCCCGCTCGTGGCGCGAGTGGGGCTCGTGAGCACCCGACACCTCGTTGCGGCGTTCTCGACCCTCGAGTCGCTCGCCCCCGGTCGGGTGATCGCGGCGATGGGCACGGGGGATCGACTCTCGGCACAGGAGAACGTGGCCTACGGCCTACCTGCGCTGGACGCCGAGTCTCGACGGGTCCTGCTCGGCGAAGCGGCGAGCCAACTCTTGGGGACGATGTCCGTGTGGATCGGCGCCGGTGCGCCCGCTACGAATACCCTCGCCCGCGAGCTCGGGGTCACCTTGAACATGTGGAACGCACCGATCGTGACCCTGGCGAGCGAGGCGGCCCGCGGGCCCGTCTCGTGGGCCGGTCCCGTCCCGTCCGATGCGTCGCTCACGGCGCGACTCCTCGATGACCTGACGCTCGCCGGGGCTACGTGGGCGGTGCTCGGCGCGGACCTCGACCTGGAGACGTTCCGTGAATGGCGTGCGTCGAGCTGAAAAAGTATGGTTCGTCAATGGAGTTTCGTCGCATAAACGGATTGCCCCCGTACGTCTTCGCTCAGATCAATGGTCTCAAGGCGACCGCCCGTGCCGCTGGCCGCGACGTGGTCGACTTCGGCTTCGGGAACCCCGACCTGCCCAGCCCCGACGTCGCAGTGGAGAAACTGGCCGAGGCCGCTCACAATCCGAAGAACCACCGCTACAGCGCCAGCCGCGGCATCCCCAACCTGCGCGTGGCGATGGCGACGCGCTACCGCGAGCTGTTCAACGTCGAACTCGACCCCGAGACCGAGGTGATCACGACCATCGGTGCCAAGGAGGGTCTCACGCACCTCATGTGGGTTCTGCTCGGACCCGGTGACAGCGCCCTCGTGCCCACCCCGAGCTACCCGATCCATTTGGCGGGCCCGGGATTCGCCGGCGCCACGGTGATCCCGGTGCCGATCGTCGACCCGGCGTCGAGCGATCGCGATCCCGGCGACGATTTCTTCGACGCGCTCGCTGAGGCGTGGCAGCGCGCCGAGGTCAAGCCCCGGGTCGTGATTGCCTCCTTCCCGCACAACCCGACGAGCGCCTGTGTAGACCTCAACTTCATGACGCGCCTCGTCGACTTCGCCCTCGAGCACGAGATGATCATCTGCCACGACTTCGCCTACGCCGACCTGGGTTTTGACGGCTACCAACCCCCCTCGATCCTCCAGGTACCCCGGGCCAAGGAGTGCGCCGTCGAGCTGTATACGCTCACCAAGTCGTTTTCGATGGCGGGGTGGCGCGTCGGATTCCTCGTGGGCAACGCCGCGGTCGTCGCGGCGCTGACCAAGCTCAAGAGCTACCTCGACTACGGCACGTTCCAGCCCGTTCAGATCGCGGCGATCGTGGCGATGAACGAGGCGAAGGACTACCCCAACACCCTGCGCGCGATCTATCAGTCGCGCCGCGACACGCTCATTGAGGGGTTGGACCGCATTGGCTGGTCGGTCGCGCCGCCGCGAGGATCGATGTTCATCTGGGCGCCCATTCCCGAGCCCTACCGCGACATGGGGTCACTCAAGTTCGCCACGAAACTGATCGAAGACGCCGACGTGGCGACGAGCCCCGGCGTCGGT
>JAJZBX010000089.1 GCA_021846325.1 Actinomycetes bacterium | reverse complement strand
AGGAGATCCGCAGCGTCTCGCAGACCTTCAACCTCGAAGTCGACCCCGACGCGATCGTCGAGGAACTGCCCGTCGGGCTCCAGCAGCGCGTCGAGATCCTCAAGGCCCTCAGCCACGACGCCGAACTACTGATCCTCGACGAGCCGACGGCAGTACTCACCCCACAGGAGATCGACGCGCTGATGGCGATTATGCGCTCGCTCGCCGCCTCGGGCAAGTCGATCCTCTTCATCACCCACAAGCTCAAAGAGGTGAAAGCCATCGCCGACGTCATCACGGTGATCCGCCAGGGCGAGGTCGTGGGCACGGCCCAGGCGAGCGACTCCGAGGCCGAGCTCGCCTCGATGATGGTGGGTCGCAGCGTCAGTCTCACGGTCGACAAGGCCGCGCTCACCCCCGGCGAGGAGGTGCTCGCCATCACAGACCTCGTCGTGCGAGACGACCGGGGTCTGCCCGCCGTGAACGGCGTCAGCCTGAGCGTGCGCGCCGGGGAGATCGTGGCGCTCGCCGGCGTGCAGGGCAACGGCCAGACCGAGCTCGTCGAGGCGATCGCGGGCATGCGTCCCGTCGAGTCCGGCACGATCAGCGTGCGCGGCGTTGACATCACCAACCACACGCCGCGCCAGGTGCTCGACGCCGGGGTCGGCCACGTCCCCGAGGACCGCCAGCTCCACGGTCTCGTGCTCTCCATGTCGGTCGCGGACAACCTGGTGCTCAACACCCCGCGCCGCGCGCCCTTCGCCCGGCGCGGTTCGCGCAACCTCGCCGCGGTGAACGAGAACGCGCAGAGCCTCGTCCAGCGCTTCGACATCCGCACGACGTCGACCCAGGCACTGGTGAGTTCGCTCTCGGGCGGCAACCAGCAGAAGGTCATCGTCGCGCGCGAGCTGTCGCGCCCGCTCAGCCTGTTCGTCGCGTCTCAGCCGACGCGGGGCCTCGACGTCGGATCGATCGAGTACGTGCACCGACAGATCGTGAACCAACGCGACGAGGGACTGGGCGTGCTGATCGTCTCCTCAGAGCTCGACGAGGTCCTCGCCCTCGGTGACCGCATTGCGGTCATGCACGCCGGACGGATCAGTGGCGTCGTCGCGCCGACGACGAGCCGCGAGACCATCGGGCTGCTCATGGCCGGCGCCGGAGCCACCGATGCCTGAGTCGACACCTCGCCGTTCGATCTGGGCCCGCGTGACCGGCCAGAGTCCCTTCGTCGTGACGGTCTTCGCCCTCGTGCTCGGCCTGGTCTTTGGCGCGATCGTCATTATCACGACGACCGCGCCGGTCCTTGACGCCTGGCGCGGCTTCTTTCACAGTTGGGGTGCTCCGGGGCACGCGCTCAAGGTCACCGCCGACAACGTTGGGGCGGCCTATCGGATCATGTTCACCGGGTCGGTCTTCAGCCCGGCCACCCTCTGGCACGCAATCACCACCGGGCAGGGCTGGTCGAACGCCCTGACCCCGATCTCCGAGACCCTCACCTACGCCACCCCGCTCACGATCGCGAGCATCGGCGTGGGCATCGCCTTCCAGGCGGGCATCTTCAACATCGGCGCCAACGGCCAGGCGATGATGGGCGGTATCGCCGGGGCCTACGTGGGCACGCTGATCCACCTGCCGATGGCCCTGCACCTGCCGGTCACGATGCTCGCGGGGATCGCGGGCGGCGTGCTCGCCGGGTCGGTCCCGGGTCTCTTGAAGGCCTATACCGGCGCCCACGAGGTGATCGTGACCCTGATGTTCAACTACGTGGTCTCGGCGATCCTGCTCTACACCCTGCTCTCGACGGCCCTGCAGGCCCCCGGCCAACAGAACGACATTGCGCGCACGCTCGATCCCTCGGCCCAGCTCGCCCCGCTCTTCGGGGTCTCCTCGGGACTGCGGGTCAACTACGGCCTCGTGATCGCGGTGCTCGTGGTGCTCTTCGCGTGGTGGTTCCTCGAGCGCTCCTCGCTCGGCTTCGACTTCCGCGTGACCGGGGCCAACCCCCAGGCGGCGCGGGCCTCGGGCATCAACGCCAAGGCCGTGATCATCCTGGTCTTCGCGATCTCGGGCGGGCTCGCGGGACTCGCCGGCGTCACCGAGCTGGCCGGGTTCTACAAGACCCTCGACGGCGGATTCCTCGTCGGCAACGCCGGTATCGGCTTCACCGCGATCACCGTGTCACTGCTCGGTCGCAACCGGCCGGTGGGCATTGTCTGGGCGTCGCTGCTCTTCGCCGCCCTCGGCGTGGGCGGGCGCGCCATGCAGGCGGCGACGGGCATCCCGCTCGACCTCGCAACCGTGATCCAGTCGGCGGTCGTGCTCTTCGTGGCGACCCCGGTACTGGTCAAGGAGATCTTCCGGCTGCGCACGTCGCCGACGACCGCGCTGCAACTGGCGACCAAGGGGTGGGGATCGTGAGCCTCGACGTGACGAACGAGACAGCGACGACCGCGCGGATCCCGGTCGGGCGCACGCGCGGCATCGGCGTAATCATGCTCGCCATCGGGCTGTTCACGGCCCTCGTCTTCGGTGTCGGCTCGGGCTTTAGCGCCCACTCGTCGCTCACCTTTAACCCCGTGTCGCTCACGAACGCGCCGTGGCGGATCGGCACGCTCACGCTGCTCACCGCGTGGACCAACGTCGTGCTGGGTCTCGCGATCGTCGCGATGGGTGCCCACGTCGCGCTGCGTCTGCCCCGTCGCGGCGTGATGGCCCGGTTCGGCGTGGTCGCCGTGCTCTTCTTCTTCGCGCTCTTGCTGTGGGCTGCGCGCACCACCGGGCCGTCCCAGATCAACTTCGTCAACCTCACCGCGGTGCTGATCGGCAGTTCGGCCCTCGCGATGGTGCTCGTCTTCGGGTCGCTCTCGGGGGTCATGTGCGAGCGCGCGGGCGTCGTGAACATCGCGATC
>JAJZBX010000088.1 GCA_021846325.1 Actinomycetes bacterium | reverse complement strand
GCCAGTTCTGTGAGTGGCGATTCCTCACCGCGCGCCTGTGGTGGCAGGCGCACCCCTTCACCGTGTCGGCACTACCCCAGCCGCCGTACCTGCGCCTCACCGTCAAGGGCGTGGGCGACTTCACCCGCGCGCTCGCCGGCGTGGCGCCCGGCACTCGGGTCGCCATGGAGGGCCCCTACGGTGCCTTCACCGTGCACGCCCAGCGGCGGCGCAACGCCGTGCTCATCGCCGGCGGCGTCGGGGTGACGGCCGTGCGCTCGCTCTTGGAGGACCTGCCCTTGAAGTCGCGACCGGTCGTCGTGCTGCGCGCGGCGAGCGAGGACGAATTCGTCCTCGCCGACGAGGTCGAAGAACTGGTCCGTCATCGCAAGGGCATCACCCACCGACTGGTCGGGAGTCGCGAGGCGGTACCGATGGACGACATCGCGCGACTCATCCCGGACCTCGCCAAGCGCGACGTCTTCGTCAGCGGCTCGTCGGGTTTCGTGCGCGACGCCGTCGCCATGGCGGAGCGGGCCGGCGTACCGGCCGACGCGCTGCACCAAGAGGTCTACGCACTGTAGGGAATGATATGAAACGACTCATCACGCTGCTCGGGGCGACCGCCGCCGGATTCACCAGTGTCGTGGCGCTGCACGGGTCGCCCGGCAAGTCGGGCCACCTGGTGAAGGCCGCGCCGACGACCTCGACGACGGCACCGAAGCCGGGTTCGCCACCGACGACCACGCCCGTCAGCGGGCCCGGCAACGCCAGCGCCATCGGCCCACTCGAGAACTACAGCTACGGCGTGATGTCGGTCAAGGTGGTGATCGCCAACCACCACATCGTCGACCTGCGCGTTGCGAAGCTGCAGACCCTGGATTCCTACTCCCAGCAACTCGCCTCCTACGCCGTTCCGATCTTGAAGGCCGAAGTGTTAAAGGCCCAGGGCATTCGCATCAACGCGGTCACCGGGGCGACCTACACCAGTGAGGCCTACGCCTACTCCATCCAGGGCGCGCTCGACAAACTAAAATTCAAATGATCACCCGCGCCGAACCGGTGATGGGAACGGTGGTCTCCTTCCTCGTCGAACCCGCGGGACTACCCGCGGCGCACGTCGAGTCGCTCCTCGACGCGGCCGGTGCCGAACTGCACCGACTCGATGACCAGTTCAGCGCCTGGAAGCCCGAGAGTGAGCTGTCGCGACTACGCCGCGGCGAGGGGGCCGCATCGCCGTTGATGCGCGAGGTCATCGAACTGTGTGAGGTCGCGCGCGAGGTGACGGCCGGGTACTTCGACCCGTGGGCCATGGCGGGCGGCTTCGACCCAACGGGACTCGTCAAGGGCTGGGCCGCGGAGCGTGCCTTGGCCGTGCTCGCCGACGGCGGCGTCACCGCGGCGCTCGTCAACGCGGGCGGCGACGTGTGCGTGTTTCCCGGCACCGCCTACGACGTCGGCGTCCAGCACCCGAGCGTGCGCGACGCGTTCTGTGGCGTCATCCGCGTCGACTCCGCGGCGGCGACCTCGGGCGTCTACGAACGCGGCGAGCACCTCGTCAATCCCCTCGGCGGGCCGGTGGCCGCCGTCTCGGCGACGGTGGTCGGCGGTCGACTCGCCATCGCCGACGCCTTCGCGACGGCACTCGCGGTCGGCGGTCTCGACGTCCTCGCCCTGCTCGAACGGACGCCGGGTCTCGAAGGCTTCTTCATCACGCGACGCGGCACGCTCCACCAGACCTCGGCGATGGACCTGCGTCGAGACCGCGTCGCGAGCGCCTGAACAACCCCACTGCCGCCGACGACAGCGTTTGAGCTTCGCGAGCACCAATCTGTCAAACTACGGTCGTGACCTCGTTGCCCCAACCCATCAGTGCGGCGGTGCTCGACGGCCTCGGCGAGATTCGTCCGTGGCAGGAGGACTTCTACCGCGATTTGCACGCCCACCCCGAGCTCTCGCACCACGAGACCGCGACGGCTTCGGCCGTGGCGACACGACTTCGCACTGACGGCTTCGAGGTCCACGATCAGATCGGGGGGACCGGTGTCGTCGGCGTGCTGCGCAACGGCGACGGACCAACGGTGCTGCTGCGCGCGGACCTGGACGCGCTGCCGGTGAAGGAGTTGACAGGACTCTCCTACGCGAGCGAGACCGTCGCCACCGACGACGCCGGCGTATCGGTCCCGGTGATGCACGCCTGCGGCCACGACGTGCACGTCGCGTGTCTGCTCGGTGCCGCTCGGTTGCTCGCGGGCGCCCGGGACCGGTGGTCCGGCACGCTGGTCGCGCTCTTCCAGCCCGCCGAGGAGACGGGTGACGGGGCGGCGGGCATGATCGATGACGGTCTACGCTCCATCGTCTCGTCGGTCGACGTCGCCATGGCCCAACACGTCCTGCCTCTACCGGCCGGACACGTCGCGACGAGGGTCGGCCCGGTGCTCGCGGCCGCTGACAGCCTGCGAATCACGGTGCGCGGCCGCGGGGCGCACGGCTCGATGCCTCAGGCATCGGTCGACCCGGTGGTCCTGGCCGCGATGATCGTCCTACGCCTCCAGACGGTGGTGTCGCGCGAGACCCGACCAGGCGAACCCGTCGTAGTCACCGTCGGCAGCCTGCGCGCCGGGACCAAGAGCAACGTGATCGCCGACCACGCGGTGATCGAGCTCAACGTGCGCACCTACACCGAGCAGAGTCGCAATGCGACCCTGGCGGCCATCCGCCGCATCGTAAACGCCGAGTGCGAGGCGTCGGGTTCGCCCGAACCGGCCACCTTCGAGATGTTCGATCGTTTCCCGCTGACCGATAACGACGAGTCCGTCACCACCCGCGTGACCGCGGCCTTCGCCGCCCAGTTCGCCGAGCGCGCGGGGACCCTCCCGATGCAGTCGGCGAGCGAAGACTTCTCTGACATCCCCCACGCCCTCGGCGTCCCGTACACCTACTGGGGCATCGGCGGCATCGACCCCGCCGTGTACGACGCCGCCTATCGAGCGGGTCGGGTGGACCAG
>JAJZBX010000087.1 GCA_021846325.1 Actinomycetes bacterium | reverse complement strand
CAAGATCGTGACGACGAGCGCCGTGGTGGCGAAAATGCCCAGTCTCTTCACGAAGAACTACTCCGTCGCCGCGACGATCCATCTGCCCGACTCGAACAAGACCCTCTCCAACTACGCGTTCGTGCCCTGTGGCGGCGACATCGCCCAGATGCTCCCCCCGTCGTGCGACCAGGGCTACGCGCGCATCGGGCTGGACCTCGGGGGGAACATCCTCGCCGGGACCGCGAACTCGTTCGGGTTCAATTCGGCGCCACCGATCGACCTGCCCGGTGCGCAGCCGAGTTTCTTTCCCTCAGCGTCGTCGTTCCTCTACAACAAGCCAGGGCTCGCCTATTCGGCGATCGGCCAGCAGAACGTCCGCGCCTCGGCACTGCAGATGGCCCTGGTCGCGGCCGCCGTCGCGAACGGCGGCACGATCATGACCCCGCACCTGCTCGCCTACGTCGCGGGCCCCGACGGGTCGGTCGTGAAGCGGTATCAGGACACCCCCTGGAAGACGCCCCTCACCAGCGCCGAGGCGGCCCAGATCGTGCCGCTCATGCAAGAAGTGGTCCAGGCCTCGGACGGCACCGCCGCCGGGATCTTCCCCGCGTGGGCTGACGTGGCGGCCAAGACTGGCACCGCACAGGTCGGCAACTCGGTCCAGAACACCGATGACTGGATGATCGCCTTCGCGCCGGCGACCAATCCGACCGTCGCGGTCGCGGTGGTGCTGCCGTACCAGGTCACCTCCGCGACCGGTGCGTCAGTCGCCGGACCCGTCATACGCTGCCTCATCGAAGGAACGCTCTCGATGCAAGCCGGCGGCGCGACTTCTGGAACGGCGACGACGTGTCCGTGACGACGCGGGTACTGAGGGCGAGCCAGGACGTAGGCTGGGGCGGGTATGGAACCCGTTAGCGATCCGCGTATCTACTCGAACCGCTATCAGGTCACGCACCTGATTGCCCGGGGTGGCATGGCCATGGTCTACCGGGCCCAGGACTTGCTGCTCAACCGGGCCGTAGCGTTGAAGATCCTCTACCCGGAACTCTCGGCCGACCCCACCTTCGTCGAACGATTCCGGCGTGAGGCCCAGGCCGCAGCGAACCTCTCGCACCCCAACATCGTCCCGGTCTTCGACTGGGGTCAAGACGGCGGGACCTACTTCATCGTCATGGAGTTGGTCGACGGGACGTCACTCGCCGAGATCGTGCGGGGTTCTCGCACGCTCACGCCGTCGCGGGCCGCCCAGATCACCGCGCAGGTGGCCGCCGCACTGGGCTACGCGCACCGTTCGGGTGTCGTTCACCGCGACGTGAAACCTGGCAACATTCTCATCACCACCGACGGGCAGGTGAAGGTCACCGACTTCGGCATCGCCCAGGCGGTCGCCAGCGAGGATCACCTCGCCGAGGCGGGATCGGTCATGGGCACCGCGACCTACTTCTCACCCGAGCAGGCCGAAGGGGCCGCCGTCGACGGACGCAGCGACGTCTACTCCCTCGGCGTGGTGCTCTACGAGCTTTTGGTCGGTCGACCACCGTTCATCGGTGATTCGCCGGTCGCCGTGTCGAGCCAACACGTGCACGGGACCGTGCCGTCACCGTCGGACTTCTCGGACTCGGTCCCCGCCGACCTCGAGGCGATCGTCATGCTCGCCCTCGCCAAGTCCCCGGACCGGCGCTATCAGACGGCCGACGAGCTTCGCGCCGACCTCGTGCGCTTCACCGACGGACAGCCGGTGCACGCCGCGACGCGCGACGGTTCCTACTACGGCGCCGACGTCACCCGGGCCGTGGCGACGGTCACGCCGGGCGAGCGGACCCAGGCGGTGCCGGTCATGTCCGGTCCGCGCACCGACGTACGACGTCGCCGTCGAGGGTCGAGCGGACTCGTCATCACGATCGTGATCATCGTGCTGCTCGCCGCGGGGGGCTACGCCTACGCCCGCCTCGCGAAGTCGAGCTCGGTGACCTCCATGCCCAACGTCGTCGGCGAGAGTGTCGCGACCGCGTCGTCCACGCTGCTCTCGGACAGCCTCGTGATCGGCACCACGAAACTCGTGTACTCCTCCAAGGCCTCGGGCACCGTGGTCTCGACGAATCCGGCCTCGGGTTCGACCGTGAAGAAGGGTGACACGGTCACCCTGCAGGTGAGCCAGGGCCCCGCGCCCGTGAAGGTGACGGTGCCCGACGAGACCGGCAAGGCGCTCTCGACGGCCCTGAGCGCGTTGCAGACCCTCGGGTTCATCGTCACGGTCAGCCAGACGTCCACGGCCCCGGCCGGCGGAGCCCCGAATACGGTGCTCTTCCAGACGCCCGTTGGCGGGACGTCGTCGCACGCGGGGGCGAAGGTCGTGCTGACCGTACTCTCCCAGGGGGCGACCTTCCCGCTGACCAACGTTCGCGGACAGACGTCGCTGCAGGCGGCTGCCACCCTCGGTCAGTACGGGCTGTCCGTGGGTTCGACGACGACGGGCTGTTCCAACACCGTCGCCCAGGGTCTGGTCCTGCGCACGATTCCGGCCGCCGGCCAACAGGTGTCGTCGGGCACGTCGGTCCAGCTGGTCACCTCGTCAGGGGTCTGCCAGGTGTACGTCGCCAACGTCATCGGTCAGACGCCCGCCGAGGCGTCATCGACGCTCTCGGCCCAGGGGCTCAACCTCGGACAGGTGACCGACGCCCTGCCGACTGACTGCCTGACCCCGGGGACCTCGGGCCAGATCATCAGCCAGAACCCCGGTCCGGGGATCTCGGTGCCCTACGACTCGGGCGTGGACGTCACCGTCTGTCCGTAGTCCCGCGGCCGTCGGGTGATTGGGTACCATGGACGCCTATGGCATCGAGCGGACCCAAGCGGCGCACCAGCAAAGAGATGGGACGCTACGTCTCGGCTGAACAGCGCGGCCGCTACACCCCACCGCGGCCGCCGGGCTCCGACCACAGTCCGCACTGGTACGGGTGGATGCTGCTCGACCTGCTGTTGTTCGGACTGATCGTGATCGTGCTCAACTACCTTCAGGTGCTGCCGGGTGCGACGTCGGCGTGGTACCTCGGGATCGGACTCGTCGCGATGTTCTCGGCCTTTTACATGGCCACGCGGTATCGCT
>JAJZBX010000086.1 GCA_021846325.1 Actinomycetes bacterium | reverse complement strand
GAGCACCCACTCCCAGCGGTTGGGCGCCCACACGGCGACGCGGTCGCCCTTGGCCATCCCCGCCGCGAGGAGGGACCGGGCCACATCGTCAACGGCCGCGTCGAGGGCCTCGTAGGTGTAGCGCACGCCCTGGCCGAGGTCGACGAGCGCCTCGTGGTGCGCCCAGCGCGCCGCCGAGCGTCGCAGGTTCTCCCCGATCGTCTCACCGATCAGCGCGGTGAGCGACGCGCCCGAGGAATACGACGGCTGGGTGCTGCCCACCTCGTCCGATGAGCCGGTTGCTGCTGTCTCTGGCGTTGTCACGCTGTCCTCCCCAGGACGATTCGGGTTGACCCGGTGTCCGGTCGCTCTTTCGCCGCGACGAGAAGGCCGACGCGGCGACCGATGATGACGCGCGTCTCAGCACCCCTGAAGGTCACGGGCCCCACCTCTCGTTCGACCGGCACCACCGGCATTACTAGCACTCCGGGCCGTGGCGCGAGGAGTTTCGCCGCTCGTCGTGCGCGAAGAGCCCCGAAACTCGCGTCGCGCTCGGATAAGTTGGCCGCGTGAGCTCCGGTGACACCACTCGTGCGCTGAACGGGCGCTCGACGCCGCCACGGCCGTGACCGACGCGACGCCCAACACCAACGAGAGCGAGACGCGCCGCGAGCGGCTCTTCGCGAGCGCGCGCAGCGCGAGCGTGCCCCTCGCCACGATTCTCGCCACCGTCGGGGTCATCGTCGGCGTGTACGCGATCGGCCAGCTGCTCTTCCACCTGAAGGGGATCTTGCTCACACTGGTCGTCGGCAGCTTCGTCGCGATGCTGCTGAATCCCATCGTGCACTGGCTCATGCGCCACGGTCTTCGCCGGCGCGGCTACGCGGTCTCGGTGGTGATGGTCGTCGCGCTCGTCGCGTTCGCCGGGCTCGCGGTCGCCTTCGGGTACCCGTTGGTGAACGGCCTGACCAACCTCGCCAACGCGCTGCCCGGTTACGTGCGCCAGGCCGAGGCCGGCCACGGCTGGCTCGGTCACCTCTTTCGCCAGTACCACGTCCAGCACTGGATCACCCACAACACCGACAAGCTCACGAACTTCGCCAAGAGCCTCTCGCGGCCCGCCCTCGCCCTCGGCCGTGGCGCGATCACGACCACCTTCATGCTCGTGACGATGTTCTTCTACATCGTGCTCGTCCTGGTCGAAGCGCCCAAACTCCACACCGGTTTCATGGCCCTGCTCTCAGAGCGCAACCGGCCGCGCGCGGAGCGCCTCGGCGCGGTCATCGCCCGGGCGTCACTCGGCTACCTCCTCGGGGGGTTCCTCACCTCGCTGCTCGGCGCCGTCGTGATCTTCATCACCCTCGTCTCGCTCGGCGTGCCCTACCCGATGCTCTTCGCGCTCTGGGTACTGCTGGTCGACTTCCTGCCCCAAATCGGCGGTGCGCTCGCCGGCTTCCCGACGGTGCTCTTCGCCGCGATCTACTCGCCGTCGGCCGGTCTCATCACGCTGATCGTCTTTCTCGCCTACACCCTCATCCAGAACCACGTGCTCAACCCGATCGTGATGGCCAAGACCGTCAACGTGAACCCGCTGATGATCTTCCTCTCGATCATCGTGGGCGCCGAGGTGGGGGCGTGGATCGGCGGGCTCTTCGGCGGCTTCGTCGGCGTGGTGCTCGCCGTTCCGTTCGCCGCCGCGATCCACGCGACCGTGAAGGAGTTCTGGGAGTCGACGCACCCCGGTGCGTGACGGAGCGCCCCCCGGGTACCGGTACCGCCAGGCGGGCTCTGAGCGAGCAGACGCCGGTGGCGCACCGGTTGGTCGTGACGCCGCGACGACGCCACCGAGCGCGCGATGAACGACACGACCAAGATCTACGTCGCCCAGGGCCTTCGCGCGGCGGCCTACGGCTTCGCCACGGTCGTGCTCGCGACGTCGCTGCCGGACCGGGGACTGACGAAGTTGCAGATCGGCCTGGTACTGGGCGCGATGCTCGCGGGAATCGCCCTGGCGTCGGTCGCGGTCGGACAGTTCGCCGACCGGATCGGCCGACGCCGCTCGTACGCGTCGCTCTTCCTCGCGCTCGCGATCACCGGCGTCGTCTTCGCCGTCACGGCGAACGTCTGGCTCCTCATCGCGGCCGGGCTCACGGGTTCACTCTCGGCCGAGGTCATCGAATCGGGTCCCTTCACCTCGCTCGAGCAGGCGATGCTCGCCGCCGAGGTCGTAGCCCAGACCCGCACGCGCAACTTCGGGCGCTATAACGCGGTCGCGGCGGCGAGCGGATCCCTGGGCGCCCTCGGCGCCGGCGCGGCGTCGTGGCTGTCGGGCCATCACACCCACGGGCCGTCGTCGTTGCTGTTGCTCGTCTTCGTACCGATCGGCGTCGGTGGCGCGCTGGTGGCGCGCTCGCTGAGCGAGCGCGTCGAGTCGCACGCGCCCTCCGCGCACGGTCGGCTCCGCTCGTCCAAACCCGTCGTGCGGCGACTCGCGAGCCTGTTCGCCCTCGACTCCTTCGCCGGCGGGCTCACCGTCTCGGTGTTCGTCGGCTACTGGCTCCACACCCGGTTCCACGCGACCTCGGCCACGATCGGGGCGCTCTTCTTCTTCCTCGGCGCCTTTCAGACGTTCTCGTTCCTCGCCGCGACGGCCATCGCGAAGCGATTCGGCCTCTTGCGCACCATGGTCTTCAGCCACCTCCCCTCGAATCTCTTGGTCATCGCCGTCGCCTTCTCGCCCAACCTCGTCGTCGCGATCGCCCTGCTCGTGGCGCGCGCCTCGCTCTCCCAGATGGACGTGCCGACGCGCCAGGCCTACGTCATGAGCCTCGTCGAACCCGACCAGCGGGTCCCGGCCGCCGCGTACACCAACACCGCCCGATACCTGACGCGGCCCTTCGGCCCGCCGGTCGCCACGGCGCTCGCCCAGAGCGCCCTTGGACTGCCCTTCGTGGTCGCGGGTTCACTGAAGGTGGTCTACGACCTGAGTCTGTGGCGATGGTTCCGCCACGTGGCGCTGCCCGGGGAGACCGACGCCACCGACTGACGACGATCAGTCCGTTGACCTCGCACGGAGCTGCAGCCAGAGAACGAGTCGCTGCGTCGGGTCCTCGAGATCGA
>JAJZBX010000001.1 GCA_021846325.1 Actinomycetes bacterium | reverse complement strand
TACTCACCCGTTCGCCACTAAATCTTTCGGAGCAAGCTCCTTGGATTCCGTTCGACTTGCATGTATTAAGCACGCCGCCAGCGTTCATTCTGAGCCAGAATCAAACTCTCCATCAAGATTTTTCGGGTTTCCCCTACAAATCAGAGAGCCGAATGGACGACTCTAATATCCATTCGACAACAGCTTCCTCCACGGGGTGGAGTCCACTGCCTACTTCTTTTTGACGAACGACGCGTCCGGTTAGATCCGTCCATCGTCGCCCGTACTGGCTTTTGGCTCTCGTTCTTCCGTTTTCAAGGAGCGACATCGCACACGACCAAGGCCGGAGGTGCGAAGTACACCGTTGGGATCTCTCCCGACCCGACGCTGGAACTTCCCCTCGCCGGGATACTCACCCTACCAGCGCGCGACAGTCAGGTGCAAATCACGTGACCAGGGCGGCTGAGCGGGCTACTCAGTGTAGCACCTTCGACAGCGTCCCCGTGTCAGTGTCAGCGGCTCACCGCGTGGTGCCTTCGGCGTATTCGACAAAGGCGTTGAGCGTGGCGATCAAGCGCATCTCTTCGATGGACCGGGCGCGCGCGTTCAGGAGCTCGTCGGTGCAAACGAGAAAGGCGAGACACCGGGCTCGGCTCACGGCTACGTTGAGACGATTTCGCGAAAAGAGAAATTCGGGTCCTCGGGGCATGTCATCTGCGCTCGACGTGGTCATCGTGAAGAACACCACGGGAGCTTCTCGTCCCTGAAATTTGTCGACCGTGCCAACCTGGACGCCGGTCAACGTCCGGTCATGGTCGAGCACTCGTCGAATCAGCCGAACCTGGTCGTTGTAGGGCGCCACCACGAGAAAGTCCTCGGCCCGCAGTGGCGCCGATTTTCCGTCTTGGTCAATCCAGAGCGTGCCAATCATGTCGCTAATCCGTGTCGCCACCACGGCCGCTTCTTCCTCGGATTCGGTCGATCGACCAACGTGGTCGACGCGAAGCCAGCGCAGTCCGGTACCCCAGTCGGTCGCTTGCTGGGAGCAACTCTCGTGGCTGGTCAGACGACCTTCGTAGATTTGGTCCGAGATAAAGCGACTGACGTCAGGATGCATGCGACGGGTCTCGGCGAGGAACACCCCTTGATAGTCCGGAATCGTCGCGTGTCCCGACAAGACGTGTTCCAAGACACTGGCGCCCGAGCCCCTCGGGTGATCGCCCTGGGCTACTTGCGCCAGTTGTAGCGGATCACCCAGCAGTATGAGATTGCGCGCTGCGTTCGACGACGCCACGGCATCGGCGAGTGCTAACTGACCGGCCTCGTCGATGATCAAGACGTCGACCGGGTGGGTCCGCATGCCCGCGCGCGCCCACATCCACGTCGTACCCGCCACGAGATTGAAGTCGCCATCTTCGACATCGCGCGGGTCGTTCGAATAGCGAACGCCATCGAGACACGTTGACGGAGCCTTGGCAATCCGCCGTACGGCTCGCAACAGCGTTGAGTCGCCACCGTCGCGCATCACGGTGTGGGCGGCACTCAGTAAGTTGTCGATGGCCGCGTGGCTCATCGCCGTGATACCAACTCGCTTGCCCTGTTTCAAGAGCTCATAGATGATGTGCGCACCGCGATACGTCTTGCCAGTACCCGGTGGACCTTGAATCGCGACGTAACTCTCATCAAGACGTCCCACCCAACTCAGCATCTCGGTGAGATCATCATCGAAGCACATCGGCGCGTCCCGTGGCCCGCCGACGAGGCGGGGCCGACGCCGGCCCAGCAGTTCGAGCGATACCTTGCTCGGCGGATCGAAAGGATCTGGGCGTAACAGCTGCTCAGCCAGATGAATGAGAACCCCCGGCTTTTCGCGCGGTGACACGTAGTCGTTGAGCGTGATCACCGACGGCACCACGCTCGAGGTTTCCGCCTCGGTCCGCCACGACAGCGTCAGACGCCGATTCGCGTCGTCGAATGAACGAAGGTACCCATAGCCACGCTCAGTCCCGTCGCTTGCGTACAGAACGCCTCGTCCCTTCTCGAAGCTCTGATCGACGACTTGATCGGGCCACGTAAACTCCGCCGACTTGCGCACACCGCCGTCGGCCAGCACGCTCTCGGTGATAGCGCTGACCAACGACAGATTGGCGAGGTAGTCACGATTCTCGTACAACGTGGCAAAGTCGGAGGCTGCGCCGACGAACTTCGGTGTGAGAGCGGCCGATCGCTCGCGCCGCCAATAGTTCAGGAGGTCACCCAACAGTGACTCCACGCTCTCGTCGTCGTACTCGTGGAGTGCTCGAACGAGTTCGTCCGTGTCGACCATCGGCTCTTCTTCGGCCAACACGGCGTCTCGCCATTCGAGTTCGTCGGGTCGTTGATCAATGAGCCAATCCCGAAGCGCCTTGGTTGCCATCACGTCATCTTCGTTGTACGCAGCGATCTCGTCGAGCAGCGCTAGGTCGCCGCTCTTCATGAACTGCTCGTACTCCACGATCGCGCCGGCCCCCATGTCAATGCCGCCACGGCGGACAAACCCCGCCACTTGCTCGAGCGATTTGAGACTGTAGGACTCAGCACCAACGCGGATGGCGTTTCGAACTACGTCGTACAGGTCGATGAAGAGACCCGACTCGACCAACGACGTGAGCGTGCTTTCGGACTCAGTGCCAATGACGAGGCGCTCGAGCGACGAGCGCTCCGTGTGGTTGTAGTGATACACGTGCATCGATGGAAACCGACGGCGCCGGCCCGCGAAGTAGTCAACGAGGCCCGCAATCATCGTCCACTGCTCGCTCAGGCTGTGCGCCCAGCGCGCTTCGTAGCGCCACGACCCATCGTCGCCTCGGAAGTACAGACCAGCGAGAAAGAAGAGGTCGTGTTCAGGACTCCAGAACGGATGCCCCTCGAAGTCGAAGAACACGTCGCCGTCGTTGGGCGCGGGCAGTTTCTGAAATCCGTGCCCGTAAACGGGGTCCTCGCCCGGGTCAACGATCTCGAACGCCGGTGGGGAGCCCGGTTGGCTCCGCGACATGACTTGGAGCGTCGCCTGGCGCCGCAGGCGCCGTAGGTGTTCCGCGCCGACGCCAGCGATCGCGTCGGGGCCGATACTCAGTGCGGCGACATTCTCGATGCCAGCCGATTCCAGGGCGAGCCGTTCCGGTCGCCGAATATTGGCGACGTACACGAGCGAATCATGTTGGCGCCACTCTCGTTCGCACTCGCCGGCGAACTCGCAGATCTCACAGTGTTGACACGGCTCTGGCCGCGTGTCGAGGACGTCGACGTCGCCCAGCCGCTCAATGAGCTGATGGCGTAATCGGCGCCAGTAGGGGCGAAACTCTTCCACTAACAACGTCTCGGTCTCCCCCGAACCGAGCCACACGTGCATCGCTCGTGGTGGCTGCCCGAGCCGTTCTTCTAGGGCGTCGGCGTAGAAACACAACTGCAGCACGTGGCCCGGCTTCGCGGCGGTCCTCGTCAACTTGGCGTCGACGGGCTCATAGCGCGCGAAACCCGGTTGTGGGTCCTTGACGCGCACGAGGAAGTCAGCGATACCTCGTACACCGTTCACCAGAAATGGCATCTGGTAAATAACGTCGTGGTCACCACTCAGCACGCTGGCGACCCTTCCCTCCCATTCGTCAAACGATTCGCCGGGGTTGCGGCCCGGCACGAAGTAGATCGATCGACCGCTGTTCTCCAGGTCGCTCAAATAATTGCGTTCGTGGTCGATCCCCTTCTCAACCAGTAACTCGGCTAGCGACCCCATCGGGGTTCGATGGACCTCGAGGCCACCGGCGTCCAAGCGGTTACGCAGGGTCAAAGAGTGCGCACAGTCCAGCCACGCGGTGATCTTCGAAGGGGTCAGCATCGGCTCGCTCACGTCAGTCCTCATCCCACTCGTACACGGCCCCATTGTGGATCACCAATGTGACAGTGGCGGACCCCGTTAGCGAGCACCGACGTCATGCGCCGTACCGTGCGTCATGCGAACAAGTTCGTCGAACGTCGTGGCAAAGACGTAGTGCGGATGCCCGCCGGCTGCCCAGACGACTGGCCATCTCGCTACTGCCTGGTCAACGATCCTTCGAAGCGCCTTGGGGTGTCCGACCGGTGCTACGCCCCCGATGGGCTGACCGGTATGCAGTCTGACGAATGCGGCGTCAGCCCTCGCCACTGAGGTCGCCCCAAGGAGTGCGCCGAGGCGACGTTCGTCCACGCGACGTCCACCACAAGCCATGACGAGCACGGGACTTCCGTCGACGTTAAAGACGAGCGAGTTGGCGACTTGTTCTATCTCAATATCCAATTGAGCCGCCGCGGCGGCGGCGCTTGGCGAAGGGTCGATGGTTTCGACCATTCGTGACGCCACGCCGGCCGCATCCAGCGCGGCCCGTACCCGCTCGCCGTTCGGGTGCATTCGCTCGATGAACCTCACGTTCATGACTCGGAGCTGGCGAGCCGATCGTGATCGAGTTCGCCCAGTCGGCGTCGCAGGTCAGCTGCGACACGGTGCCACGTTTCGGCTTGCGTTGGCCACGCCACCGGACCTGAGGCACCGCGAGATCGCCGGCTTCGTAGGGTTGCGCCGGCGTCAAAGGCGTCGCCGAACGCACACAGCTCGGGGATCTCGGCGATTACCTCGGGAAACGGTCGTCCCGATCGAACTGATTCACCGACCGCGCCACCCACCATGTCGTGCGCCCGGCGAAATGGGACGCCGCTCTCCACGAGACGTTCGGCAATATCGATTGCCGCCAGGTACGGGTCGGCGGCGGCGATCCGAGCCACGCGGTCATGGAAGGTCACGCTCCGGTACGCCCCGCGAAGCGCGTCCAGCACCAGCACGACATTGCGCACCGAATCCAAGAGCGGTTCCTTGTCTTCTTGCAGGTCGCGATTGTACGACAGGGGCAGACCCTTGAGCACCACGAGCAAGCTGGTGAGATTGCCGATAAAGCGTCCGGCCTTGGCTCGAGCGAGTTCCGCTACGTCACTGTTCTTCTTCTGAGGCAGCATTGACGAACCGGTGGTAAACGCGTCGCCCAGCGAGGCGAAGCCAAATTCCGCCGTCGTCCAAAGGACCAACTCCTCGCCCATCCGTGACAAGTGAACGCCCAAGAGCGCGATGTCGAAGAGTGCTTCGGCCACGAAGTCCCGATCGCTGACCGCGTCCATCGAATTCGCGAATGCCCGATCGAAGCCCATGAGCGCCGCAGTCGTTCCCGGGTCGATGCCCAGTGAGGTCCCCGCTAACGCGCCGGCGCCCAGCGGTGAGACGTTGAGGCGGCGTCGCGACTCGAGCAACCGGTCTATATCTCGAGTGAGCGCCCACGCGTGAGCGGTCAAGTGATGCGCGAGCAGCACGGGCTGGGCTCGTTGTAGGTGCGTGTAGCCCGGCAGATAACGTTCGGGATCCTGTTCGCCCACTTCAACCAAGGTCTCCGCCAAGGCGAGGACTCGCCGCGCCAGGTCGACCAGCGTGTCGCGAACGTACAGACGCATAGTTGTCGCCACCTGATCATTGCGGCTACGGGCCGTATGCAGCTTCGCACCGACCTCAGGGGTGAGCTCCGTCACGCGCCGTTCAATCGCCATGTGGATATCTTCGTCACCACTCCCGCGAATGAACACGCCGCGGTCAAACTCACTCGCTACAACGTCGAGTGCACCCAACAACTGCTCCGCCTCGGCATCGCTCAAGAGCCCCGCCATCACCAGGCCGCGAACGTGCGCCCGCGAACCAACGATGTCGTAGTGATACAGCACGTGATCAAAGGGGTAACTCTCCGAGAGTCTCCAGAGCGAGTCCGCCATCGCCGCATCGAATCGACCGTCCCACAGTGTCATGATCCAGCGGGCGCGGCGCCCTTGGCCCCTTGGCGAGCGGCCCAGGTCTTGACGCCCAGACCGTAGATTCGCACGTAGCCTTCGGAGTCGGCGTGGCGAAAGGTGTCGGCCGCGTCGTACGTCGCCAGTCCATAGTCGTACAGTGCCTGCTCGCTACGGCGACCGACCACCCTCATCACCCCGGGTGGCTCAAAGCGAAGACGAACCTCACCCGACACGTGCCGTTGGGTCTCGGTGATGAAGGCGTCGAGCGCCTCTTTCAGTGGCGAATACCACATGCCGTCGTAGACCAATTCCGCCCAGCGCGGCTCCAGACGCGTCTTCTCGTGATGAACGTCGCGTTCGAGATTCAAGTCTTCTAAATCGGCGTGCGCCGCGATGAGCGCGAGCGCGGCCGGACATTCATAAACCTCTCGGCTCTTGATACCGACGCGCCGATTCTCCACCATGTCGATTCGGCCGAATCCGGTGGCACCGGCTCGGTGGTTCAGTGTGCGAATAAGATCCGCGAGCGACAGCTCGACGCCGTCCAGGGCCACTGGGAGGCCCTCGCGGAAACTGATGATCACCTCCACCGCCTCCGTGGTGGTCATCCTCGTGAGGGTGTACGGCTCCGAAGGTGGCTCCGCCCAGGGATCCTCCATCTCACCGCACTCAATGGCGCGTCCCCACAAGTTCTCGTCAATCGAGTAGATCTTCTCCTTAGAGGCACGGATTGGAATCTCCCACTTCGTCGCGTAGTCAACCGAATCGGCCCGGGTCATGCCCCAGTTGCGAGCGGGAGCGAGCACCTCGAGGTCCGGGGCCAATGCGTGCGTCCCGACTTCGAATCGGACTTGATCGTTGCCCTTACCGGTGCAGCCGTGCGCTACGGCTGTCGCCCCGAAACGACGAGCCTGACTGACGAGGTGTCGAACGATCACCGGTCGCGACAACGCCGACACCAGCGGATACTTGCCCTCGTAGCGGGCGTTCGCCCGAATGGCCATCGCGCAAAACTCGTCCGCCATCTCGTCGCGCGCGTCGACTACGACGAAGTCAACGGCTCCCGCACTGATGGCGCGTCTGGAAATGTCATCGAAACTCTCTGAGCTGTCGAGATCCTGGCCCACGTCCACCAAGACACAAATAACTTCGACGTTCCACTCCTCGATCATCCAGCGAACGGCGACTGAGGTATCGAGTCCGCCACTGTACGCCAGCACCACACGCTTGGTCATCTTTCATCCTCTCTGGCGTGCTCACTCGAGCCCCGCCAACTCTCGAAACTTCCTGGCGAGGGCTCCCCCACCGTGCTCGTCACTCGCGATGACTAACAGTGTGTCGTCTCCGGCCACACTACCGAGCACACCATCGAGCGCGCTTCGGTCAAGGGCGGATGCCACCACGTGGGCGCAGCCCGGTGGGGTGCGCAGCACCACCAGGTTGGCTGAGCTGGCCACGGACACCACCCACTCGCCCATCATGCGGCGAAGGTGATCGAGTGGGGGCGAACTCATCTTCGACGCGCCGGCGAGCACGATTCGCCGAGATCCGTGTTCGTCTCGGACCTTGATGGTCCCCAATTCCTGCAGGTCACGAGTGACGGTAGCTTGCGTGGCTGAGATGCCCTCGCCCTGGAGTCGAGTCACGAGTTGCGCTGCGGTGGCGATCACTTCGCGTTCAATCAGCTCGCCGATTCGATGCTGCCGTTGCGTCTTGGTCATCGTTCACCGTCCTTGATCCACCGCAACGTACCCAGCATCGCCGATCGGCGGTGCGCGACCTGCTCCCATACCAATGAACGCGGTCCGTCGATCACGCCGTCGGTGATCTCGTCACCTCGATGCGCCGGTAGGCAGTGCAGGACGACCGCCCCGGGCGACGCCGCCGCGAGTAGTTCCTCGTCGATCCGATACGAGTCGAGATCCGCGCGACGACGCTGAACTTCGTCTTCGAAGCCCATCGACACCCACGCATCGGTGTACACCACGTCGGCGTCACGTACGGCGTCGCGCGCTCGATCAGTGAGACGAAGGCGGCCGTCGGCGACCGCCAGCGGGTCTTCGGCGGTGCCGGACGCCAGCTGATAGCGGTTGGGCGCCCCCACACTCACGTGCGCTCCCAGGCGCAACAGCGCGACGGCGAGCGAGCGCGTGACGTTGGTCGCGTCGCCGACATACGCCACCCGTATCCCGCCCAACTGGGTGACGTCGCCACCGCTGAAGTGATCCGCGATGGTCAAGACGTCAGCAATGGCCTGGGTCGGGTGCGCCACGTCGCTCAGTAGATTGATCAACGACAGGCGCCCGTCGGTTGATCGTTGGATCCGCTCGAACACCGAGTGGTGACGCAGCCGCAGTGCGCAAATGGAGAAGAAGCTGTCCAGGGTGCGTCCGACGTCCTCGGCGGACTCTCTGGTGTCCAGGCCGATTTCGTCGTCGCTGAAAAACGTGGCGAAACCACCCAATTCGTGCACCGCCGTTGAGCACGCGGCCCGCGTACGAAGACTCGGACGTTCAAACACCAGTGCGACCCCTTGGCCCGCCAACAGTGACTCGTCAACGGGCGCGCGCGCGGCTTCGCAAATACCTCGAAGTTCACCGAGGTCGAGCTCGCTAATCGTGACCACGCTTCGACTCATAGCCGCACCTCCGTACACTTTGCCTCGCCCGTCAAGACGCTCGCCAGCGCGTGCGGTCGTGTTCCGTTCGCGAGTATCACTCGACGCGCACCGGCCCCCAGCGCGCCCAGCGCGGCGGTGACCTTGGGCAGCATGCCGTCGCGGATAGCGCCGAGGGCGATGAGTTCGCGGACTCGTTCGCTGGTTACTACCGCTTGGGCGGTGTCGGGATCCTCGGGATCGCTGCGCACCTGGTCCACGTCGCTCAAGAGCACCAGCGCGTCGGCATCGATGGAATCGGCAATGCTTCCGGCCACCGTGTCGGCGTTGCAGTTCACGAGACGACCACCTTGGTCGACCCCGATGGAACTCACCACCGGTGTCCAGCCCATTGCCTGTAGTGACGTGATGACCTCGCCACGCACGGAGAGTGAGGTGGCCACCTGTCCCCACGGCGGACCCAGCGCCGTACCTCGCACCAGATTGCCGTCGGCGCCGCTCAGTCCGATCGAGGCCAGACCAGCGTGCTGGAGCGACGCCGTGATCTGCACGTTCACCCACGCGAGCGCCATCGCGACGTAGGGCATGGTTCGCTCGTCAGTCACGCGAAGACCGTCGACAACCTTGCTGGTCAGTCCAACCTCGTCGAGCAGCGCGGCAATCTGCGGTCCGCCGCCGTGAACGATCACCGTCGACGTGTGCGCGGCAATCGCTCCAACGTCGTGCGCCAGTTCGCGTAACACCAGTGACGAGGCGTCGAGGGCGTCCAGGGCGTGACCCCCGATCTTGACCACGAGGCGCTTCACGGCGTGATACCGCTGCGCGCGAGTCCGCGCACCTCGTCACGGCCCGTCGCCACATTCCACGCCTGCACTGCCTGACCGGCCGCCCCCTTCAGCAGATTGTCGATTGAACTCATAGCGATGAGCCAGCCCGTGCGCTCGTCGAGTCTCGCCGATACGAAACAGAGGTTGCTGCCCACGGCGTCCTTCAACGTCGGCGGTTCCTCGATGACCACCACGAATGGGTCGGTCGCGTAGGCGTCGCGCAAGATGTTCAGCGGCTCGAAGTGCCGAGAGCCGACGACGGGAGCGTACGCCGTCACGATCATGCCTCGACTCGCCGGCACGAGGTGCGGCGTAAAGAGAAGCTCGCTGCCCAACTCCTGTTGCATCTCGGGCGTGTGACGGTGCGTGAGCAGTCCGTACGCTTCGGCGTTCGATGAGAGGCGTGCGAAATGAAGTCGGTCGCTCGGCGCCCGGCCGGCGCCCGACGCACCACTCAGTGCGTTCACGATGATGCCACGACGCTCAACGACACCGGCGTCGATGAATGGCCCTAACGCCAGGGACGTCGCCGTCGGATAACAACCCGGCACGGCGATCAGTTGCGCGCCGACCAGCTCGGACCGGTGACGCTCCACGAGTCCGTAGACCGCGCGGGCGAGCAACGCCGGCTGTTCGTGGACGTGGCCGTACCACTGCTCGTACTCGTCGGGACTCTTCAATCGGAAGTCTGCACCGAGGTCCACGACCGTCGTGCCCTGATCCAAGAGCCGCGGAACCAGGCGCTGACTTTGTCCGTGCGGTAGGGCGAGAAACACCACGTCGAGGCGTTCGAGGAAGATGGACTCGGTCGGCGCGAAGACCATCTCGGGTGCCACGGCCGCCAGCGCCGGCACGTGACTGGCGACGAGGCGTCCCGCGCTCGACTCACCGGTGGCGATCACCACGTCGAGGTCATCGTGGCTCAAGCACAGCCGTAGCAGCTCAGAACCGGCGTACCCCGACGCTCCAACTAGACCAACTCGCATCATGACATTTTATGCATGAGCAAGAGTAAAGATGCAATTCGTCGCATCGCCACTAATCTGGCTACGTGTCTCGACGCGGTTGGCTCCTGTTCTCGCTCATGGCGATTATCTGGGGGATTCCGTATCTCCTGATCCGGGTCGCGGTACGCCAGCTGGACCCCGGCGTCTTGGTGCTCGGGCGCACTGCTCCCGCCGCCGTGCTGCTGTTGCCCCTCGTCGTAGTACGGGGCCACCTGCGCACCATCGTGCGTCACGCGGGTTGGATTGCCGTCTTCGCCTTCGTGGAGTTTGGGGTGCCCTGGTACCTCATGGCCACCGCCGAACAACACATCACCAGTTCCCTGACCAGTCTGCTCATCTGCGCCGTGCCCCTCTTTTCGGTCGTCGCCCAGCGTCTGCGACGCACCGAGGAGCACATCACCCGGCGCCGACTCTGGGGCCTCGGCGTTGGCGCGGTCGGCGTCGCGCTGCTCGTCGGCCTCGGCATCCGCGGCGGCGCCATCCAATGGATCGGACTCATGTTCATCATTGCGGTGGGCTACACCGTCGGTCCAATCGTCTTGGCGACCAAACTACCGCACGTTCCCGGCATCGCGGTCGTTACCGGCGCTACGAGTCTCGTCGCCCTGGCCTGGGTACCGTGGAGCCTCGCGCACTGGCCGCGTCACGTTGATCACGAAACGTTCGCGTCCATCGCCGTGCTGTCCCTCGTGTGCACCGCGGGCGCATTCCTCGTCTTTTTCGAACTGGTCAAGGAAGTTGGTTCCACGCGCAGCGTGGTCGTCACGTACGTCAACACCGCCATCGCCGTGGTGCTCGGCATCATTTTCTTGCGCGAGCCGCTGACCTTGGGCATCGCGGTCGGCTTTCCGCTGGTGCTGGTGGGTAGCGTGATCGCTACCAGCCGCACCGCATCGTCACGTGAAGAACTCGCCAGCGACGCGGACGAGATTCTCCACGGTTAGCCACCAGTGGTTGGCGTGAGCAACTAATTCAACGTGGTCAGCTCCCTGCACCGCGCCGTGGTAGATCACGCTAGCGCCAGTGACAGTTCCAGTGTCGATCTCCGCCAGCGGAGCCCACAGCGCCGCGTTGTTCACGTGACCCACAATGTCCAAATCCGTTTGGCGAAGTGGCCACGGTCGCCTCGTGGCGTGGGCCGGCGGCGTCAACGTCGGCACCCGGCCCGACACGCGCCGACGGGCCCCCTCGCCGTACACCTCGAAGAAACTCGAGCCGACCCGTACGGGGCGACCCGCCGGACCCACCGGAACCCAGAGCGCTGACGCCTCGATCACGACTGACCCACCAATGGCGACGTCGGTGCGTCGTTCGGCCCACGCGGCCCCCGATCCACTACACCACGTGGTCAGGGTCACCGACTCGCCGAGGCTCGGCACCGTCGGGCCGACGAGTCGCCACGACGTGCGCCGCGCGAGCCACGTCTCGTCCGCCACCAGACCGGTGTCATCCCAGTCGTCGGTCGCCACGTCTTGGAGGTAGCGCGCTAGGCCGTCGGGGCGCAAGAGCCCGTTGGGTCCGCAGTCGCTGAGCCGCACGCGCCGCGAAGCGCTGAAGTGCCGACCACGACCGAGGTCGGGCGCGAACGTTACGTCAGGGCCCGCGTCAATCGAACTCGAACTCACGAGCGCAAGACGGCGCCCGACGTCCTCGCCGCGTTAATGAGTAGCTGACGCACCGAGGCCACGTCGGCTTCGCCGAGCGTGTGATCGGGCGAGCTCAGGCGCACGGCGAAGGCGAGGCTGCGCGTGTTGGGGGCCACCGTCGAGCCGCGGTAGGCGTCGAACAGCGTGATGTCCTCGACCAACGGCGAGACCGACCTCAACGTAAAGCGAAGATCCTCGGCGTGAACCTCGTCCGGCGTAACGAAGGCGAGATCGAGGACGGCACTCGGGAATCGGCTCGGCAGCGCCGCACGTCGCGTGGTCTGCTCGCCGGCGATGAGGCCGACCAGCGCATCCAGGTCAAGGTCCACCACCCCGAGACGACGGTTCGACTGACCAGCGACCAAGACAATCAGCTCCGGGTCAACCTCGCCAACGATCCCCACGCACGTGCCGGAGGTTCGATCCCTAAGCACGGCGCCGCGAGTGGGATGGATTCCCGGGCCGAGATCCGTTGATGAACGCACCACGACGTCGTCGAGGTCAAGCCTGGTCGCGATTCGCGCCCACAACGCGACGGCGCTGATCGCGTCGTCATCTCGATGGCCCAACACGACCGTCAGGTGTTCACCCTCTTGCGGCAGGGCGAGCGTGGCCCGTCCACCAGCACCGCCGCGGGTTACTCGGGGCGATGCGGTGTCCTCGGGGTGCGTGAATACCGTTCCCAGCTCACCTAGGCGTACGTCGACAAAGCCGCGATCGACGTTCTCCCCCCACGCCGCTACGAGGCCCGTGAGCATCGTCGGCCGCAGTACCGACTCATCAGCGGCCAGTGGATTGGTGACCGTGATCCGAGTCCCACCCTCATGGGTCAGGTCAAAGGTACGCACGCTCACCAACGTGGGCGTCCACGCCTCGTTGACGCCGGCCTCGACAATCACGCCGCGAAGCAGACGCCGAAGACGTTGTCGGCCATTCAACGTTCCCGGTGCGGGCCACGACGGCGTGCGACGTGGCAGACGCCGGTAACTGTGCAACCGGGCGATCTCTTCGATGACGTCAGCTCGCCCGGCCACCCCGGTGCGCACGTCGGGACGCGACGACGGGGCAACGATGTTGAGTCCTTCGTCGCCCGCGGGCGACGTGAGAAAGCCCAGTGCCTCGAGATGCGTTACCACCTCGTCGAGGGGAAGCGATACCCCGAGGCTGCGCGACACGTCGTGCACGTCCAAACGAACCGTCGACGGCGTCGGAATCTCGCCGCGAACGTCCAGTGGTTCATCGAGCCACTCCAAGTCCGGCACGCTCTCGCGAAGCACGGCGACCAAGCGACCCACCGCGTGCAGGGCCAATTCGGGATCGACGCCGCGTTCGAATCTCGCGGACGCCTCAGTGCGCAGTCCGTGGCGCTTCGACGATCGCGCAATCGCCATCGGATCGAAGTACGCGGCCTCGAGCAGGACCTCCGTCGTAGCAGCGCTGATCTCGCTCGTGGCACCACCCATGATGCCCGCCAGTCCGAGTACGACATCGTCGCCGTCCACGATGACGAGGTCGTCACCGGAATCACCGAGGCCCCGACCGGGCTGCGCCAGCGCGCGCACCACCCCGTCGAGGGTCTCGAGGCTTTCACCGAGTCGGGCGCGCCGTACTCGAATCACCCCGCCGGCGACCTGCATCGCGTCGTAGGGGTGCGTGGGTTGGCCCAACTCCAACATGACGATGTTCGATGCGTCAACCACGTTGGAGATCGATCGCATGCCAGCGCGCTGGAGGCGCTGCGCCACCCACGCGGGTGAAGGGGCGACACGAACATTGCGTAGCACCGATACGGTCAGGCGCCCGCAGAGATCGGGTGCGTCAACGGCGGCACCCGCGACGGAGTCCGAACGTACGCCCGGCGACGGGCTCGCAACCTCGGGAGCGCGAACCGTACGCCCGAAACGAGCGGCGAGATCACGCGCCACGCCGAGGATCGACCACGCGTCCGGACGATTTCCCTCGATTGACACGTCGAACACGACGTCGGCCACCATGCCCAGCGCCTCGAGCAGCGGCTCACCCGCGCGTGGCGCAATCAACTCATCGAGCACCATCAGGCCCTCGTGGTCGTCACTGAGTCGAAGCTCACGCGCTGAGCACAGCATTCCGTTGCTCACCACGCCGCGCATGGCGCGGCGTGCGATTTCGAAACCTCCCGGCAGCACGGCACCCACCGGCGCCAGAGGGACGTGATCGCCGACGCCAAAGTTCCACGCCCCGCAGACAATTTCGAGTGGGCCGGCGCCCGTATCGACGACGACACGCCGAATTCGATCGGCGCCGGGTATCGCGTGGATCTCGTCAACCCTGACGACCACGACGTCGTTGAGTCCCTCGCCGACCCGCTCGACACCTTCGACCACGAGACCAAGGTCGTCCATGGTCTCTCGAATCTCGTCGACGGTCTCGGGCAAGTCCACGAATTCGCGCAACCACGAGAGAGGAACCTTCACGCGAACTGATCCAGAAATCGAACGTCATTTTCGATGAGTGCCCGCATGTCGGACAACCCAACCTTCATCTGTGCGCAACGGTCGATGCCGAAGCCAAAGGCGAAACCACTCCACTCCTCGGCGTCGATTCCAACCGAGTCGAAGACCGCGGGATCAAGCATTCCGCAGCCGCCCAACTCGATCCAGCCAGTGTGCGAACAGGTCCGACAACCCTCCCCGCGGCAGATGGTGCAGGTGATCTCAAATTCGGCCGAGGGTTCAGTGAACGGAAAATAGGAAGGGCGAAGTCTCGAGTCAATATCGGCGCCGAAGTACGCACGGGTAAAGGTCTCGATCGTTCCGGCGAGGTCGGCGAACGTGATTCCCCGATCGACGACCAGTCCTTCGATTTGGTGAAAGACCGCGAGGTGCCGTGCGTCGGGCGTGTCGCGCCGAAAGCATCGACCCGGTGCAACGGCGTGGATCGGTAACGTGCCGGTGGCCACGGCTGATTCCATCAGGTGCACTTGGGTAGGTGAGGTGTGCGTGCGTAACACCACGGTTTCGGGGTCGCCGAGACCGACGTAGAAGGTATCCCACATGCCTCGAGCAGGGTGAGCCGGTGGAATATTGAGCGCTTCGAAGTTGTACCAGTCGCTCTCGACCTGCGGGCCATCGGCCACCTCGTAGCCCATCGCCACGAACACGTCTTCGAGTTGCGCTTGCGTCGTCGAGACGAGGCCCGCGTGGCCGTCAGTCAGGGGCCACGGCCGACGCTGCACCACGACGTCACCGAGTTCTAAGCGATCCGCTTCGAGTCTTTGGGTTCGCGCGCTGGCCAGGAGTTCGGCGCGACGCGACGCCACCGCTTCCTCCACGACGCGCCGCGCCTCTTGCAGACGCGCCCCAACGTCTCGCCGCTGGTCGGGGCTGAGCCCCGCGAGCGATCGTTGCATCACCGCTAGCGCCGACCGCTTGCCGACAATGGCACCGCCGCGTTCGTCAAGGTCCTGCATCGAGGTCAAGGCGGCGACGGCCGCCAGAGCGTCGGCCACGTGACCCGCAATCTGGTCCGCCACATGGCTCGATGGTGCACTCTCGTCGTCGTGGCTCATACGGTACCCAGGCTAGAACGGATCGGTGACGCTATCTCTCCTCGCGCCTGCCAACGCGCCACGAAGGCGATGAGTGATGCCGCCACGCCCGCGTTCAATGACTCGATGGAGTCTTCCATCGCGATGCTGAGTCGGGCCGAGCATCGTTCGATCGCGGCACTGTCGAGACCGTGGGCCTCGTTGCCAATCACGACCACCGATGGGCCCGACAGGTCACACTGCAACAGCGTGGTACCACCGTGCACGACTGTCGCCCAGGTTGTGGCACCCAACGACTCGAAGTGGGTCAGCGTCTCGTCGAAGTCGGCCACGCTCACGACCGTGTGAAACACCGAACCCGCGGTCGAGCGCAGGGTCTTCGGATTGAAGGGGTCAACGCTCTGACCCGTCAACACGACGGCACTGGCACCGGCCGCGTGCGCCGAGCGGATGATGGTGCCCACGTTGCCCGGGTCACGAAGATCATGCAACACGAACGTCAAGGCGCCCAGCGCGATGTCGCTCACCGGTGGCGACTCGAATCGCACTGTCGCCATGACGGGTTGCGGCGTCTGGGCGTCCGCGACCTTCGCCATCACCGCTGCCTCCAGTGCGAAACACCGAACACCGTGCCGGCTCGCTCGCTCCACGATGCCGATCGCGTCCGGATGCTCCAACGAAGCACGATCGACGTAGATGGCCTCAAATTCGACGCCGCGGTCGAGCGCGGCGCGTATCAGATCGGGGCCCTCAAGGACGCAGATCCGTTCACGCCACCGCAACGACCGCTTCAATACCAACCGACGAAGACGCCGGACGCGCTGGTGTGTCGAACTGAGTGTTTCTAGCAGGGCAACCTACTTAACCAGCGCCGCCGACGCCTGGGTAACCAGAGCTCCGAAGGCGGCCTCGTCATTCACGGCGAGGTCAGCCAGCACTCGACGGTCGACCTCGATGCCGGCGGCATTGAGCCCGGCAATGAATCGGCTGTAGCTCACGCCGTGTTGACGGGTGCCCGCATTGATCCGTTGGATCCAGAGCTTGCGAAACTCGCCCTTGCGTGCGCGGCGATCGCGGAAGGCGTACACGCCCGAGTGTTGGACCGCCTGGTTCGCTGCGCGAAAGGTGCGGCTTCGGTCACCGTAGTAACCCTTCGCCTGCTCCAGAATCGCCTTGTGATGCTTTTTGGCGTTAACCGCCCGCTTGACTCGTGCCATATCAGTGTCTCCTCACTCGTTCCCTAGAGGCCCAACATCTTCTTTACGTTCTTCTGAATTCCGGGCGACATGTCCGTTTCGCGTCCGAGTCGGCGCGCGCGTACCGAACTCTTCTTTTCCATGATGTGGCCCCGGAACGCCTTGCGTCGACGCAACTTACCGCTACCGGTGATCTTGATTCGCTTCTTCGCGCCACTGTCGGTCTTCATCTTTGGCATTTCAACTCTCCTCCGTTGATCCCCGAGACGGGTCACCGGACCCATCCATCGACGCCGCGGACTTCGCGACGTCACCACTTTTGCTCTTGGCGCGCTTTTCGGGACCCAGCACCATGATCATGTTCCGCCCGTCAATCTTTGGCGCCGACTCGACTCGAGCCAGTTCGCCAACTCGCTCCACTATTCGGTCCAGGATTTTGCGGCCCAGTTCCGGGTGAGCCGACTCGCGGCCCCGGAACATGATCGTGATTTTTACCTTGTGACCATCGGAGAGAAACTTCTCAACGAGCCGCGTCTTGGTATCAAAGTCACCCGGACCGATCTTCGGCCGATACTTCATTTCCTTGACGCCAACGTTGGTCGTCTTGCGACGCGACTCCTTCGCCTTTTGCGCTTCGTCGAACTTGAACTTCCCGTAGTCCATGATTCGGCAAACGGGTGGATTCGCGGTCGGTGCAATTTCCACCAGATCTAAGTCCAAACTTCGCGCGAGCGCCAAAGCATCGCGACTTGACATCACGCCTCGTTGATTGCCCTCGTTGTCGATGAGACGAACGGTTTCTACCCGTATCCGCTCGTTGACGCGATGGTCTCCAGGTCCTGTTGCGATATGCCTCTCCTTGCTCTTCGCGACGCCGCAGCGTCGCCACGGCAAGCGAGGCGATGACTCTGGACCCGGCGTACTACCCATACCCAGGTGGACGTTGGCACCGCCAACCTCACTTGCTGTGAACTGCCCGCTAAGGCTAGCAGACATCGCGTGTCTGGCTCGTGTCCCAGTGGGGACGCGCCCGGCTGCTGGCGTTGACGAATTCGTCAGCGACCGGCACGAAGCGCTGAGTAGTATCCAGTGCCAGTGCAGATGAATGACCTCACCATCAGGTCTAAAGGTCATCGACGTCCCCTGGTGGTCGCCGGAACAGCCCCCTGCGCGGCGCGGCTTCGGGCTTTTGTCGATCCGTCACCTCGCCTTCTGGAGTGGTGCGGCCGGTGAGCCGACGTCACCGGTCGATCCAGCCCAGTCGATTCCTGGGGTATCCCCTCACTCGCCGCCAACGGGTCTTGACCTGGACGCTCGTTGGCGTGCTGGTGTACGGACTCGTGCGAGTGCTCGGCGGCATTGATTCGGGAGACTCCTTCGAGGTGATTGTTCCCTCGTGGGCCATCGCCCATGGCTCGCTCGCCTGCGCATTCCCCAGTGGCGGGGTTGATGGAAATCCCTTCGGGGCGCCGCTGTACGCATTTCTCACGGCGGGACCCGTGGCGCTGCTGCACCTTGGCAGCGCGGTCGCGTTTCCCAGCGGCACCGCGTTGGGCCCCCACTGCGCCTCGGCGGCGGCGTCGATCGTGCACTGGGCCACGTTCGCCAACGCCATTACGCCGACCTTGCAGTTCAGTTACCTGGCACCCCTCGCGCTCGCCATCGGCGCCGTCTACCTGTTTCGCGCGCGCGGCCCGGGCCGCAGCGTGTGGGAACCGACCACCGTCGCGCTGCTCCTGCTCGCGCCACCGGTCATTTCAGCCTTCATCGACTACTTTCATCCTCAGGACCTCATCGCGCTGGGACTGATCCTCGCCGCGCTCGGCGCGGGGCTGCGCGCACGCTGGGGCTTCGCCGGGGTGCTCCTCGCGGTCGCCTTCGCGTCACAGCAGTTCGCACTACTCGCGATCGCGCCGTTGGTGGTGGTCCTGTCGGCTCGCGAACGTCGGCGGTTCGTACTCGCCGTGGGTGCCGTGCTGATCCCGGTGAGCGTCGCTCTGTACAGCGTGTCGTCGTTATCGGCACTTCGGGTCTTGCTCTTCGGGTCAGACCGCATCACGCTGGGCGCGAATCTCTTCACGTCGCGCGGCGGTACGGTGCTGTGGGAACTGCACCTACACGGATCACTCCTCTTTATGCTCACACGCGCGGCGCCGGTGGTCGTCGCGATGGTGCTCGCGCGGGCCGTCGCGCGACGCCCCGAATTGGCGTCCGATCCACTCACCCTGGTTTCACTGGTTGGCGTCGGTCTCACCATGCGCCTGGTCTTCGAGGTCAACCTCTTTGGGTACTACTTCGCCGCAGCGGCGGTGATGCTGGTGGTCCTAGACGTGCTCCACGGGCGACTACGCGCGGCCACCCTCGTTTGGCTGAGTCTGAGCGGCATCGCGTTCTATCCCGCGCCACAGTCCGCCTCCGCCGTGCACATTGTCTTCGTCACGGCCGTCGCGGCGGTCGTCGTCGCGAGGATTCTGCAGGGGGCGCTTGGCCACCACGTACGCTGGGGGGCCATTGCCTACGGCGTCGCCTTGATCACGGTCAACGTCGTGTTCGCCTCGCCATTCGTCCACCACGCGCTCACGGTACCCGGCTGGGCGTGGCAGGCGGTGTTGGTTCCTTGGGTCCTCTGGCTTCTCGGCGCGCCACTCGCGGCCGCGTTTCGCCCCGCCGACGCCGTCACCGGCTGAGGTCGACGTCGATCGGGGTCACACCAGTTTCCGATCGACTACTACCGTGGAGACGTGGATGAGCCTGCCGACACCAGTTCACTCGACGAGATGGAATGGCTGCGCACGACGGCCGTCGAAACGATCCTCGGAAACCACATCTTGCACTTGATCCAATTGGCGGCGGTACACCTCGCCGCTACACCAGCGAACCTGCCGGCCGCCCAACTCGTGATTGACATCGTTGGTGCGGTGATCCGCGAAGGTGGTGAGCGTCTGGGCGAACACGTCGACCTCTACCGCAGCGCACTGGCCGAGGTCCAGCAGGTCTACGTACGAGCGGCGCGCTCGAGCGAGCGGGCTTAGTCGCCAGCGCGCACGTCGGTCACCTCGTCGCGGCCGAGGTGGCCAACCGTTCGCACGCCAACCGCGAGCGCACCGTTCTCGATGCGTCGCGAGCCATCGGCGATGCCCACGCAGTGGAAGTACCAGCGCTGATCACCGTCGTCCAGCCAGCCGTCACCGCGACGCTCGTCGAAGTCGACTACCACACCCGTGACGAGCATCAGCCCCGGCGCTGACGAAGCAGCGAGACCATCTCGAGCGCACTCAGCGCAGCCTCGCGTCCCTTGTTGGTCGAGTCGGGCACCGAGCGCGCCATCGCCTGTTCGACGGTATTGGTGGTGAGCACGCCGAAAATCACCGGCACCCCGGTGGTCAGCTGCACGTCTTGAACGCCCCGCGCACTTTCGCCGGCCACGATGTCGTAATGGCCGGTCTCACCACGGATCACCGCTCCCAACGTGATGACCGCGTCAACGGCTGACGGCCCGTCGGCCAACGACAGGGCCATCATGGGTATCTCGTACGCGCCGGGCACCCAGGCGATCGTGACGTCCGAGGACGCTACACCGGCTTCGTCGAGTGCGCCCAGTGCCCCCTCGAGCAGCCGCGTCGTCACGGCGCCGTTGAAGCGGGCCGCCACAATGGCGACGCGCAATCCTCGTCCGTCGTGTCCCCCCTCGAGATAGGTCCCGACCAACTTGCGAAGCGCCTCGCCGCGGGCGGGATCGAATGCGGTCTGGTCATCGGACGTCATCGAGTCCCCCGAGGAGATGACCCATGCGTTCTCGTTTCGTTCGCAGGTAGTCGATATTGAACGGAGTCGGGCTACTCTCAATGGCCACGCGCTCGACGATGTTCAGGCCGAATCCCTCCAGCCCCCCGTACTTGCTGGGATTGTTCGTCATCAGGCGCATCGACGTCACCCCGAGGTCCACGAGGATCTGCGCTCCTATCCCGTACTCGCGCGAATCGACCGGGAGTCCAAGTTCCAGGTTCGCGTCGACGGTGTCGTGACCGTCTTCTTGGAGTGCGTAGGCGCGAATCTTGTGGCCCAGACCGATGCCCCGGCCCTCGTGACCGCGCAAGTAGACGATGACGCCGGCACCTTCAGCCGCTATCTTGGCCATCGCGGTCTGTAATTGAGGACCACAGTCGCAGCGCAGCGAACCGAGCGCGTCGCCGGTCAGGCACTCCGAGTGGACGCGAACCAGCACGTTCGACGCCGACGCGATGTCGCCGTACACCAGTGCGAGGTGCTGCTCGCCGTCGAGCACTGATTCGAAGACCAGTGCCTGAAAGGTACCCACGTTGGTGGGCAGCGTGGCCTCAGCGACCCGGCTGACGAGCTTCTCGTGGTGACGACGATACCGGATGAGGTCAGCGATGGTTACGATCGGCAGGTTATGGCGTAGCGCAAACTGCTCCAACTCGGGCAATCGAGCCATATCGGACTTGTCTGCGCTCACGATCTCGCACAGCACACCCGAGGGGAACTTTCCCGCCAGTCGACACAGGTCAACCGTCGCCTCGGTATGACCGGCCCGCTTCAGGACGCCACCGGTGCGGTACCGCAAGGGGAAGATGTGTCCCGGGCGGCTCAGGTCGCTCGGTGATGTCGCGGGGTCGATCAGCGCGCGAACTGTGGCGGCGCGGTCGTGGGCCGAAATGCCCGTGGTCGTGCCGTGACGATAGTCAACGGTCACGGTGAAGGCCGTTCGCTGCGCCTCGGTATTGGCGATGACCATCAGTGGCAGATCGAGCTCGTCGGCCCTCGTCGACTCAAGTGGCACGCAGAAGACGCCCGAGGTGTGCTCTAGAAAAAACGCCATCGACTCGGCGGTGACGTCCTCAGCCGCCATGATGAGGTCACCTTCGTTCTCTCGGTCTTCGTCATCGACGACGACGACCATGCCGCCACGGCGCAGCTCGTCTACCGCCTCCTCGATCGTTGACAGTGCCATCAGACCTCCACTTCGATTCGAACATCTTCGCCGATGGCCCGAACCTCTACCAATCGACCGCGCCGCAGCGCGCCAATCGTGGTCGTTCCCAGCTCGCTGAGGGCACCCCGCGTCCCCACCGAACCCGCAAGCGCTGGCGCGACGTACCAGACGATCCGGTTCACGAGTCCAGCCTCGAGAAAGGCACTCGCGGTCGACGGCCCGCCCTCGACGAGTACTTGGAGTACGCCGGCTGCGCCGAGTTCGTCCAGCACGGCGCCCAGATCCCCCGACCGTTCCCAGCACGGACGAACGTGGGCCGACGGTGGCGCGACCCCCAGCACCACGCGCAGCGGTTCGAGGACCACGTCACCGAGTCTGGCGGTCAGGCGCGGGTCGTCACGTCGTACGGTGCCGGCCCCAACGATGATCGCCTGACTGCGCGCTCGCAGCACGTGCGCGTCACGACGCGCCGCTTCACCGGTGATCCACTGGCTCGAACCGTCGCTCATCGCGACGGCCCCGTCCAGGGTGGCGGCTACCTTCAGGACCACGAAGGGTCGACCCGTCGCCCGATGCCACAGGTACGGGGCCAAACACTCGCTGACGGCCGACGCCTCGACTCCCACCGCAACGTCGACGCCCGCTGCGCGCAGCGCGGCAACGCCCGCTCCCGACACCCGGTGATCGGGATCGAGCACCCCAACCTCCACGCGGGCTACGCCGGCGGCGACGATCGCGTCGGTGCACGGACCGGTTCGCCCGTGGTGACTGCAGGGCTCGAGCGTTACGATCAGCGTGGCACCACGGGCACGTTCGCCGGCCCGGCGCAGGGCGACGACTTCGGCGTGCGCGTCGCCGGGGACTTGGGTATGACCAGCGGCCACGACCGCACCGTGTTGGTCGACCACCAACGCACCAACCCACGGGTTGGGCGGCGCGTGGAAGCGGGCCAGTTCACTCTCCTCGAGCGCCCGACACATTAACTCCTCGGCGTCGGTCATACGTCACTGGCCAGTCGTCGCAGCGTTCGCGCCGCGAGCAACGGATCGGCGCGCGCAAAGATTGCTGAACCCGCGACCAGGACGTTGGCGCCGGCTCGCACCGCGACGCCAGCGGTGTCTTCATCAACACCACCGTCAACCTCGAGGTCCACGGGCAACGCCTGTCTCGTGAGCTCCGCTCGCGCCTCGCGGACCTTGCTCATGACGTCGGTGATGAAACGCTGACCACCGAATCCTGGGAACACGGTCATCAGCAGCAGCACGTCGACGTCACCGAGGAACGGCGCCACGGCCGAAAAGGGGGTGTCGGGATTCGCCGCGAGACCGACGCGAAGTCCGATGGCTCGGGCCTCGGCCAACAGCGCAGCGCTGTCACCGATCTCCACGTGAATCGTGCATCCGTTGGCACCCGCTTTCTGGAAGGCCCCAAAGTAGCGCGCCGGCTCATTCATCATCAGGTGACAGTCGAAAAATCGTTCGCTGTAACGGCGCAGCGACGAAATCACGGGCGGGCCAATCGACACGTTCGGGACAAAGTGCCCATCCATGACGTCGACGTGCAACCAGTCGGTCTCGGCATCGATGGCGCGCACCTGTTCGGCCAGCGCGCCAAAGTCTGCCGCCAGGATCGACGGCGCGATTCGCAGCTGACCGGGCGGTCCTGGATCGGCGAACGTCATAGCCACCAGCCTAGGGACCGACTCACCCCCACACCGCCTCCTTCGTCGTGGCCACGCGTCCGCGCCACCACTCGAGCGCGGACATGGTTCGTGACCCTTCGGGTCGAACCACCTCGACGGCGACCGCGTCCGTCGCGCCGTTCAGCACGACCGCGCCGTCGACGTTCGTGATCGTGCCCGCCGAGCCCAGCGGGCCAGCAAATGGACGCACCGCGAGAACCAGCAATCGGCGGCCATCGGCGAGCAACCACGCCCGCTCTAGGCGCACCACGCGGGCGACGGCCTCAACGTTCATCGCGGCGCTGAGGTGCAGGTCCGCTGGTCCGATTTTCGCGGCGTAGGTGGCTGGCCCAGCCTGCGGCACTGGATGAGCGAGTCGATCCGGATCATCGAGCACCTCGACCAGCGTCCGCGCGCCGAGCGCGCCGAGCGTGGCGCGCAGCTCCGATACCGTCGCTTCACCAATGCTGATCCGACGTTCGAGGTGCACCGGACCCGTATCAAGGGTTTCCTCCAGCGACATGATCGAGACGCCCGTGTGCTCGTCGCCGGCCAGTATGGCTCGCTCGACGGGTGCCGCGCCGCGCCACCTCGGCAGCAGTGAGAAGTGAACGTTCAGCATCGGGGTTTGAGCGAGGACCGAACCGGGAATCATGGCGCCGTAGGCGACCACCACGCCACGTTCCATATCGGCGGGGACAAGTTCACTCACCCGGTGCACGACCGGAATCCCCAGTGCCTCCGCGGCCGCTTTGACGGGACTCGGCGTGGGCGACCCACCTCGGCTCCGACGGCGATCCGGTCGCGTCACCACGACCGTCACCTCGTGACCGTGTTGGACGAGGGCAAGCAGGGACGCGACCGACTCGCTCGGCGTGCCCAGGAATGCCAGACGCATCTACTCGCCGAGCAGTTGGCCGAGGCCGTCCGGGTCCCGACCCAGCGACCATCGACGTTGTCGAAGCAACTTCCTCGCCTCGCGTCGCTGGTCGTCGTCGAGACGCTCCACCAGCAGCACGCCGTCGAGGTGGTCCATCTCGTGTTGAAAGATCCGGCCCTCGAACTCGTCGGTCTCCACGTCGATCACGCGACCGTCGAGGTCGAAACCAGTGAGGTGGACGGCGTTCGCCCGCGTGATCTCCCAACTCAGACCAGGGACGGACAGGCAGCCCTCTTCGTATGTCCACTCGCCGTCGGTCTCGACAATCACCGGGTTGATGACGACCACCGGCCCGTCGCCTTTGTCGTAGACGAAGAGACGCTTCTGGACACCGATCTGGTTAGCCGCCAGGCCCACGCCCGGCGCTTCGTACATCGTTTCGATCATCGAGTCGGCCAACGCCGCGATACGACCGTCGATGTCGTCCACGACCTTGGTCACCTGGCTGAGAACCGGGTCGCCGTAGACGCGAATGGGAAGCGTGCTCACCGTTCCACGCTACCGGTTCAGTCCAGGGCCACACGCACGTGGGGCGGTTTGGCTACCGTGCGCATCGCATCGACGAGTTGGTTCACGTCTCTCGCGCGGACCACGAAACCGTGTACTTCGTCACCCGAAACCGTGAGTGGGTCACCCAGCGACGCAGCGTACGACTGCGCGCCGGCGCCGCGAATCGTCGCCCGAGCGCCAAACGGAGCGAGGCGTAGTGCGCGGGCCGTTTCAAACTCGTCGTCGAGCAGACGATCAAATGACGCATCGACGAGGGACCGGACGACCAGGTCGTCCCCGCGCCGCGTCTGCACGATGACGTCGCCGCGTCCCGCGCGGCGTGAGCCCACCAGCCGACCGGCCCGGCCGACGACGTCGACGGCCTGGCGACGCGCCGTTTCTCGAGGCGCCAGCAGATATTGATCGAAGTCATCGATGATTACCACCGAGGCGCGACGTACCCGCTGGAGCACGGCCTCCGTGCCGACGACGACTCGGGTCGACGGCAACGTCTCGGTACTGGCCGTCACCTCCCCGACCGACTGACTCAGCTGCGCCTCTAGGTCTCGACGCACCGTACTGACGCCCTGGCGCAACAACTTGACCCGCGTGGAGCCACAGGCTCGGCAGAATCGCCGACGACGTTCGTGCTCACTGGCACAACTCACCACGTCGTCGACCTCTTGCTCGGCCTGGCCGCACACCGCGCATCGATAGAGCTCGTGGCACGCCGCACAGGCGAGCAGCCGACCCCGGCCCAACCGATGATGCAGCACGACGACCGCGACCGCCTCGTCGCCGCTCAGCGCCCGATGCGCGGCGCTAAGCGCTTCGCCGGCTAGCAAGCCATCGTGCGGATCGCCGCCGCGCCGGTCGATCACCGTCACGCGGGGCCAGCCGCCACGAATGTCACCGTCGACGCGGTAGCCCTTGGCCATGAGCCGCGGACTGGGCAGCATGGTGGTCGCCCACCACGGTGCCGACGCACGTCGGCACCGCTCCTCTAATACGTCCAGGGCGTGCCAGGTTGGTTGCGCCGGGGAGCGAAGTGACTCATCGTCGGCGTCAACGATCACCGCGCCGGCTACTCGCGGCACCGGCGCGAACGCGGCGCCGCGGGCACCGACCACGATGGGCCAACCCGCTCGCGCTCGTTCCCACTCGTCGGCGCCCGCCGTCGCGCAACCGCGTTGCTCGAGTCGACCCCGAAGTCGGCGGGACCACGCCTCGGTCGGGGTGACCACAATGAGGCTGGCACCATCGGCGCGCGTCGCCCGATACGCGGCGAGCACCAGATCGAGTGGGTCAGTGTTTGGCGACACCTGGATGACACCGGGTGCCTGGTCACTCAGACGTTGCCACTGGTCGCCCTCGAGGGCACGCAACGCCGGTGCTGTTGGTAACGACGTCACGAGCTGGCGTGGCGAAGCCGCCACGAGGAATCGCGCGAGCGGCGCCAACCATCGTTCGCTCGACCACAGCAAGATGTCCATCATGCTCGCTGGCGGGCCGTACCCAAGCCACTTGCCCAGCGATTTGAGGTTCTCGCTGACATGGGCATCGCTCACGACCCAGCCCCGCACGCTGCGGTTATTAAAGTCAACCCGCACCCGGTCGCCAACGCCCGTCTTGGCTAAGCCCTCGGGCACCAGGTAGTCGAACGGCCGGTCCACGGCGGCCACTTCGGTCACCACGCGAACCGCACGGGGAGCGTCCACTAGTCCAGTGCCAACTCCCGACGCAGGTCGTCGACTCGGGGCGTCTGCTCCCAGGTGAAGCCTTCGTCGCTGCGGCCAAAGTGCCCGTACGCGGCCGTGCGCTGGTAGATGGGTCGACGCAGATCAAGGTCGCGGATGATCGCGGCCGGTCGCAGGTCAAAGATCGCGTCGACGGCCTTGGCGATCTTGGCCCGGTCGACGCGCTCGGTTCCGAAGGTCTCAACGAGCACCGACACCGGACGGGCCACACCAATGGCGTAGGCCACCTGGACTTCGCACCGTTGAGCCGCACCCGAGGCCACCACGTGCTTAGCCACCCAGCGCGCGGCGTAGGCCGCGGACCGATCGACTTTGGAGGGATCCTTGCCCGAGAACGCGCCACCCCCGTGGCGGGCCATGCCCCCGTAGGTATCGACGATAATCTTTCGACCGGTGAGGCCCGCGTCGGCGTGCGGTCCACCAAGCACGAACTTGCCCGAGGGGTTGACGATGACGCGCATCGAACCCGTATCGAGGTTCGTCGGCAAGACGGGGGCGATGACGTGGGCCATGACGTCCTGGCGGATGGTCGTCTGCGAGTCGTAGCCATCCTCGTGCTGGGTTGACACCAGGACCGTGTCGACGGCCACCGGCCGGCCGTCCTCGTAGGCGATGGTCACCTGGGTCTTTCCGTCGGGTCCGAGGTACGGAATGAGTCCGGACCGGCGGACCTGGGAGAGACGCATCGACAACCGGTGGGCGAGCCATATGGGTACCGGCATGAAGTCGTCGTTGTCGTCGCAGGCGTAACCAAACATCATTCCCTGGTCGCCCGCCCCCAGGGCGTTCAGCTGATCTTCGCCACCCGAACCACTGCGCAACTCCAGGGCTGCGTCCACCCCGTCGGCGATGTCACGACTCTGCTTGTCGAGCGAGACCAGCACCGCGCACGTTCGACCATCAAAGCCCTTGGCCCCGTCGTCGTAGCCGATCTCCAGGATGGTTTGGCGGGCGATTGCGTTGATGTCGACGACGGCGGACGTCGTGATCTCGCCGGCGACCACGCACAGTCCCGTGGTCAACAGCGTTTCGCACGCGACCCGGGCGTGCGCGTCTTGCGTGAGGATGGCGTCCAGCACGCTGTCCGATACCTGGTCAGCAATCTTGTCGGGGTGCCCCTCGGTCACCGACTCCGACGTGAAGAGGGTACGGTCACTCATTGGGCTCCTTGGGCTAACAATGCAACCACCCTAGTCAAGACCTCCAGCGCGACATCTTCTTTCGACCGCATGGAGATCTCCTGAGGTGCCTGGCCACGAGTCAAGAGGCGGACCTCGTTGGTGTCGGACTCAAAGCCGGCGCCGGGTGTCAACACGTCGTTGACCACCAACAGATCGACCCCCTTGCTGATCAACTTCGCCTCGGCGTTGGCAACGACGTCGGTCGATTCAGCGGCGAAACCGACGACCACTTGCCCCGCGGAACGGCGCCGCACTAACTCGGTCAAGATGTCCGGTGTGGGTGTCAACGCCAGCGTGGGCGGCCCGTCGGCCTTCTTGAGTTTGTTCGGGGCGGGCGCCAGGGTGAAGTCGGCCACCGCCGCCGCCATGATCACAACGTCGGCGGTGCTCGCGGCATCGAGCGTCGCCACTCGCAGCTCGTCAGCCGTGGTCACGGGCACAATCCCGACGCGTCGCGCGACGTCAATCGCCAATGTTCGATCGGTAGTGGTGATCAGTATCACCTCAGCACCGAGTCGACTGGCAACTTCGGCCAAGGCGTAGCCCTGACGGCCCGAGGAGCGATTCGTAAGCACGCGCACCGGGTCTATTGGCTCACGCGTGCCCCCCGCCGTGATGACCACTCGGCGCCCGGTGAGCGGCCCACGATACCCGGCCACGATGCGCCCCACCAGTTCCACAATGGTTTCGGGTTCGGCAAGTCGCCCGGTACCGACGTCGCCCCCCGCGAGGTGTCCTTCCTCGGGTTCGAGCACCAGCACGCCACGACGACGCAGCGTCGCGAGATTCTCCTGGACCGCGGGCTGCTCCCACATCTCGGTGTGCATCGCCGGACACAGCAGGACCGGTGCGTTCGTGGCCATCAAGGTAGCGCTCAAGAGATCGTCGGCGAGTCCCATCGCGAAGCGAGCAATCAAGTGGGCGGTGGCCGGGGCCACCACGATCAGGTCGGCGCGCTGTCCGAGCCGCGTGTGTGGTATCGGCACGTGCGGATCCTCGTACAGCCCAACGCGCACCGGCTCGCTCGCGAGCGCGCTAAAGGTGAGGGGTCCGACGAACCGCGTCGCGTCGGGCGTCAAGACGGGAGCGACCGTGTAACCGGCGTCGCGTAGCCGACGTAGGACGTCAATCGCTTTGTACGCGGCGATGCCGCCAGCCACCCCTAAGACGATGTACGGCGAAGGCGAAGCTGGCTCAGGCGTCGCGAAGGGCATCGGTGAAGGCGTCCAGATCGTTCGCCCCGTCGGCGTGCGCCTGCGCGGTCTCACGATCGAGCCGCTCACGCTCCAGCTCATCGGGGGTTGGACGGTGGAACTCTAGTTTGCCCTCGTAGAGCTCCTCGAGCGCGAGCGAGAGCGACTTGTTCGACAGTGAGGTGACTTGCGGAGGAATGACCGTCCCTCGACCGGCACCCAAACCGTTGTAGTAGTCGTTGATCTCGCGGGCGCGAATGGCCGATACCGCGACCAAGGTGAACTTCGAGTCGCCAACCTTGGCGAGCAACTCCTCAATGGGAGGGTCGACGAGCGATGGGCGATCGGCCATGGTTGCAGTCCTTTATCACGCGAGGGAACGACGTTCCCGTCGAAGTTTCTCCAGTATAGAGAGTATTTCAGCGGTCGCTCGCTCCACGTCGTCGTTCACGATGACGTAGGACGCCAACGCACCGCCCACACGAAGCTCGTCCGGTGTGCTCGCCAGGCGCCGGTCAACGTGCTCGTCGGTGTCGCCGCGCTCGCGCAGGCGATGTTCCAGGTGGTCGATCGACGGCGGCACGATTAGAAAGACCACGGCGTCGTGGTACTGGCGGCGTACCTGTTCAGCACCTTGAACCTCGATCTCGAGCAAGACGTCGGCGCCACCGGTCGTTCGCGGTATCGGCGTGCCATAGAGATTGCCCTGGAACTGCGCCCACTCGAGAAACTCATGGTTGGCAATCGCTCGCTCGAATGTCGCACGATCGACGAACTCATACTCGTCGCCCGTCTCAGTGCCGCGCCGCGGCCGTGTGGTCCAACTACGACTCAGCCAGAGCCGCCGGTCAACCTCGGTGAGCCGCCGCGCCAGCGTTCCTTTGCCGACCCCGCCCGGCCCGATCAGAACCGCGAGCAGCGGCTCAGCGCACAAGAGCTCGGAATAGTTCGGCCCGTTGCTTGGGGCCCAGTCCGCGAATTCGGCGCGTCTTGGCGATCTGCGCACGGTTCATGATCCGCTCGGCCTTGACGTCGCCGATGGCCGGCAACGCGCTTATGAGGTCGTAGGCCCGCATTTGGGCGACGCACTCCTCGCGGTCGGCCAACTCAAACAACTCCTCTAAAGAAAGTTCACCCGTCTTCACCTGACGTTTTACCTCGGCACGGCGACGTCGATTGGCGACGGCGAGCCGCGATGCTGCAACACGCTGTTCTTGCGACAAAGTGGGCGGTGTCGGTGTCACGGCCACAGAATACATCTCGACGCGCCGCCGTGCAGGCCTCAATCAGGGGAAAACCTCCGCGAGATCGTCGCGCCAGCGCCGAACAGCGTCGCGCAGTTCGAGGCGCAATGGACCGCGCTCGAGAATCGCTCTACCGACGTTGACCAGGAACGTTCCTCTGGGGACCCCACGCAGGAGTCGCTCTACTCTCTCGACCGTCGCCCCCTGGGCACCGACGCCCGGTACCAGCAGCGGCCCACCCAACTGGCTGAGGTCGAACGCCGGGCGCGCTCGCGTCGCCCCCACCACGGCACCACCGGCGCCCGCGAGGCCCCCACGCTCGTTCAGCGTGGCCACGGCCCGCAATACCGACACCTCGACGGGAACGCCGTCATCGGTGATCGCCCCCTGCACGGCTCGGCCCTCATCGTTGGAGGTCGCGGCGAGGACGAAGACGGCTCGTCCCGTCTGGTGAGCCTGGCTCAGTAGTGGCGCCAGCGAGCCGACCCCGAGAAACGGGCTCGCCGTAACGGCATCGACCGCCAGCGGTGAGCGATCGGCGAGCCACGCCTCGGCGTACCCAACGTTTGACGAGCCGACGTCGCCTCGTTTTGCGTCGGCAATCACCAGCAGTGAGGCGGAGTGCGCCTCGCTGAGCACGCGTTCGAGCACCCGATAGCCCGAGGAGCCGAATCGTTCGAAGAAGGCGACCTGCACCTTTACCGCCGCGGCGGTGTCGACCGCTGCCTCGAGCGTCGACTGGGCGACGTACTCGAGTCCTTCGACGTCGTCAGCGCGTTCCCACTGGCGCACGACCGCACCACTGGGGTCGATGCCCACGCAAAGCGGGCCGTGGCGGTCGACCCGGTCGGACAGTCGCGTGGCGAAGGAGTCAGCCATGCGCCGCACCAACGAGTTGGTTCACGTCCTCAACGCCGTGCGCCTGCATCCACCGGCGCAACCCCCGCTGGATCCGCCACGGTGCGCGCGGATCGGCAAAGATCGCGGTACCCACCTGTACCGCATTCGCACCCGCCATGAGCATCGATACGGCGTCCTCGCCCGAACGTACGCCCCCCACCCCAACAATGGCGACGTCGGGCAGTGCTCGACGACAGTCGTAGACCGCACGCAGCGATACCGGCAGGATTCCCGGTCCGCTGACGCCACCGCCGACGCCACCGAGCACCGGACGACGAGTCTCGACGTCAATGGCCAACCCGAGCATCGTGTTGACCAGCACGACGGCCTCGGCCCCCGCCGCCACGGCCGCTTCGGCGATGCGCACGAGGTCCGGGGTATTCGGACTCAACTTGATCCAGACCCGATGTCCACTCGTGCGCGCGGCGGCAACGATGTCAACGGTTGCGTCCACCGAGTGCGCAAACATCGACGATCGGTCCTCGAGATTCGGACAACTGGCGTTCGCCTCGACGGCGACCACTGAGGCGCCCCTGAGTGCGGCGGCGGCGTCGGCGAACTCTTGAACGGTTCGCCCCCAGATCGAGGCCACAACCGTAACGCCGCGAGCGCGCAGGGCCGGTTCGTGCTCGTGACGCCAAGCCGGGACGCCGGGGCCGGCGAGGCCCACCGAGTTGACCAAGTGCTCCCCCACGGCCGTCACGCGCGGCGGCGGATTACCCGGCCACATGAAGGCCGCGAGGGACTTGGTGACGAAGCCACCCAGTTGGGCCATGTCACCGTAGCCCCCCAACTCCACGCCGAATCCCGCGGTGCCGGCGGCGGTGAGGATCGGCGATCGAAGGGACACCGAACCGACTCGAACGCCTAACTCGAGCATCATTGGCGGTGCAACTCCTGGAGTGAACGCACGCGCCACCCCTGGCGTCGCGTGTCGGCGATGCCCTTCGCCGCGGCGAATCCCGCGTTTAGAGTGGTCAAGCAGGGAACGCCGTGGGTCACGCTGGCGTGGCGAATGAGTGCGCCGTCGACCTTGGCCACCCCACCCGAGGGCGTATTAATGACGAGTTGCACCGAGCCCTCGGCGATCATCGTGACGGCGTCAACCCCGAGCGCCGGCGGTCCGACTTTGCCGACCAACGTGGCAACCGTCACGCCGTTGGCCCGCAAGAAGCCCGCCGTACCGACGGTGGCCGCCACCGTGAATCCCAACGCCACCAGCTGACGCGCCAGATCAAGACCACCGACCTTGTCACGATCCGCGAGTGACATGAAGACCTGGCCGGCGTCGGGCAGTCCCGTACCCGCGGCCAACTGCGACTTCGCGAAGGCGATGCCAAAGCTCTCACCGATTCCCATGACTTCGCCGGTCGACCTCATTTCGGGACCCAGCAGAGAATCCACCGTGGGAAATCGATTGAACGGGAGCACCGCCTCCTTCACGCTCACGTACGGCGGTCGCGGGGTCTGGTGGGGCACGACCCCGGCGTCACGCAGCGTCGCGAGTGACTGGCCGAGCATCACCCGAACCGCAATTTGAGCCAGCGCCACCCCGGTGGCTTTGGCGACGAAGGGCACCGTTCGGCTCGCCCGCGGATTCGCCTCGAGGACGTACACCTCGTCGTCCTTCACGGCGTACTGCACGTTGATCAACCCAACGACACCCAGCCCCTCGGCGATGCGCACGGTCACCTCGTGAATGTTCGCGACCACCTCGTCGCTCAAGGTTTGCGGCGGCAGGGCACACGCGGAGTCACCCGAGTGGATGCCCGCCTCTTCGACGTGCTCCATGACCCCGGCCACGAAGACCTCTCCCGCGGCGTCGCGTATCGCGTCCACGTCGACCTCGATCGCGTCTTCGAGAAAGCGATCGAGCAGTATGGGTCGCGTCGCGCTCACGCCGCCTTCGCGCGCGAGCGCGCCGTTGGCGCCGGTGAGATCAACCATCACCCGACGCAACGTCGCGGCGTCGTAGACGATCTCCATCGCCCGGCCGCCCAGCACGTAACTCGGTCGCACCACGACGGGGTAGCCAATACGCTCAGCGACGGCCAGCGCTTCGTCGGTGGTCACGGCCACATCGCCGGGCGGCTGGCGCAGATCCAGGTCGCGGCACAGCGCCGACCAGCGCTGACGATCCTCAGCGGCGTCAATCGCCGCCACCGGCGTGCCGAGCACCATGGCGGGATCCAGCGAGTGCGCGAGCTTAAGCGGCGTCTGACCACCCAAGGACACGATCACGCCCACCACGCGGGCACCGTCGACGCAGGCGGCTTGCTCAGCGGCGATGACCTCGGCCACGTCGTCGGAGGTAAGTGGTTCAAAGTAGAGGCGGTCCGAGGTCGAGTAGTCCGTCGATACGGTCTCCGGATTGCAGTTGACCATCACCGACTCGAAACCCATCTCGCGCAACGCGTACGACGCGTGCACGCAGCAGTAGTCGAACTCGATGCCCTGGCCAATTCGGTTCGGACCTGAGCCCAGAATGATGACGCGGTCGCGGTTCGACAATTGAACCTCAGACTCGTCTTCGGTGGTTCCGTAGTAGTACGGCGTCAGCGCGGCGAATTCCGCGGCGCAGGTGTCGACGGTCTTGTAGGTGAGCGGCGCCACCGCCCGACGGGCGGCGGTGACTCGCGCGGGCTCGAGGCCGGTAATGGCGGCAACTTGTGAGTCCGAGAAACCCCACTGACGGTATCGGCGCCACGTTCGTGCGTCGAACGACGTCACGTCCGCCGTGGCGAGCTCACGCTCGCGCGTCACGATCTCGCTCAACTGGTCGACGAACCACGGGTCGATCTTGGTACGAGCCGACACCACGTCGACACTGGCGCCGCGCCAGAGCATCTCGTGCAACGCGTACAGGCGCTCGGGCGTCGCTACTTCGCACCGTCGCCAGAGTGTCTCGTCGTCCACGTCGGCGAATTCACGGTTCGGTCCGGCGGCGAAACCCCCGCGACCCTGTTCCAGCGAGCGAATCGCTTTCTGCAACGACTCGGCGAAGTTTCGTCCGATCGCCATCACCTCACCGACCGACTGCATCCGCGTGCCGAGAACCGGCGGCGCTCCCGGAAGCTTTTCGAACGCCCATCGCGGAATCTTGGTCACCACGTAGTCGAGTACGGGTTCAAAGCTCGCTGGCGTGGTCTTCGTAATGTCATTGACGATCTCGTCCAGGCTGTAGCCGACCGCGAGCCGCGCCGCAATCTTGGCGATCGGAAAGCCGGTCGCCTTGCTCGCCAGCGCACTCGATCGGCTGACGCGAGGGTTCATTTCGATGACCAGACGCTCACCCGTGGCCGGATTGACCGCGAACTGCACGTTCGATCCACCGGTCTCCACACCGACGCGGCGCAACACCGCAAACGCATCGTCGCGCATCGCCTGGTATTCGACGTCTGACAACGTTTGGGCTGGCGCGACCGTGATCGAATCGCCCGTGTGCACGCCCATTGGATCGAGATTCTCGATGCTGCAAATCACCACGCAGTTGTCGTGACGGTCGCGCATGACTTCGAGTTCGAACTCTTTCCAGCCGGCGATGGACCGCTCGACCAAGATCTCGCCAACTGGCGAGGCCGCAATTCCTTCGGCCGCCAACCGACACAAGTCAACGTCGTTATCGGCGATGCCCGTGCCCGCGCCGCCAAGAATGTAACTCGGTCGAATGATGATCGGCCAGCCGATCCGGTGCGCGATCGCGAGGGCGTCCTCAACGTCGTGCGCGAAGCCAGACTCCGGAACCGCCAGTCCAATGTCAGCCATGGCGGCCTTGAACAGCTCACGGTTTTCCGCCGTCTCGATGGACTCGGCTCGAGCCCCAATGACCTCTACAGCGAAGCGTTGCGTGATTCCCCCGCGCACCAGCGCCATCGTGAGATTCAGTGCTGTCTGGCCGCCGAGCGTCGGCAGCAGTGCGTCGGGACGTTCGCGTTCAATGATCTCGCTCAGCACCCCCAGATCGAGGGGCTCGACGTAGGTGACGTCAGCCGTTGCGGGGTCGGTCATGATCGTCGCGGGATTCGAGTTGACCAGGATGACGCGATAACCCTCCTCGCGAAGCACCTGACAGGCCTGCGTTCCCGAGTAGTCGAATTCGCACGCTTGACCGATAACGATCGGTCCCGATCCGATGACCATGATCGTGTGCAGATCGTCGCGCCGGGGCATCACACCACCGTCCTCGCGCCGCCTTCGATCAGCGCCGCGAATCGTTCGAACAGGTAGCGAGCGTCGTGCGGTCCGGGTCCCGCTTCGGGGTGGTACTGGACCGAGAAGCAGCGATCCGACGCCGCGGCTAGTCCCTCAACCACCCCGTCGTTCAGGTTTCGGTGCGTGACGACGGCGCGACTCAGCGAGCCAACGTCGACGGCGTAGTTGTGGTTCTGCGCGGTGACCTCAATGCGCCCCGTCGTGAGGTCCTGGACTGGGTGGTTGCTGCCGTGGTGGCCAAATGGCAGCTTGTAGGTGGTCGCACCGAGGACTCCGGCGAGCAGCTGGTGTCCGAGGCAAATACCGAACAGGGGCACCTCGCCAATGAGTCCGGCCACTTCAGCGGCGTAGCGACCGAGCGCGGCGGGATCACCGGGGCCGTTGGACAAGAAAACGCCGTCGGGGTTCAGCGCGAGCACGTCGGCGCGTGAGGATGCGGCGGGAACAACCGACACGCGGAAGCGTTGCGCCAGCTGACGCACCATCGTCGACTTGATCCCGTAGTCCAACGCGACGACGTGGCGTTCGCCGCTGCCGCGTTCGTAGGTCGTCGCCGTCGAGACGGCCGACACCAAGTCCATCCCGTCGGTGCCGAGCGCGCGGGCAGCGGCGTCGGCCACCGCCGTGACCTCGGCGTGGCCAAAGGCCCCGGGCAGCGCGCCGTGTGCGCGCAGGTGCTTTGTCAGTCGTCGCGTATCAACCCCAACGATCGCCGGAACGCGCTGGCGGATGAGGTAGGGCTCGAGGGCCCCTTCGGCACGCCAACTTGACGGCAGTCTCGACAGGTCGCGCACGACCACCCCCTGGCACCACGGCCGAGTGGCCTCGTCGTCGAGTGCGCTGACGCCGTAGTTGCCAATGTGGGGGTACGTGAACGCGATGATCTGGCCGGCGTAGCTGGGATCCGTGATCACCTCTTGATAGCCACTCAGCGCGGTGTTGAAGACGAACTCCCCCGACGTCACGCCGTCGGCGGGCAAGTAGCCGGCGGCGAAGCCCTCGAAGGTGGCACCGTCAGCCAGAACCAACACCGCACGCGGGCGACTCACGTGAGCCCACCTTCGTCAACCACGACGGCGCCGTTGACCACCGTGCAACGAACGCGTCCCACCAACGCGCGTCCGAGGTACGGGGAGTTACTCGCCCGGCTCTGGAGTCCCTCGCGGCGCGCCACCCAGCGTTCGCTCGGGTCAAAGACGACGAGGTTGCCGTCGTCGCCCACTTCGACGGCGCCGCCGTGGGCGCCGTGGCGTGGTCGTGCGTCACGCCGGCGTAATTGGGCGATGGTCGCGGGATTCCTGCTCAAGACGGCGAAGAACCGTTGCGGATCCGACCCGACAGCGCCGAGCGCCTCGTAGGTCAGCGACGCGGCGTGCTCGAGGCCGAGCACGCCCGCTGGCGCCTCGTCAAAGGGGAGGTCCTTGCGCTGTGGTGCGTGCGGCGCGTGGTCAGTCGCCACCGCATCAACGTCACCGCCGCGTAACGCCCGTCGAATCGCCTCGACGTCCTCGGAGGAACGCAGCGGCGGATTCACCTTGAAGTTGGCGTCGTAGGTTGCGCACGCCGATTCATCCAGGGTGAAGTGATGAGGCGCCACCTCGCAACTCACGGGTAGGCCCTCGGCTCGTGCGCGCACGATCAGGTCGAGCGACCGCGCCGTCGACACGTGCAGAAAGTGCAACGGCGCGCCCGTCGACCTCACGAGTACGAGGTCGCGCGCCACCATCACCTCTTCGGCGATCGACGGTCGCCCAACGAGCCCGAGTCGACTGCTCAGCGCGCCTTCGTTCATCGAACCGTCGGCCGCCAGCGCGGCGTCTTCGCAGTGTTGGGCCAGGCGTACGCCGAGCGGACGCGCGTAGCGAAGCGCTCGTCGCATCACGGCCGCGTTCTGCACGCCCACGCCGTCATCGGTGAAGAGTCGCACCCCCAGCGCGGCCAGCTCGGCTAAGGGAGCCAGGCGCTCTCCAGCGCGACTCATCGTGATCGCGCCAGCGACGGCGACGTCGATGACCGCTCGTGAACCCTGATCGAGCACGTACGTGACGAGGGCGACGTTGTCGAGTGCCGGTTCGGTGTTCGGCATCGCGAGCACCGCCGTAAATCCACCCACGGCCGCTGCGCGGGCCCCACTGGCGATGGTCTCGGCCGCCTCGTCACCCGGCTCTCGCAAATGGGTGTGCAGGTCGACGAACCCGGGACCCACCCAACAACCGGTCGCGTCAATCACTCGACACCCGCTCGGCGGGTCGACGCCGGCATCGCGGCCAACCGCGGCGATTCGACCATCGACGATCAAGACGTCGGCAATCTCGGCGCCGTCAGGGTGAACCACCAGGCCGTTGCGCAGAACGACGGACGCCATCACACCACCTCGCTCGGGGATGCCGCCACGGTCAGGTACAAAACGGCCATCCGAATGGGCACGCCGTTGCTGACCTGACGCTCGATGATCGCCGCCGGCAAGTCGGCGACCGTGGAGTCGAGCTCGACGCCACGGTTGATCGGTCCCGGATGCATGATCAGCGTTTCGGGACGAAGACGACGAGCTCGACTGGCGGTTAGGCCGTAAATCGCGGTGAACTCCGAGAGGCTCGGCACGAAGGAACCCGCACCTCGCTCGTGTTGAAGACGAAGCAGTCCGATGACGTCGGCCCACTCGATCGCGTCCTCGAAGTCACCCACCACTTCAACGGGCCAGGCGTCGATGTCCATCGGCAGCAACGTGCCGGGCGCCGCCACGCGTACCTGGGCCCCCAGCGCCACGTAGGCGTCGATGTCGCTGCGGGCCACTCGACTGTGCATGACGTCACCAACGATCAGCACCCGCAGGCCCTCGAAGACCGTTGACCCGGTTTCGACCGCGTTCACACCGCGTCGTTGCGCCAGGACCTGGCGGATGGTGAACGCGTCGAGCAGGCCCTGCGTTGGATGTTGATGCAGTCCGTCGCCAGCGTTGATCACGCGTACGTGTGGCACGTACCGGCTGACCTGTTCCGCCGCGCCACTGGAGCGGTGACGCAGCACCACGGCGTCGATCCCCAGAGCATCGATCGTGGCGATCGTGTCACGCAGCGACTCGCCCTTCTTCACGCTGCTCGACGCTACGGCCAGTGACAACACGTCAGCGCTTAGCCGCTTCGCCGCGGTCTCGAAGCTCAGTCGAGTTCGCGTCGACTCCTCGAAGAAGAGTGACGCCACGACCCGACCCTTCAGCGCCGGCACCTTCTTCACCGTGCGACGGTGAACTTCGACAAACGATTCGGCGGTGTCGAGTATCTCCACCAGCGCCGCACGACTCAAATCGTGCAGGGACATCAGACTTCGCCCGCGAATGCTCTCGATCACGTTGTCACCTCGCCGATCCATACGCCGTCGAGCGTCGCCACGATCGCCTCGTGCTTAGACGTGGGTAAGTTCTTGCCGACGAAATCGGCGCGTATCGGCAACTCGCGGTGTCCGCGATCAACGAGCACCGCCAGTTCGATAGCCCGCGGACGTCCCCACTCGGCCAAGGCGTTGAGTGCCGCCCGGATGGTGCGTCCCGTGTACAGCACGTCGTCAACGAGCAAGACAGTTTGATCATCCAGGTCGACGGGAATGAGCGTGGATGTGGCCGCCGTCAGCGGCCGACGTTCGTGATCGTCTCGAAAATACGCAACGTCGAGCTGACCGAGTTCAACGTTCACGCCGCCGATAGCGAGAATGTCGGCGCCTAGTTGATGTGCGAAGGCAACGCCACCGGTCTGCAGTCCCAGTATCACGAGCTGCTCGATATCGGCGTTTCGCTCGACGACTTCGTGGGCCATGCGGCGGATCGCTCGCGACACATCCTCGCGACGCAACAACTGGGCGTGCGCGACAAACCCGGTCGAGCGCTCGCTCGCCTCGTCAGGTACCTTTGACACGCTGCCTCCCGTCGTTCGGGCCTCACGGGACCCGCTTCACGACGACCGACCTCACCCTAGCAGAACCGCCCGTGAACCCGTGGTTACCGATCAGAGTCAGTACTGGGCGCACGAGCCGTCGATGGCGTCAGCAAGAGCGTCGACGATCGTCCGGTGAGCCGATCGAGCACGTTGCCGATGGACCCCTCGCTCTCGATGGTCCGACGGATGATGATGGCGAGCGTCGGCAGAGCCCAAAAGTCACCGCACACCCACAGTATCGCCGCCCCGATCTGCTGGTCCGCAAACGGTGAAAGCGTTACCCCGGGCACGTGCGCGTACACCGAGTACCAGCTCACCGTCGTGAGAATGCTCATCGAGATTGCCAGAATCGTCATGACGGCGTTGGTGGCAACGACGGCGCCAATCTTCCATACCGGCCCCTTGGTTGGTTTCATCGGAGACGACGGATAGATCTGCAGCCAAAACAGTGTGCCGGTCACCACGAAACTGCCGTGCATCAGCCACACGTGGACGAACTCGTTTCGCTCGGCCAGGTCAAAGAGGGCCGGCACGTGCCACGCCAGCATCGCCCCATTGAGTAGCGCGAGGGCCAGCCAGGGGTTGCGCACGAAACAACCCAGACCACGCAGCCAGCGCGTCGAGTCGTTCAAGAACAGGAAACGCCCAATGCGCCGACGCGCCGACACCGGCAGCGCGAAGAGCAGCGGGATCCACGGCGCCCCCGACACAATCAACATCGGCACGAAGAAGGTGACGATGATGTGCTCAATCATGTGGACGAAGAAGTATCGACCCGACCAATAGTCCATCGGCGAGACGATTGCGAGCAGGAGCAACACCAGCGCACAGTAGAAGACGAGGGCTCGCCGACGTCGGTGACGCTGATTGGCCGTCGTGGAGCGCTGGGCCAGCCGCGACAGGCCAATCTCGTGCGCGACTACGGTCAGGGCCACGACAACGATCATCGGGTCGGCTGACCAATGGTGTGCGAGGTAGTTCACGTCACCCGCCGCGTCGAGTCGACGTTCGTCCTACGGCCACGAATCGTCGCGCAACGCGTCGTCCACGCGCTCGCCCTCGTTTTCAATCTCTTGTCGAACGGCTTCGGCCAACTCGCGCTGATGCGCCTGCCACGCGTTCAGCATCCCCTCGTATTCGGGGGCCAGTCCCGGTTCGCGCGCTCGACGTCGTACGGACCGCTCCCCGTGTAGAACCTTCCACCACATGTACACCGCAAAACCACCAAGCAACGGCCATTCGAACACGTAGGCCCAACTCAACTCATTGCCGCCCTCGGCTCGTCCGAGCTCGAACCAGAATGCCACTGCGCAGAACGCCAACCCAACGAAGAGCGTCACGTGTGCGCGCCACGCCTCGGAACCCGTAAGACGACGTGGCGATCCCTCACCCGGCACGTCAGCACCACTCATCACCAAACTGTACTGCCGCAACCACCGAGTCGACTCTGAGAAAGCCATTCAGAATCGCTAGTGTGGGATCCCTAATGACCGGTGCGAGCACTCCCGACCCTGAGAAACAACCTGGTCCCGCGCCACCGCCGCGACTGTCGGACGATCGTCGAGCCGCGCTGCAAGCCGGACGCACGCCCGTGCCGCGACGCTTTGTCATGGTGGTGGTTATCGTCTTCGTCGTCCTCGGACTCGGCGGCGTCGTTCTCGAGCGCGTTATCGGCACACCGGGCGCCGCGAACGTCATCCCGTCGCCACCGACAACAATCGCGACGACCCCGACGTCGTCGCCTTACGCCATTCTTGGACTCAGTCGCCTTGATCGCCGGGCGCCATCGTTCGTCCTCACTGATCAGCGCGGACAACCCTGGTCGCTCAGCCAAGCTCGCGGCCGGGTCGTCATCTTGGCGTTCTACAACCGCGACTGTAACGACATCTGCCCTGTCCTGGGGTCCGAACTCGCGATCACGCTGCGGCTACTTGGCTCACACGCCAATCAGGTCGACGTGGTGATTGTCAACACCGACCCGACCGCCGCGAGCATCGTGCGCGATCCCCTTGCGCTGAGCGTGCCCAAACTCGCCTCGCGAGCCAACGTCATCTTCCTCAACGGTTCCCTGGCCGTCCTGAACTCGGTCTGGACGCACTACGGAGTCGAGGTTCGCGTCGCCAGCGCGCCGGCGCCGGTCATTCACAGCGATGAGCTCTACGTCATCGACTCGCGCGGCGTACTGCGCGACCTCATCACACCCTTCGCGAATGAAAGCCGTGCCGGCGTGGAGTCCCTCAGTGCCGCGACGCGACTCCACTTCGGCGCGGCCCTCGCCGAAGTCGCCGGTAGTCTGTTGCGGTGAAGACTCCCGACAGCGATATTCGCGCCAGTTCCTACGACCCCGCTTCAATGCCGGCGTCGTCGCTGTCCACGTTGCGCGCGGTGTGGTATCGGCGTCCTTGGTTTCTGGTCACGGTCGTGGTCGTTATCGTCGTCGCCGTTTCAGTCTTGACGGACTTACCGCACCCCGTGACCAGGGCCAGCGATGCGGCGCTGCAAAACGACACCATCACACTGATTAACACTGATATCGCACCGTGCAGTTTCGCGCTCAAAGAGAGCTTCTCGTTTTACAACGAACTGCGTTCGGGAACGCTGTCCGCGAGCAATATTGCCCAGGTTCCCAAGCTCTTAACTGACGACCAGGTCTCGTGCACGCTCGCCAGCGGACCGATCTACGATTTGACCAACAACATCGAACCCTCAAACACCAGAGCGGGAAAGTACATCCAATCCATGTCCGTGTTGGTGATTTCGTGGGCTACCAATGACGCCAAAGACGCCATTTACGACATCATCAACTGCTTCAAGCGTCCCAAGGTCACGCACTCGACGTGGACCCGCGACTTGACCCTGCGCGAGGCCTACCTCAGTTCGGACCGCACGAAAATCTTGAATCTGGTTCGCCTTGCTGGCCACACGGTCGACCAAACGCTGCTCGCCGTCAACATCCCAGTACTGCCACCACTACTGGGAACGTAATTACTCATCCGAGCCGAAAAAGCCTCGAGACTTCTCCTGGCGTACCAGTCGGTAGAGTTCATCGTCGGGATCATCTTCGGACTGCAGCCACTGCACCAGGTTCCAAAACACGATGGGGAGAAACACCGCGGCCGAAACCATCCACATCGCGCCCGCCGCCAGCTGCTGATCAGCGGCGAAGGACACCGCGCGATGAGTGGTTGAGCGAAACACGCCGTACCACGATGTTCGCGACATGCCGTTGAGGTACGCCACGATCCAGATGGTCCACATGACCACGGCCGAGATGCCGATTCGGTACGGTCGGCTCGTGCCCGGCCGCAGTGGCGGCGACTCGATCAGGTGACAGAACAGCGCACTGCCCGACACCACTAGCGACAGGGACTCCACCAAGTTGATCCAGGGATCGTGAACGAGTGCGTCCACCGCTGGCGCCGTACGCCACAGCACCGCAACGGCCAAGAACAGGCCGGTCGTCAAGACTGCTCGGCCGTGGCTCGAGCCAATAGCCGAAGGCGCTACGCCTGGCGCACTGACCGTGGGCGCGGCGCACTCAGCCGCCCGGTACCGGCCAACCAGGCCCAACCGCCGCCACGCGGCGCCATTGACGAACAGCGCCGGCACGACGAACGCGAAGGAGCAAAACTGCAACGTCTGGACGTATTCGTACCGACGTGCCCACAACGCCAATGGCGGCACTAACCACAAGAACCAGCACGCCACCGCGACCACCACCACGGCGTCACGAAGTCTGTGCCGGCGCATCGCCCGACCGCCGCCTGCGCCGTTACTCCGACGGGTGTCGCTGAAAGAAGCCCCAAATGATGACTCCGAACAACACCCCGAGCAAAATCACCATCGTTTGGACCTGCGGTCCGATGTAAATGTCAACTGCCTGCATCGTCACCACCTCTCCTTCGTAGAAACTTGGCTACAGCAGATAGAACATGGCGAAGAACAAGAATCCGCTCAAGCCCACGAAACCCCAGAAGTACGTCATCGCCGCGACGTTCGCACGAAATGACTGCGCTTCAGCGTGCGCCGACAGCTCGGGCTGCACGCCACCGATCTCTCGATGCAGTCGCAATGAGCGAGCGAGCGTCGTCTCAAGCCAGTAGGCCCCAACCACCAGCGTCGCGATGTTGATCACCGAGAAACCAATGAACGTTGACGCGTAGCCACTCGAGCCCGGGTAGAACGGCAGTGCGGTGAGCTCCCAGATTTGCATGACTAACGCGAGTACGGCGCCGAAGAGCGCCGTCCACCCCGCCACCTGCCAGTCGACGACCCCACCCTTGCGAAACCGCCACTTGCCGTAAATGGCCATCACTGACGCCAGCACCGTCAACGAAATGATCGTCCAGCCGTAGGCGGTAGGCGCCGTGACGTGATTGGGGCGCCACAGTAGTCCGTTGTTGCTCGAACGAAGGTAGAAGTACGCGAAGGCCAGCGAAGCCAATAAGAACGTGTACATACCAATAAAGAGTCGCCCACCGGACCACACCGAGCCGATGTGCGCACGCAGTTCGAACTCATCCTCTTCCGGGGTCGACGTAAAGTCAGCGCTCTTCGTAACGTCACTCATGATTGGTCCTCCACTCGTCCTACGCCGCGCCGGTGTCGTCCGGCGTGGTTGCTGCGCGTACCAAGCGATCGTCCTCGCCGAGATCAGCGACCGCGGGCGCATTTTCTTCGCTGTAGTGATACGGGTCGCTCAAAATGACCGGGATCCGGTCAAAGTTGTGCGCGGGCACGGGGCTCGCCGTCTGCCACTCGAGGCCCAACGACTCCCAGGGGTTCGCCGGCGCCTTCTTCGGGTTGATGTACAGCGACCAGACCAAGTTGAAGAAGAAGATCAAGAAGGACACGCCGAGCAGGAACGCGCTCACCGATGAGAAGTCGTTCAAACCCTGAAGGTTCTTCGCGTACGTGAACACCCGCCGCGGCTGACCGAGTAGTCCGATGATGAACATCGGGAAGAAGGTCAAGTTGAAGAAGATGAACATCGTCCAGAAGTGCCATAGGCCGATCTTCTTGTTCATCATCCGGCCCGTCATCTTGGGCAGCCAGTAGTACAGGCCCGCCATAAAGGCGAACAGCAGGCCACCCATGATCGTGTAGTGGAAGTGCGACAGGACAAAGAATCCACCGTGCACCGTCACGTTCACTGGAACGTCGGAGAGAAACACGCCGGTTACGCCGCCGATCAAGAAGTTGAAGTACAGCGCCATCGCGAAGAGCATCGGGATCTCGAAGCGAATTTTCGCCTTGTAGAGCGTGCCCATGCCGACTAAGTAGATGAACCCGGTCGGGATCGAAATCAACTCGGTCGTCAACATGAACAGGGGTCGCATGTCAGGATTGATACCGCTCTGGAAGAGGTGGTGTTGCCACACGAAGAACGACAGCAGCGATACCCCGATCATGCCCGCGGCGCCCACCTTGTAGGCAAAGAGGGGCTTTCGGGTAAAGACCGGCAAGATTTCACCCACGATGCCGAAGCCCGGCAACGCCATGATGTACACCTCGGGGTGACCAAAGAACCAGAACAGGTTCTCCCACAGGTACGAACTCCCGCCGTGCTCGGTCACGTAAAAGGCCGTCTGGGCAGTCTTGTCCAGCAGTCCGAAGAGACCGGCCGCGAACAGGGTCGGCGTGGCCAAAGTCAACAGCGCGGCCGTCGCGAGAATGGACCACACGAAGATCGGCACCCGGCTCCAGGTCATACCGGGAGCTCGGTAGTTGATGATCGTGATCGCGATGTTGAAGCCCGCGGCCATCATGCCCAAGCCGATCACCGCGAATCCAAAGAGATACGAGATCATGCCCGGACCGGCCTGGGTCTGCAGCGGCGCGTACCCGGTCCAGCCCGTGGGGAAGCCTCCGAAGGGCAGCGCCGAGAAGATGACCATGTAGCCCGCGACAAATATCCAGAAGCTGAAGGCCTCGATTCTCGGGAAGGCCATCCGACGCGAGCCAATCATGAGCGGCACGAGGTAGTTACCCAGTGGGCCAATGATGATCGAGGTCGCCATCATCATCATGACCGTGCCGTGCTCACTGACGATCTTGATGTAGGTGCTGGCACTGAAGAAGTGCGTAGTCGGGCTGAGCAACTCGGTACGGATCGCCATGGCCAACAGACCACCCGTGAACATGAACAGCAACACGCCGACTATGTACTGCAGCCCCACCGTCTTGTGGTTGGTGCTGTAGCGGAAGTACTTGCTCCATCCTTCGACGTCCAGCTCCTTGGCGGGACGTCGACCCGCCAGCTTGGCAATCGGGTAGTTCAGGGCGCCGATCCCCAGGAGCCATCCCACCACCATGAAGAGCAAGGCGAAGAAGTCGGCCGTTGAGTTCTGACCGCTATTGAGGTTGTTGGCGTAGCCGCCGGTAATGGTGTTGCCCAGCCAATGCCCAAACAGGTAGCCCACCAGACCCAGCACCAGCGCGGTGCCCACGTGTTGGCTGATCCAGCCCCGTCGCTGAGTCCACGGCACCCTTGCGGGGCTGCCGGCACCCCCGGTCACCACATCGGGACGCTCGGCGCTCATCGTCATCGTCCAATCTCCATTTCTGAGGTGATACTCATTACGTTGGTCATCGTGCGTGCCCGCTCACTCACGACGCTGGCTGCTTCGCGCCGTAGATCTCGGCCGTGCTGTACGGTGTCGCCGTACCGTCGGGGTAGTAGCCCCCCGAGGCGCCGTTGGCGTCGGGTACGTAGGTCCACGCGAACGGCGGCAGGTACTTGGTGTTCGCCGCGTTGGCGGCCTCGGTTGACTGTGCCCACTGCATAAACTTCTGCTGGGACACCACCGAGCCGTAGTTGTACATCGAGCCGTGCCAGATACCGCAGAGTTCACTGCAGCGCACCGTGAAGGGGCCCGTTTGTTGGGTCTTGGTGAACGCGACATCATTGATCTGTGGATTGGCGTCGGCCTTGACGCTGAGTTGATAGGCCCAGAAACTGTGGATCACGTCGAGCGATGTGACGTTAAAGGCGATGGTGGTGTTGTTCGGCAGCACCAATTGGGATGTCTCGAAGCCACCGAAGGTCGGGTACCGATAGGTGAACTTCCATTGCTGGGCGATCACCTGGACGGGGAGGACCTGGTTGCGGTTGGGCGACCAGGTCCCGTTCCCCGCCAGGGCCGCGGTTTCGGCCTGCGTCGCGCCGGCCGGCGACCACACCGGGTTGGGCCCCTCCCCACCACCCGAACCGTGATTGACGATCAGCTCGATGGTACCGAACGCGGCCAAGAGAATCACCACAACCGACGTGATGGTGATCCACGCTACTTGCGCGGTGCGATTCGTGCGGGCGGCTTCCCCGCCCACCGGCTCGGGTCCACCGCGCTTCGCGCTCCACACCACGATCGCGTAGGCGAGATACAGCCAGACGCCGATCAACACCGGCAGCGCGATGACGAAGAGCACGTTGAAGTCGAACTGATTACTCGTCGCCATGTCCGTCATACGTCCCGGCGGCACGTGGGGTCCCACGAGGAACCAGAACAACAGATCCGCCGCAACCGAAAGGACAACCCAGATGGTGGTCAGGCGACGAAGGTGGTGAGTCTCATTCATGGCTGCATTCTCCGCTGTCATAGTTATCGGACCACTTCTAGAAAGCCACCCATGTAGTTCTGGGTCGCCATGGGCCCACCGTTGCCAAAGAGGTAGCCGAGCCCGCAGGGCACGAAGCACTGCCACGAGTAGCTACCGGGCGTTGGCGTCTTGAAACTGAAGGTGATCGTGTTGTGCGGTGAGCTGGTGTGGCACGGGCCCGCACCACAGACCTGGGCATTCGCGCTGACACCGATGAGTGGCACGTTGAGCCCGATCGCGGGCACGGCGAAGGTGTGGCCGACGCCGTTACCGGTATTGGAGTCGTACACGCTGTAACTCTTGCCGTTCAGACTCGCCGTGCCGTTAATGGTTCCTTGGACCTGTCCCCACTCCTGGTTGCGCAGCGGCCCGCCGGTGTCGTATTGCAGCACCGTCATATTCACGACGGTGTTCGCGGGCAACTTCCAGGTCGTGTCCTGGACCCACTGCTGCGTGTGGGGATCCTTCACCAGGTACGAAACCCACGTGGGGTGCTTGCCAAAACCGATAGCGCCAACCGTCTGGACGGTGAGGTTCACCGGCTGACCGGGAGCTTGGGTCGTGGTGAAGTCCATCACGCCGCCGGGGGTTCCCGGCGTGAGGAAGGCCATAAGGCTCCACACGATGAGACCGACAGCCACCAAAAAGAGCACCGCGACAGTGGCGAATCTTCCTCGTATCGACATACCCCGCTCCTTGTGCTTCAACCTTGGTGAAACGTGGAACTGAGAGTAACGGCTCGCATCGGTAGTGTTCGTGTTAGTGCGACGTGAGACTAAGAATCCTCTTGTAATACATCTCGGTCTCGCTCTCGCCGAGATCATTTGCGTCAGCGCGTTCTACATCGAACTGCACCGGGCACTGGGTGGAAATCGCTTGTCGTGGGCCTACGTATTCGAGTGGCCGATCTTCGCGGCATACGGTGTGTACGTATGGAAGAAACTTCTCAGCGACGAGCGCCGCGAGCGTGACCCCGCCCCGGAATCCAAGGTCGAGCCGCGTACGGATCCAGTGAGTGACGAAGCGCTGCGCGCGTATAACGACTACCTCCGACGCGTGCACGGCGAGCGCGCCGACGACGATGGGTGATCGCTCGCTGCGCTAACGGACCCCCTCGTACGCGAGCAACGCGTGAAGTTCTGCCACGGCGGACGCCGTTCCGGCCGAGCTCGCCAATGGATTGTCGGGAATGATCCAGTGCAGCCGTTGATTCGCCGCGATGATGAACATGAAGTCTGAATGCACGCTCATCTGGTCGGACGGCTTCATGATCACACTGATCCCGTAGTTGCGCCACACGGCCCTGGTCTGCGCCCTGGTTCCGGTGACGAAGAAGAAGTTGGGAACCGAACGCAAGCCTCGCGTGGTGATGAAATGTCGCACGTCGGCGAGCGACTCGTGGTACGGGTCGGCGGCGACCGCGACGATGTCGAGCTGGGCCCGCCTTGGAAACGCACGCCGCAACTGGGCGATCTGGCTGGCGAGCAGTGGACAGTCGGTCCAACAGTGGGGGTCGAGGAACGTGAGCAGGGTTACTCGGCCGCGGTGCTCGCCCAGGCGGTACGGCCTTCCGTACTGGTCGGTCAGCTGAAACGATTTCGCCGGCGCGTTCACCGCGGTCGCGGGTCCGTTCTGAGCGAGGTACAACGTGGTCTCGGCGCCGGCCACGGCGGCCCACCCCATGGCGACCGCAGACACCAGCACCATTGACGCGGCGAACGTCGCAATGACGGACGCCGAACTGCTCACCATCTCGCGCGGCAGCCACGTTCGACGAGAACCGTCACGCCGTCGCGCCGGTGAGGCGCACCACACGATCAGTGCGATGGCGGGCAGCGAATTCACGTCCGTGGCGAGGCCACCGAAGAGCGCCGTGTCCTGGGTGCTCAGCCAGAGCACGAGCGCGCCACCGACGACGACGTAGGTTGGCCACCGCCAACGCCTCGACGCTGAGAGCCACAGCCCCACTGAGCCGATGCACAACCACAGCAACACGACGACGTTGAGTCCGCCACCCATCGTCGCCGCTAGTGAACCGGTTGCTCGTACGATGCGCGCCAGCCAGTGTGGTTGAGCAATCGCGCTCATGTAGCTCGTCATCGCCGTCAGCGCATTGGTGGGTCCCCCGTGCCAGAATCCCGCCGACGGCAGTGACTGGACAACGGCCCCCGCGAGCAAGACCCCGGCGACACCGCGGCGCGTCACCGACGAGAACCGGCGGCGGAAGAGATCGGCGTCACACGCGATCCAGACGCCGGCGTACAGGTAGAACAGTGAGGCGCCGGGCCAGCCGAACAGAACCGAGGCGCCGTGAATGAACAGGCCACCGGCACCGTTGCCGATCAGCCACACCACCGCGGCCCACGCGGCCGACAGCGCGCCAGCGAATCGGCCGGTGGCGCCCCTGGACACGATCAACAAGAGTCCGATGCCAACCTGCAACCACGCCACGCCTGAGGCCATGGTCACCGGATGGCTGTTCCACAGGGTCATCGCCACGTTCATCGCCCGATGGAGCCACCCGGGTGTTCCGACCGACATCGGAGCGACCACGTTGTTGGCGAGGCCCAGCGGCATGGACGCCTGAAACTGCAGGAGCCCATCAAGCAGCCACAGCGCTCCGAAGCCGCGGCGCAAGTAGATCCGCGCGACCGGTTCGTTCTCGGCGTCGGGTGAGAGATTGAAGCGCAACAGTCCACGGGTTAGCGCCAGCAACACCAACAGGGCGATGGCCACCGCACCGAGCCACACCAACATCGTAACGAAACTCGCGTGGCGAAAGAGCGCGACCACGAACGGATTGGTCAGGTCAATTGAGCGCTGACCCATGCCGGGCATAGCGTCGCTCCTAGTCCGAGAAAAGGCTGGCGGCGCACGCCGCCAGGACGCCATTGACAAAGGCGGGTGAGTCATCGGTCGAAAAGGTGCGCGCCAGCTCAACGGCTTCGTTGAGCACCACGGCCGTCGGTGGTCGGTCCGCCATCAGCAGCTCGCCGATGGCCAATGTCATGATCAACCGATCGACGAGGGCCAGTCGATCTATCGTCCACGCTCGAGAATTGGCGGCGATCAATTCGTTGGCGCGCGACTCGTTCAGCTCCACCGCTTCAAGAAGTTGCATCACGTACGGATCCGGAACGAGCGCCAGCGCCAACCGGATTTCCCGAATGGGCCTCGCCTTCATTGTCGCCTCGTACAAGATCTCCAGTGCACGCTCACGGGCCCGGTGCCGTTGACTACCGAGTTCACTCATCGGTGCACCATCGTCGTGGTGCGCACTAGGCCCGCGTGATGTAGTCACCGGTGCGCGTGTCTACCTTGATGACCTCGCCGGGACCGACGAAGAGCGGGACCTGAACCACGTACCCAGTCTCGAGCGTCGCCGGTTTGCGAGCCCCCGAGACGCGGTCGCCCTGAATGCCTGGTTCGGTCTCGGCGATGCGCAACTCGACCGACGCCGGCAACTCGATCCCGATGATTTCGTCGTTGAACAGCACCAACATCGCCTTACCCGTTTCGACCAGGAAGTTCGACGCATCGCCGAGGCTCTTCGCCGCGACGGACACCTGATCATACGACGACTGGTCCATGAAGACGTAATCGTCGCCGTCACGGTAGAGGTACTGCATGTCGCGCTTGTCAATGATGGCCTGTTCGAGGCGTTCGTCCGATCGGTACGTTCGTTCAATCACCGCACCCGACCGGGCGTTGCGCAACTTGGTGCGCACGAACGCTCCGCCCTTACCCGGCTTGACGTGCTGAAACTCAACCACCGTGAACAGGCCGTCTTCGATTTTCAGCGTGATACCGTTCTTAATGTCGTTGCTGGATATGGCGGCCATCACCGGGGACCTTTCAAAAAGTTGCGCGCCCTAGTCTAGGCAACCGCCCGCGCCCACGGCACACCTCACGCCAAGAGGGCGACCACCGCGGTCAGCGCGAGGTCGTAGCTGAGCGCTCCAAATCCCGCTACGGTGCCATTGACGACCCCGGCCAAGGTACTGACGTGACGATAGGGCTCACGAGCCGCGGGATTCGACAGATGCACTTCCACCTTGATCCCCGGAAACGTTGCGAGGGCGTCCGCGAGCGCCCACGACGTGTGGGAGAGCGCTCCGGCATTGATGATGATCGCCAACGCGGTCTCGCGAGCCGCGTGCACCGCCTCAATGAGATCACCTTCGAAATTGGACTGCCGGTGTCGCACGACCAGTCCCTGCGCGTCAGCCAAAGCGCTCACCCGGTTGACGTGGTCCGCCAGCGTCGATCGGCCGTAGACGGCAAGGTCACGCACGCCCAGCTCATCGAGATTCGGTCCAGACAGCAGCAACAGTTCAGCGCGCCGCGCCTCGGTACCCGCGGAATCCTCACTCATCGAGCGACTCTCGGACCAACGTTGCGCCAGCGTCGCGCCACAACAACGTCGCTTCTCGCGACTAGCGACGCCGCGTTCCTTGACCATGGTCGCGCCACGCGAGCGTCACCATCACGACCCAATACGTACGCGGTGGTCACGCCACACCGCGCCCAGGTCGCCAGTCCCGATCGCCGTCGTGCAACCATACCGACCTCCGCGGCCAGACTATCTCGCTCGCGCCATTCACTGCTCATCGCGAAACCGATCGATCTGGGCGCCAACCACTAGGGGATCGATGCCCGACACGACCTCGAAACCGTTGGGTCCATCGAGCACGAAGGTGAGGTCGTGGCGAGCCTTCTTGTCGCGCAGCATGAGATCCACCAGTGCTTCAGCGCCCAACCCACGTGGCAGCCGTCGCGGTACGTCAAAGCCGTCGAGCACCGCGTCGTGGTAGCGGATGACGTCGTTGCCAACTCGTCCCAGCGCGTGAGCCAACCGCGCCGCGAACGCTAGTCCGATCGAGACCGCCTCACCGTGGCGCAACTCGTTCGCGTCGCGAGCGAGCACGAGGAGCTCGATGGCGTGGCCGAGCGTATGCCCGTAATTCAACAGAGCGCGACTCCCCAACTCGCGCTCGTCGGCGGCGACGATCGAGGCCTTGAACTCCACCGCCATGCTCACCAACTCGCTACGCGTCGTCGCCGCAATCGCGTCGGAATCGCGACGTTCCAATAACCAACACTTCGCGAGCTCGCCGCGTCCACTTCGCAGTTCGCGCGCGGGCAGCGTTTCGAGCGTTGCGACATCGCACAACACGGCGAGTGGCTGATGAAACGCGCCGACCAGGTTCTTGCCCACGGTCAAATTCACCCCGGTCTTGCCGCCCACCGCGGCATCGACCTGACCCACCAGCGACGTCGGTACGTGCACGACCGCAATCCCTCGCAGGTACACCGCCGCGGCGAAGCCCGCCACGTCGGTGACCGCGCCGCCACCAATCGCGACGACCACGTCGTCGCGCGACAGTCCCAGCGTGGCGAAGCGTTCACAGAGATACTCGACCGCGGCCAGCGTTTTGGCGGCTTCACCGTCGGGCACGATGACGACGTGCTGCACCAGCCCGGTGTCGACGTCGAACCACGGCTGGTCGACCAGTGACGCGGCGGTGACGACGGCCGCCGCGCGCGCGCGAGGCAATCGCCGGGCGATCACGCCGGACAACTCGCGGCGCGCGTCCGGTGCGGTGATCACGTCGTACCCGCGCTCACCCAGGTCGACGTGGATACTCATGTGGCAATCATCGCACGGCGAACTCGTGCCGATACATCCTCCACGGACCCGGTCGCATCGACGCGTGCCGTGGCCACGGCCTCGTACCACGCTGAACGTTTCCTACGGAGTGCGGCGATGGCGTACGCGGGTTCGGCACCCAGCAGCGGGCGATCCCCGCCCGCGATCCGACCGACTAAGACCTCGTCGGGTGCATCCAACCACACCGTCAACTCACGCGCGAGCAGATCGCGCGCCGACTCAGACTCGACAACGCCCCCGCCAGTCGCGACGACCGCGTCGTGACCCACGCAGTCGAGTAGCGCCGCCAGCTCGACCGATCGAAACGTGGCCTCCCCCACGGCTCGCAGATAGTCACCCACCGTCGAACCGACTCGCTCGGCGATGGTGTCGTCAGTGTCACACGTCGTCACACCAAGTGCGCGTCCCAACGCGAGGGCCACGGTCGACTTACCGCTTCCCGGCAGACCGACCAAAACCAGTCGAGCCACGGCTAGGTGCGAACCGACGGCGCCGACGCAGCCAGGCTCGTGACGAACGCGTCGTGGTTGCGCACAAACTCGATGACCGAATCGCCGCCAAATTTGCGTAGCGCCTCGTTCGCCACTACCAACGCCACCATCGCCTCGGCGACAACGCCGAGTGCGGGCACGGCGGTGACGTCGGTGCGTTCCTTGAACGAGACGGTGGATTCGCCGGTGGCGAGGTCCACCGTCTCCAACGTCGGCCGATTCAACGTTGCCAGCGGCTTCATGGCGACCTTCACGATGATTGGCGCGCCCGAGGATACGCCGCCTTCGATACCGCCCGCGTGATCGCTGCGCCGCGCCAATCCGCCCGATGACGTCGCTCGTTCGTCGCGCACAATCGCGTCATGCGCGACGCTGCCGCGTTGGGCGGCTTGGGCGATCCCGTCGCCGATCTCTACCGCCTTGACCGCCTGAATGCTCATCAGGGCTCCGGCCAAGAGCCCGTCGAGCTTTCGGTCCCAGTGCACGTAACTACCGAGGCCGACCGGTACGCCGAACGCGATGACCTCGGCGATACCACCCAGGGAGTCGCCCTCCTTCGCCGCTGCCTTGATCTCGGCAATCATCTTGGCCGCGGACGTCGGGTCGAAGCACCGCACCTCGCTGGCGTCTACCGCGACGAGGTCGTTCGATCCCGGTCGCGCGTCGGCGGCGGCCACCGCACCGATACGCACAACGTGACTAATCACCGAGACGCCGATGGTGGCAAGGAGTGACTTGGCCAACGAGCCGGCGGCCACCCGAGCGGCGGTCTCGCGCGCGCTCGCGCGCTCCAGAACGTCGCGCGCGTCGTCGAATCCGTACTTCTGCATGCCCGCCAGATCGGCGTGGCCCGGTCGTGGTGCCGTCAGGCGCTTCGTGGGAACTCCCGGCGCCGCGGACATCTCTTTTTCCCACTTGGGCCATTCCGAATTGAGAATCTCGATTGCCACCGGGGAGCCGAGCGTACGGCCGTGTCGAATGCCGCCCGAAAGTCGCAGAACGTCGCGCTCGAATCGCATCCGCGGGCCTCGGCCGAAGCCGAGTCGCCGCCTCGCCAGTTCGTCGGCGATCTCCCCTTCGAGCACCTCGAGTCCCGCCGGTAGGCCCTCGACGATCACCGTGAGCGACGGCCCATGACTCTCACCAGCGGTCAGGAAGCGCAACATCGCCTGATTCTAGAGCACGCGGCTCAATCCCCTAGTGGTCCTCGCTGTAGAAGGGATTCGCACCGGAAGCGTGATCCGTGACGTCGACGACGCTCGTCAACTCGGGAATAGCTTCCACCAGCGCGGTCTCAATCCCCTGAGATAGCGTCATCCGACTCAGTGAGCATCCTTGACAACCCCCGCCCATCATGATGTAGGCAACCCGAGTCTGCTCATCCATCGCGACGAGGTCGGCAACGCCACCGTGCGCCGCGATCGACGGATTGATCGTCGACTCGAGAACCTCGACCGCGCGCCGCGCCAGCGGCCCCTCGACGCCGAAGGCCAGAATGTCACTCGGAACCCCGGGATGACGTTCTTGTGGTGTGGGGACGTTCGGGTTGACGAGGACGAGGCCGCCGCCACCGTCGGGCGAAAACTCGAGTCGACTGCCGCGCAGCCGGTCGACACTCGTGGCCAGCACCACGATGGTCACGTCGCCGTCGCGGCCCACCACCGCGCCGGAGGGCGCGTCCACTCGATCCGAAAAGTAGAGGTCGTAGGTGTAGCTCCCGGCGCGCGTACCGGTCACTTCGACGAACAGCGCTAGCTCTTCGCTGCGCGGCTCGTTGGCCAGCGCGTCGATCACGACGTTGCGCGCGTCGTCGGTCATCGTGAGAATGTCGAAAGTCTCAACCGTGGTCATAGTTAAAGTCTAGAGGTGCGATACGTGAACACGACGACGAAGTAGTTTCGTGCCGTGACCGCGATACCCAACGACGCCCACGAATGGATTAGCTTCGACGACGAACGTGAACGGCGGACCTGGATGTTTGACGTCACGTTTCTCGAGAGCCAGTGGACCTGCATCTTTGGACGTGGTTGCCAGGGGGTTCTGACGGGGCCAACGCCCGAACTCGTCCAGGGTTGCTGTAGTTATGGTGCGCACTTCACCGACGAGGAGGATCGCCAGCGCGTCGAACGAGCGGCGCAACGCTTGACGTCGGATCAGTGGCAGTTCAAGTCTCGCGGGACGCGCGGTACGACGAGGGTAAAGCCCAACGGCGAGATTGTCACCCGGCTGGCCCAGGACGCCTGCATCTTTTTGAACCGACCGGACTTCGCTCGCGGGCCGGGATGCGCGCTGCACGTCATGGCGATCGATAACGATGAGAGCTACATCCCACTCAAGCCCGACGTCTGCTGGCAGCTGCCCCTGCACCGTGACGACCAGGTTGTCGAAGACGGGCACGTCATCACCCGCATCGCACAATGGGAGCGACGCGATTGGGGCGCTGGCGGCTCAGACTTCCACTGGTGGTGCACCGACACGCCGGACGCCTTCGTTGGGCGAAGCCGCGTGGTCGACTCCATGCGTGATGAGCTCGTCGCCATGATCGGTGAGGACGTCTACCAGCGCCTGCTCGCGTACATCGACCACCGCCGGGGCCAGCCGAACTCGACGCGCGTTGCTCACCCCGTGGTTCGTCGGCGGCGCTAGCCTTCGGCGGCCAACGGGTCGTCGTCAACCATCGTCGGGCGAGGCAATTTGCCGAGGATCTCGTCGTAGCGATCTTCTTCGACCAAGCACCACTCGGCGTGAACGTCTTCGGGGGCGGCGCCACACTCGACGCACGTCGTCGCTCGCGGTCCGGTGGAGCGCTTCAGTTCCCGAGCCTCAACAAATCGACGGTGGCGGCCTTTTTTCACGTTCACTCCTCACTGGCCGCGGGCCATAACTGGCGGCGACCGCGACGCTGCTCTCCCACGCCGAAACCCCATGATACCAACTCGCCTGTCCATTCGAGCCCCTAACATCGACGCGTGAGCAATGGCTTTGACCCCAACGACATGGTCCTTCGATTCCGCGAACGTGCCGAAGCGGTGAAACGGCGCGGATTGCCGCCCGTTGAGGGTCCTGAACGCCAACGATTCCTCGAAGCGGCGCGCCAAGACTTTCAGGACTTCGCCATGCTGGGCGACGCCGTGGCCAGCCTCAGCGACGGAATTCTGCGTCTCGAAATCGACCTACGTCCCCGCCCGACGTCCTAACCGGCCGCGATACGCGCCTTGGCTTCAGCCATCGCCGCCGCACCGGACTCGAGCGATCGAAGTGCCACGTCGCGCCGACGCGCGCTGGCCCCCGCCGAGTAGCACTGATGCGCTCCAACCCCGAACTCGGTGTACGCCCGCGATAGCAGAACCGTCGTCTGCTGGTCCGGGGTTGGCAGGGACGCATTAGCGCTCTGCGTGTCAAAGAGCAGTACGCCGCAAACCAAATGCAATTGGTTCACCGTCGTAGTCTGGTTCCGTAGGGCTCTCGCCGCGTGGCGCGCGTCGGTGTTGAGCGTGGTCGCCGCGTACGCGAAATCACTCTGCGTGACCCACCCGTGCAACGCCGACCCGGCCGAGATGGTCGTGCCGCACGCCGAGATCAACACCCCAGACATCACCAGCAACCCCAGTCGACGAATCACACCACAACGACCAGGTGCAGTTGGCGAGGACCACGACGAAGCACGAGGTACCGGTCGTGCAGCGCCATCGAGAGGTCGACGCGCTGGTCGACCTCGAGTCGACGGTTGTTGACGTAGACCCCTCCCTGTTCGAGGAATCGTCGGGCCTCGCCCTTGGAAGACGCCAACTGGGTCGTGACCAACGCCTCGACGGGATCTACGCCGGTGCGAAGCTCTTCGCGGCTCATGGTCGACGACGGTGAGTCGGCAACAATCTGAAGCAGCGTCGCTTCGTCGACGTCGGCGATGGACTCGCTGAACAGTGCGTCGCTCGCCCGCTGCGCCTTGACCGCGGCATCGACGCCGTGCACCATCTCGACCACGCTGTGCGCCAGAACCCGTTGCGCTCGACGATGCTGGGGCTCGCGCCGAACGGCGTCGTCCAGTTCCGCGATGCTCTCGTGATCCAGAAACGTGAAGAACCGCAGCATCACGGGCGTCAACTCATCTTCGCTGTTGAGCAAGAACTGGTGCAGTTCGAAGGGCGACGTCATCGTGGGGTCGAGCCACACGCGAGCGTTGCCACCTTCGGACTTGCCGTACTTGCGTCCGTCGGGACGCAGCAGTAACGGCGACGTCAGTCCGCTCACCGCATGACCGGTTACTTTGCGCACCAGTTCGGCGCCCGCGGTGATGTTCCCCCACTGGTCCGATCCGCCCAACTGCAGCGAGCAGCCGTAGTCGACGTGGAGGCGCAGGTAGTCGTACGCCTGCAACAACATGTAGGAGAATTCAGTAAAGGAGAGACCTACGTCGTCGCGCTCGAGCCGGCTACGCACCGACTCCTTGGCCACCATCTGGTTCACCGTGAAGTGTTTGCCGACGTCGCGAAGAAAGTCGGTCAACGAAATCGTGGTGAGCCACGTGGCGTTGTTCAGCAGTAGGGCCCGTGAGGTTCCGGCCGAAGAACTGAAATCCAGGAACTTCTCGAGTTGCGCACGTATCCCCTCGAGGTTCGCGTCTAACTGGTCCATCGTGAGCAGGGGCCGCTCGACATCCTTGAAACTCGGATCGCCGATCAAGCCCGTACCACCGCCGGCGAGCGCGATCGGCTGATTTCCCGCCGCTTGCAATCGTCGCAGATTGCAGAGCTGCAAGAGTCCGCCTAGGTGCAACGACGGTGCCGTGGGGTCAAAACCGATGTAGGCCGTCACGCCACCGGCACTCAGGCGGTCGAGCAGCGACACATCCGTCGTCTGGTGAACCAGTCCCCGAAAGTTCCAGTCGTCGCGCAGGTTCATGGCCAAAGTCTACGAGTGGCGCCGCGTGGGTCCGGCTAGAGCAACGCGTTGGTCGCCGGAAAGTGTACCTGGAGCCACAAAACGAAACTCTGCCACGCCCCCGAAACCTCGGCGACGCCGATCAGAATCAGCATCACGCCCCCAATTTGCCCGATCACGCGGCGGTGTTGGCGCAACCAACTCGACGCCGTGGCCATCCACTCGGTCGCGATCGCGGCGACGACGAAGGGGAGACCCAGGCCGAGGCAGTAGACGAAGGCCAGCACCGACCCGCGCAGGGCGGTCGCCCCCGACGACGAGGCCGCGAGCCCGAGGATTGCGGCCAAGGTTGGTCCAATACACGGCGTCCAACCCAGCGCGAAGAGCACCCCGAGGAACGCCGCACCCACCACTGACGTGCGAGGCAGTCGATGAACGCGTCGCTCCCGTTGCAGCCACGCCGACGGCCACCACCCCGCGAAGAAGAATCCCAGCACCACGGTCAGTGATCCAAAGACGATCTCGAGGGTTCGCTGATCGTGGCGAAGTGATCCGCCGAGTCCACCAAACACCGCCCCAAAACTCACGAAGACGAGGGCGAAGCCAACGACGAAGGCCAGGGAACCCGCGACGGCTCGTCCTCGACCCGTTCGACCGTCGAGGCGACCGGTCGCGCCACTGAGAAACGCGACGTAGCCGGGCAACAGTGGCAGGACACACGGCGAGATAAATGAGACGAGACCCGCCGCGAACGCCAGTGGAAACGCGGCGACGATCGAACTCGGCAGGGCGCCAATCACGGTTCGCTCACGCCCCAGTGTTCAGCAACGCCCGCGACGTACTCGGCGTGGACCGCGACGTTGTCGTCTCGATCACCAACGCGCACCGCGATGACGCTGAGGCCATCACGCCCGAGACCGTCGGTGATCGCCCGGTGCAACGCCCCCATGGTGGTGACCGACTCCCCGTGGTGACCGAACGATCGAGCGACGCTCACCACGTCGTGCGGCCGCGGCGTTCCAAAGAGCAATTCAAAGTCGTCGTCGTCGAGCGCTCGCGCCTGGGCGAGGAACGAAAAGATGCCGCCGCCGCCGTTTTGGACGACGACCAGCACGCAGCGACCGCCGGCCGAGCCCAGGCCATCGACGAGGCCGGAGACATCGTGCAGAAATGTCAGGTCGCCGATCAAGCCGATGGACGCTCCTCCGGCGCCAACGCCGAGCACGGTCGACACGACGCCATCTATTCCGTTGGCGCCCCGATTGGCGAACGTGGGCGCCGAACGAGCCGCCGCCCACCACTCCACGTCGCGTACCGGCATTGACGAACCAACCACCAGCGCTACGTCGTGCTCGCTGCTCGCCGCGACCACCGCCCTCGCCACGGCTGGCTCGTCGGGTACGCGATCGGCGGCGTCGCGAGACGCCAGCCACCGTGCCACGCTCGCGGCGGCCGACGTCCACCAGGCGCGGTACGTGGAGGTTGCCCGCAACTGCGGGTCCGTCACGTTGGGCAAACCGGGCCGCACAAACGCGATCAGTCCGTCCGGATCGTTCAGCCGTCCGGCACCGCGCCACGCGATGATCGGGGCGGACCATTCACGCAACCGTTCGGCCAGTACCTTCGAGGCCGGCAGGGCACCCAGGCGAACCACGATGTCGGGCCGCGCGACGTCGGCGAACTTCGTGTCGCGCAGTAGGGCGTCGAAGTACGGGATCGTCGCCGGCACCGTCGCGTCGCCGATCACGGCCCAGCCGAGTTCCCCGAGTGCCCCAACCATCGCGGCATCAACGCCGCGCCCAACGACCGCGAGCACCCGACGGCCGCGAAGGTCCACGCCGCCACTGACCAATGGCACGTGTGTCGCGGCGCGCCACGGTCCACTGTCGTCTCGAGCGCGAGGTAATTCACTCGCCACACCGAGGAGTGGCTCGACGAACGCGGCGTTCACGTGGACCGGACCGGGATCGCCGTCGACGCCCATCGCCGCCCACCAGCATCGACTCGCCAGGGGCCGCCACGCGGAGGCCACGTCCGCGCGAGCCACGCCCGGCTCTTCGAACCGGCGCACCGCGCCGCCGTAAAGATGGCGCTGCTCGATGGTTTGGGGCGCACCCACACCGTGCAACTCCGGCGGTCGATCGGCGGTGAGCACCACGAGTGGCACCTCAGCCAGGTCGGCCTCGACCACCGCGGCGTGCAGTTCGGTCGCGGCGGTGCCACTGGTGACGATGATGACGACCGCGGACCTAAGGGCGAGGCTACGGCCGATAGCGAAGAATCCGGCGCTGCGCTCATCGATGCGCACGTGGAGGCGTAGCCCACCGTGCCGTAGGGCGGCCACGGCGAGCGGCGTGGAGCGCGAACCGGGGCATATCACCACTTCGCGAAGGCCGTGTCGAAACCACTCGTCGAAGAGCGTCGCCGCGAACGTGGCTTGGACGACCGTCGTTGTCGGTACGCTCGGTTGCAATGCCACTCCTTTCCGTACGGCGCGAAGGCGTCGGCCCCGCCTTCGTGTGGTTGCACGGCTTCACCCAAACGGGACGGTCCGCGTCACGATTCCGCTCCATTCTGACAGAGTCACGCGAACTCTGGTCACCCGACCTGCCCGGGCACGGCGAGTCGTTGGCTCGTGCCACTTCGCTCGAGTACTGTGCTGACGTCGTGGCGACATTGCTCGATGGTCCGACCGACCTAGGAGGCTACTCCTTCGGGGGCCGCGTCGCGCTCCACGTCGCGCTACGTCACCCGTCACTCGTCTCCAAGTTGGTCTTGCTTAGTGCCACACGTGGCATTGAGGACGTCGACGAGCGAGCCGCACGTCGAGCCCGCGACGAGGCCCTGGCTGATCACCTCGAAGCCGTCGGCGTCGACGCTTTCCTCGACGAGTGGCTGGCCCAACCGCTCTTCGCCGATGTGCCGCCCGATGCGCACGAGCGAGCATCACGAAGCTCGCGCGCATCGGGGCTGGCGGCTTCATTACGATGTTGCGGAACCGGCACCCAGGCCTGGCTCGGCGACCAGCTGGGGTCAATTGCCGCTCCGACCATCGCCCTCGCGGGTGAACGCGATGACAAGTTCGTCCGTGAGGCGGTCGCGATTAGCGCGGGTGTGAAGGCGGGAACGGTTCGCGTCATCACGGACGCCGGTCACGCCGCGCACCTCGTCCAGCCGCGGACCGTGGCCCGTCTGATCAACGACTTTCTCAATTAGCGAGTCGTCGCGAACACGACGACCAGCAGTGCGCCAACGGCCAGCTGTGCGCGCGCGGAATGCTGTAAGAGGGCAACGAGTTCGCGACCTTCACGCGAGGAGAAGGCCATGCGCATGCCCGGAACGTAGGCCAGCACGGCCGCCACCGCCACGATCGGCTCACCGCCGAGGGCGATACCCCCAACGACGCCCGCGACACTGGCGACGTACAACCAGGCCCCTCGTCGTCGACCGAGGCGTGCGGCCAGTGTCCACTTACCCACCGCCGCGTCGCCCGCGACGTCGCGCAGGTTGTTGGCTTCAAGCAGCGCGCAGGCCATCGAGCCGGTGGACACGCCGAGCCACCACGATGCCGCGACGACGTGACCGTGCTGAACGAAAGCCGTCCCCACGGTCGCGAACAGACCAAAGTACGCCATGACGAAGAGCTCGCCCAGGCCAAAGTAGCCGTACGGCTTGGGACCTCCGGTATACAGGTATCCCGCCAGGATGGCGGTGGCGCCGAGGGCCACGAGCCACCAGGAGGTGCGGGCGGCCAGCACGAGTCCCGTAGCGGCCGCGACACCGAATGCGATGAAGGCGGCTGCTTTGACCACACGCGCGGCGACCAGTTTCGAAGCAGTCAAGCGAAATGGTCCGACCCGAACCTCATCGGTGCCCCGAACGCCGTCGGAGTAGTCATTGGCGTAGTTGGTCCCAACCTGGAGTGCCAGGGCGACGACGGCCGCCAGCCCCGTGTTCGACCAGTTAATCGAGGCCGGACGCACGAGCGCTGCACCGACGACCACGGGCACGATCGCCGCGGGCAAGGTGCGCGGACGCGCGGCCAACACCCACCGATCGATGACGCCGGGTTGACCAGTCACGGACGCTTGGGGTACTTCGAAAAGTCTGGTTTTCGATGCTCAACGAAGGCGTTACGCCCCTCTTGACCCTCCTCGGACATGTAGAAGAGCATGGTGGCGTCGCCCGCCAGTTGTTGAATGCCCGCCAACCCGTCGTCGGCGGCGTTGAAGCCGGCTTTGAGCATACGTAACGCCAGCGGCGACAGCGTCAGCATTTGACGACACCACGCGACCGTCTCGCGTTCGAGATCGGCCAGCGGCACCACGGTGTTGACCAACCCCCACTCGAGCGCGGTGGCCGCGTCGTACTGGCGACAAAGAAACCAGATCTCCTTAGCCCGCTTCAACCCGATCGTGCGCGCCAATAGTGACGAGCCGTAGCCGCCGTCGAACGATCCGACCCGCGGACCGGTCTGGCCAAATCGAGCGTTGTCGGCGGCAATGGACAGATCGCAGACCAGGTGCAAGATGTGTCCGCCACCGATCGCGTAGCCGGCGATGGACGCGACAATCGGTTTGGGGAGCCGTCGCATCTGTATTTGCAGATCGAGAACGTTGAGACGGCCAACACCCTGGCGCGCCACGTCGTCATCACCCAAGTAGCCGTCATCGCCACGTATCTTCTGATCACCACCGGAGCAGAATGCGTCGGGACCCGCGCCGGTCAAGATGATGGTGCCCACTGCCGTGTTGTCACGTGCGCGCTCGAACGCGTCGGCGAGTTCAAACAACGTTTGGGGTCGAAAGGCGTTACGACGTTCCGGACGATTGATCGTAATGCGCGCGATCCCATCGCCCACTTCGAACACGATGTCGTCGTAGCCGCCCTCGACGTGCCACTGCGGCAGCGGCATCGTCCGGAATCGTTCGACAGGATCGGTCGGCGGCCCCTGGATAACGGTGTCAGTCATGGCGCACACGCTACCGCGACCCTAGACGGGAGCTACGAGGCGACCGGGAACCGCTCGGCGCACGTCACGCAACTCGTGAGCGCGCAACTCGTCGTGCAGCGCCACCCGCACGGCGCTCAACGACGGATCGGTGTATCGATTGATGCGCTGGAGCGGGTCGTCGGCCAGCACGTAGAGCTCGCCCTCACTGCCGTCGTGCATCGTTCCGGGTTGGTACTCGGTGTACAGGTACTCGCCCGAGAGCAGAGTCCGCACGTGGACGTCAACCCCGAACAAGGCGGAGTCCCATTCGGTCACGGTTCTGGCGAAACCTCGACGTGAGGCGTCGTCATCGTTGACCGGCAGCGGTGACCCCTCTGTCCAGTTGGGAGCGGGTGCACCGGCGATCTGGGCGAAGGTGGCCGCCAGCGACACGAGGCTAACCGGCGCCGAAATCACCGAGGCCGTCGGCAACGTCGACCGCGCCGGGCGCCACACGAGTGGAAGTCGCAAGAGCGCATCCACGTGATAGGGACCCTTGAACAACAGGCCGTAGTCGCCCTGGAACTCGCCGTGATCCGTCGTGAACACGACGTCTACGTCCTCACCCCAGCCACGGGCCTCGATCGCCCGGAGCACCCGTCCGAGTGCTTCGTCAATCAGTTCCACCTCGACAGCGTTGAGTGCGTTGACCTCGCGGACTTGGTCGGCGGTCAGCGTCGCCGGCACCCATTTGGCGGGTGCCTCGTAGTTGCTGACCACGCGACCGTCGTACCAGGCACGCCAGTGCCGGGCTTTCTGATCGATCACGCGTTCTCGCTCCGCCGCCCGTCGCGGGTAGTTCTCGGGGAGTGGTACCTCACGCCACGCAACACGTGATCGCTCGGAGGCGGGCGGATCCCACGGATGGTGCGGATCGGGGAAACTCATCCAACAGAACCAGTCGCCCACCTCGGGTCGCGAGTCGAGCCAGGCGATGGTGCGATCCGCCACCCACTCCGTGTGGTACCACTCACGCGGCACCGGATTGATCGCCACCTGCGGCGCGTTCGTATCGCCACCGCCCTCAGCATTGACGTTCAGGTCGTGATCAACGACGTTGTAGAAACCACTCAACGCTTCGGGGTGACGTTCACGCATCCACCGCGCGTAGTGAAGCGGACCCAATACGCCGTGGGTGGCGAACTCCAGGTGATCGAAGCCGCGGTGCACGCCGCGACGACCGTCGAACCACGGCGACTCCACGGTCGGGATGCCCAGCGCCGCGAGGGCGTTCTCCGAGAACCTGCCGAACGGGTCGAGAAACGGCTCGAAGTGTGCCTTGCCGATCAGGGCTGTAGCGTAACCGGCGTCGTGCAGGTGGGCCGCAATCGATGGCGCATCTACGGCTAAGGGCACACCGTTCATCCATGCACCGTGCGTACTGGGAAACTGTCCGGTCAGCATCGACGCCCGCGACGGCATGCACACTACCGAAGCGGGCTGACAGCGCTCGTAGCGGTAGCCTTCGGCCGCGAGCCGGTCAAAGGTCGGCGTTCGAGCGATGAGGCCACCGTTGGCGCCCAGTGTGTCGTAGCGCTGTTGATCGGTCGTTACGAACAGGATCTTGCGTCCCACCATCACCCCTCGGCTAGGTGCTTGATCGAGTCCAGTGCCCCGGCCGTGGCCCCGCCGACGAGCAGCGCCAACACGTCGGGCTCGGCGGTGGTCGAGTACACGCACAGTGAATCGCGCTCGCCTAAGTCGATCACGTCGATGGTCCCCAGGTGCGAATGGTACGCCGGCGCCGTAATTCGGTACGCGATACGACGCTGTAGGGAGTCAATGGTGAGCAGCTCTTCGGGCATGGTTACGCCGGTGTTCAGCGTTACCGTACGAATCGAACCTTCGACAACGGCGGCGACGATTCCGGGGAACCAATTGGGAAGGGAAACTGGATCTTTGACGATGTCCCACACAGCATCGGCCGACGCGCTAATGCGAATCTCGTAACGCAACGACGCCATTGTCCCCCTCGGCGCGTAACTCTAGCGCCGCGACCTAGCATCGCTGCGTGGCCCGCCTCATCGCCCTGGACTTTGCGCTGGGACTCGACCTCGAACTCGCCATTCGTGACTGCGTCGAGCGCGCCAACGCCTTTTGCGTTCTCGATCAACGCCTCAGCGCTCGTCAGCGACTCGAACAACTGGCGCAGCTGGGTGCTACCGAACACTGGACCGCCACCGGTCGCTCCACGGTCGACGGCGGCCAACCTGTCGACGATGAAGTCGGCGTCGTCATGCTCACCTCGGGATCGAGCGGCCGACCAAAGGCCGCACTCCTTTCGTGGTCGGCGCTCGCGTCGAGCGCACGCATCACCCAGGCATCGTTGCGCGACGGGGCCGACCCGGTGTGGTTCCCCGTGCTACCCGCCAATCACATTGGTGGACTCGCCGTCATCTTGCGTGCGGTCCTTGACGATGCGTCATTGTGGTGGGGCGATGCGACCGACTTCGCGGCGGCGCTCGCCCACGGCGCAACACACGTCGCGGTCGTGCGGCCGCAACTGGCTCGAAACGATCTGTCGGGATTTCATTCGGTCCTGCTCGGCGGCGCTCGTCCACCCGAGGTGACCGCGTCCAACGTCATCTCGACGTGGGGTATGACCGAGACGGGATCGGGTGTGGTCTACAACGGCCTCGCCCTGGCCGACGTGGATATCGCGAGCGCCGGCGGCGAAATTCTCGTTCGCTCGCCTACCCTGTTCAGCGCCTATCGCGACGCTCCGCGGCCGCAGGTGGTCGGCCCCGACGGGCGAGACGACTGGTTTCCCACCGGTGATGGTGGCGTGGTGGTCGACGGACGACTCACGGTCCACGGTCGCCTCGCCTACGTGCTCAACACCGGCGGCGAGAAGGTGTGGCCCGAGCACCTCGAGGCCACCATTGCGACCCTGCCCCACGTGCGTGACGTCGCCGTGACGGGGGTCGAGGACCCGGAGTGGGGCCAACGAGTCATCGCGTTCATCGTGGGCGACGGCACCGATGTCGACCAGGCCATCCGATCAGTCGCGACCGAGCGCATTGGCCCGTGGGCCAAACCCAAGGAGATTCGCTACGTGGCCGCGATTCCGCGAACCGCGAGCGGCAAGATTCGCCGCGCGGACCTTCGGTACCTCCACTAGGCGATGACGTTGTCAATGGCCCATGGATTCGCCGCTGACACTACGGCCACGAACGACTGCGGCCACAAGCCCTAAACGCCAAACCCCCGACCGATCGCACTGGGTCCCGCCCTATGACGCCACGTTGGACCGCCACGACGTCTACAACCCCACATCGCGAACGGTCCGAACGACCTACTGCACACGCCAGCGTTGCCCAAGCAGCGCATGGCCAACGACGGCGAGGTCGTTCTAACGGCACCGCGAGGTGCGAGCACCGTCCCGCTAGGGCAACACTTTCGATACGTGTCGCCCGCCACGTGGCGCACGCGCCTCGCCGGGCGGGCGCGCCAGGCAGCCGGGTCCCTTACGTTGCTAAGTGCGCGAGTACTTCATCCATGGTCTCCATAATCGCCACGGTCTCGTCCAGCGGCATCACCGGGCTCTCACGCTCGCCGCATCGAATCCGCCACGCAACCTCGGCCGCCTGATACTGCAAACCACGTCCCTGGCTAGGGAAGTCGAAGCTGGTGGTCTCGCCGCGACGTGTGGTCAAGGTGAAGGACGTCGGCGCGTAGAAGTCCCCGTCGAGGTCGATACGCGCTTCGGTGCCAACGATGCTCGCCCGCGTGGCGCTACGGGCCCGTGATGTGCACGTCAGCACCGCGTGCGCGCCGGAGTCGTAGCCGAACAGCATCGACGACTGCCCATCGACGCCCGTGAAGGTCGGCGTGACCAGTGCTCGCACGGTCGTTGGCTGGCCGAGCACCATCGAGGCAAAAGAGACCGGGTAGATCCCCAGATCGAGGAGTGCGCCGCCGCCGAGTTCCGGTGCGAAGAGCCGCGACGTGGCGTCAAGCTCGAACCACTTGCCGTGATCCGCGTGGACGGCGACGACGGTGCCGACGGCGCCGTCAGCGAGGAGATCCCGTAGCGCGACGACGTGGGGCAGGAAGCGTGTCCACATCGCCTCCATCGCGAACAGATTCGTGGAGCGAGCCATTGAGACCACCGCCCGCGCCTCGTCGGCATTCATCGCAAACGCCTTCTCAACCAGCACGTGCTTACCGTGCTCGAGGGCCAGGCACGCGTTCTGGGCGTGAAACGGGTGAGGCGTGGCCACGTAGATGGCCTCGACGTCCGGATCGGCGACGAGCGCCGAGTAGGAACCGTATCGCCGCGCAACGTGGAAAGTGTCGCCGTACTGATCGGCGCCGCCTTGGCTCCGGGATCCGACCGCGACGATCACACCGTCGTCGACCAATGACAGATCGCTCGCGAACGTCTGTGCAATTCGTCCGGTTCCGAGCACGCCCCACCGAAGCGGATTCACCTCGCCAGTCCTCCTCACGTCGCGCTCATCGCGGCGACCCGATGGTAGCGGCGATTAGCACCGAGAAGAACCGAGCGCCGTTCAACGAACCGTAAAACACGCCGAGCCAATCGCGCATCCAGAGCAACGGCGCAGCGGTTGTGCCGGCGAAGAGGCGCTGGGCAGCTCCGTCGCCTCGACGCGGGTCGGGCCCTAGCATCGACACGTGAATCGACTCCGCCACGCGAGTTCGGCCTACCTTCGTCAACACGCCGACAACCCAGTCGACTGGTGGCCGTGGGGCAACGATGCGTTGGCGCGCGCGGCTGAACTGGACCGACCGATCTTTCTTTCGATCGGCTACGCCGCGTGCCACTGGTGTCACGTGATGGCACACGAGTCGTTCCAGGATCGCGAGGTGGCGGCAATCCTGAACGACAACTTTGTGTCGATAAAAGTTGACCGCGAGGAGCGACCCGACATCGACACGATCTACATGGCCGCCACCCAACTCGTCACCGGACAGGGGGGCTGGCCGATGTCGGTGTTCCTCTTGCCCGATGGTCGCCCGTTCCTCGCCGGCACCTACTATCCCCCGGTCGATCGCGGCGGACAGATAGGAATGACGCGCCTGCTGAGCGCGGTGCGAGACGCCTGGCACACCCAACGCGACCTCGTCACGGGCCAGGCCGACCAACTACAGGCCGCAATCCGCCGCGAGGTGACCTACGTCGACCACTTGGCGCCACGAGACGACGCCCCGGACCTCGACCGGTGGCGTCGCCGGCTACGCGACGACCTCCTAGCGCGAAGCGATGAAGGAGGTGGCTTCGGCTCGGCCCCGAAATTCCCGAGACCGAGTTACGTTGACGCACTGTGCAAGGAACTCGATGACGCGTCACAGTCCGCTGTCGCGAGGACCCTCGACGTCATGAGTCGCAGTGGCCTGTACGACCACATCGAGGGGCCTTCGCGCGATACTGCGTCGACGCGAACTGGCGGGTTCCCCACTTCGAAAAGATGTTGAGCGATCAAGCGCTGCTCGCTCGGACGTACTTGCGCGCACACCGTCGAGCAGCGCGCGCGACGGTGTGGCGAACCGTGGCCCTGCAAACGTTGGACTTCGTACGACGAGAGTTTGCCGTCGCCAACGGGTACGCGTCGTCGCTCGACGCCGACGCCGGTGGCGTCGAAGGATCCCACGTCACGTGGACTCCCGATGAGGTCTTCGCGGCGCTGAGCGACAACGACTGTCTCGAACTGCTCGATGCGTCACTGCACCGTTGGTGTATCGAGGCACCGGGTAACCTCGACGGCCGCTCGGTGCCGCAGCTCGCGCCCGACGAACCGTTCACGGTACCAGATGGGCTTGCGCCGGCCCTGCGCGCGTTGCGCGCGAATCGCTCGACGCGCCCCCAGCCGAGCCGAGACGACAAGGTGGTGCTCGAGTGGAACGCCATGTTGGCGTCGGCGTTGCTCGCCACCTACGACGACGCGTACGCGAACGAGGGCCTCGCACTGCTTCGCTCGCTGCGATTGACCCACTGGGATGGTGTGGCGTGGTATCGAATCGACCAGCGCGGCGCGTACGCCACCGCCGCTGACGTCGCCTGGCTCGTTGACGCTGAGCTTGACGCGTACGAATGGACGGGTGCTGAGGAGTGGCTGAGCCTCGCGCGCGTCGACGCGGCCTATCTCGTGGACCACCACTGGGACGGACCACGTCCGTCGGCGGCCAATCCCAACGTTGGCGCTGGATTTTTCAGCTCGAGCGATCTGGTCACCGACGTGCCACTGCGCCCCAAGGAAGTCTTTGATGGCGCCACGCCCTCAAGTCACGCCGTAGGTGCGCGTGCCCTGGCCCGCCTCGGACTCATCGATGGATCCGAGGCACTGCTCGTCGCTCAGCGACTGGTGACGCTGGCCGCTGAGGTACTCGACACCCAACCCATCGCCGTCGTTGACCTGCTCGACGCCGCCGGCTTCGCCCTCGACGGCACAGAAGTGGTGATTCCGGGGCCTCCGAACCACCTGACCGAGCACGTACGATTGTTATCAATGTCACATGTCGTTTTGGTCTCGGGATCCGGATCCTCGCCCCTGTTGGCGGCCCGAGCCGAGGGAGTGGCGTACGTCTGTCGGGCCGGCGTCTGTCAGCGACCGGCGTCATCGATCGACGAGCTTGACCGCCAACTCCACTCGGTACGCTGATGGCGCTGTTCAACCGGGACCCCGCCGTCAGGGCCATCAAGCAACTCGTTGAGAGGATGCCGAACCACGTGAGCGTGGACCTCACACCGGGTTCGACGATGTACGGTCTGGTCCTGGGATCCACCAATGAATCAACAACGGTGATGGACCTCGCGTCGCGAACGATCGTGCGCTGGCGCATACCCTGGCCGCGGGGCGTGGAGACCGACCTCGTCTCCTTCGATGTCGTCGAGGGGCAGTTAGCCGACGACCTCGAACGCACCGACCTGGCCCAACCCGAGGCCGTCACCATCGCCGAGTTGCCTCGTCGTCTGGGCTCCTACCGGGGTCGCCGCATTCGCCAATGGCTCGCCGACCTCGTGACGCCCGCCGATGGACCACTGTTCGGCTTTCGCGGGCCGAGTGCCCCCTACTGGGAGTTTCGCGGCGAGCGACCCAGCGTGGCCCTCATCGCCGCCGATCGGGGCCCCCAGCTGCTGCGGCGTCACGACGACGGATCAACGTGGGTCCGATTTGGCTGGTTCGGCGATGATGTGTGGCTGGTGTGCGAAGACGTCCACGCCATTCGAACCATGGAAGCCACTCGCCGCGCGTCACTCGCGGGTAAGGACCTCGCGACATCTCTGGGCTTTCGACCCGCGTACGTGCTAACCACGCTGTCGCGCCCGGTTGACGGACACTGCTACAAGAGCTGTACGGGACTGCTTCCTCGCGGCTGATCAGCGGGGCAACTTACCCGACGCGAGCGCTTCAGCCATCGCCCAACCGAAGACGACCAGCCGTTGCCCCTGGTCGGGACGGAGTCCGACAAAAAAGTCCTCGGCGCCCTCGGGCAGGGCCGCCTTGGACGTCACGTAGTCGAGGCAGCCGACCGGTCCCAGCGGAACGCTCATGACGAACGTATGGTCGTCGATCGCTTTCTCGGCGCCAAATCGCTTGGCCAGTCGACGGCCCCACGCCCGATCTTCCCCGGTTGGCTTGTAGCCCTGCCGTGGGACAACATCCTCGAGGCCCGCGAACGCCCGAAACCCGTCGGGCGACGACAACCGCGCGCCGAGCAGCACGTCTTCGTCGGGAAAGGCCAGCAGGGCTCGACGAAACTGGTCGTGCAGAACGGCGCGGAGCGTTTGATCCGCCTTCGCGTTGCGATCAACGAGCAACAGGCCGATCAGCAGCGACGGGGTACCGCCGATCCGCTCGAGCGTGCTGAACGAATAGCCTCGCAGCTTTGACCCTTCGCGGGCGTGGGTAACCAGCACCCATTCCTCGCGCTGCTTAGACAGGAAGCCGATGTCGAAATTGGGTTCGCGGTCCACGCACAGATCGGCCATCTCGGCCAATTCCGCGTCGCTCAAGGCCGTCGTATCTTTCGTCGTCACCATCATCGCCATAGGCCACCATTCTACGGGACTCGCGCGGTAGGCATCAGCCCCTAGGCCCGAATGACGTTTCGGCCAAATTCGGAGCGCAGATCGCCCACCACGGCCGCGATGTTCACGCTGAACTCGGGACCCAGCTTGAACGCCTTACCGCTGGTGCCGGTTTCCACGATTACCGGCGATTTGCCCGGGTGGCGCGCGAGAATCTCACGCAGCGTGGCAATCGCCGGGGCGGTCAGGTCCTGGGTACGCAGCGCGAGTCGCAGTTCGCCTTCGTCGCCGTCGCGCGCCAGCATCGTGAGATCAAGGACGCTGAAGCGAACCTCGTCGTCGCGCAAGTCGATACGACCCTTCAGCAGGACAACGTTGTCCTTGGCCAGGTAGCCGCTCAACTCGTCAAACTTGCGCGCCGAGATGATGACCTCCAGGGCACCGCCGAGGTCCTCCACCACGACCCGTGCGTACTGCTGACCGGCTCGGGTCGTACGGACCTGCACTTCGGCCAGCAACCCACCAATGGTGACCGGTCGTCCGGCCAGGGACAGCTCTTCGGCCCGCTCGCGAACCGAGTCGATCGATCCGTCGGTTCGCGCGGCCAGCGCGTCCGCGACCGCGTAGAGCGGATGGTCCGAAATATAAGTGCCGAGCATCTCACGCTCGAAGTCGAGTTTCACCGACTGGTCGAATTCGACGTCGCTGATGAGCGGCTCCGTTCCCTCCCAGTCGGCGCCACCGTCGAGCCCCTCAAACGTCGAGAACAGCGTCGCAATGCCGAGCGATCGGTCGCGGCGCCGACTGAGTGTGACCTCGACGAGTTCGTCGACGACGAGCAAGAGGCCCATGCGCGTCACGCCGAGCGAGTCGAACGTACCGGCCTTGACCAGCGACTCCATCGTGCGCCGATTCAGGACCGCGGGATCGACGCGGCGCACGAAGTCGTAGACCGATGTAAACGGGCCGCCGGCGTCTCGTTCACTGACGATTTTTTCCACGAGGGCTTCACCGACGTTGCGCACCGCCGCCATGCCGAAGAGGATTGTTTGGGGATCGCGCTGACTAGGTGCGTAATCGGCCAGTGACTGGTTCACGTCAGGCACCCCCACCGTGATGCCCATCTGGCGAGCCTCATTGAGGTACGTGGCCGCCTTGTCCTTGTCGTCGCGAAACGACGTGAGCAACGCCGCCACGTATTCGACCGGGTAGTTCGCCTTCAGCCACGCATTCTGGTAGGCAATCAGGGCGTACCCGTAGGCGTGGCTCTTGTTGAAGGCGTAGTCCGCGAAGGGTTCGATCTTGTTAAAGATCGCCGTGCCGAGCTCGCGCCCGTATCCCATGCGTTCGGCGCCGTCTTCGAACTTCGCGCGCTGGGCCGTGATCATGTCACGGATCTTCTTCGAGCAAGCCTTGCGCAGGTCGTCCGCCTCGGTCATCGAAAAGCCGGCGATCCGCGTCGCAACTCGCATGATGTCTTCTTGGTAGATCATCAGTCCGTAGGTCTCGCCGAGGATCTCTTCGAGGTCCGGATGATCGTAGCGGACGTCCTGACGATGATTCTTGCGATCGGCGAAATCGTTGTGCACGTTTTCGCTGAGCGGACCGGGTCGGTACAACGCGACCAGCGCCGCGATATCGTCAAAGCTCGTCGGGGCCAAACGCCGCATGAGTTGGCGCATCTTGTCACCTTCTAGTTGAAACACCCCAATCGAGTTGCCGTGACGAAGCATCTCGTAGACCTTCGGATCATCGAGCGGTACGTGATCGATGTCGACCTCGACACCGTGGCGGCGGCGAATGTGCTCGATCGCGCGCTCGATGATCGCGAGGTTTCGCAGGCCTAGAAAGTCCATCTTGAGCAGCCCGAGTTTCTCGATGGCGCTGGCTTCGTACTGGGTGACGATCGGGGCGTCGTCGGCCGAGCCGTTGGGACCGGACTTTCGTTGGATGGGCACGTAGTCGAGAATCGGTTCCTTCGTGATCACCACCGCGGCGGCGTGTATCCCGTCTTGGCGACGCTTGTCAACGAACCCCTTGGCGACGTCGACGATACGGTGCACCTCGTCGTCGTCCTCGTACAGTTTGCGTAGTTCCGCGGCCTCGGCGAAACGGTTCTCAAAGCCCACCGTCGGGGTAAAGCACGCCTCGAGGGGCAGGTCCTGCCCCATGAGTAGGGGTGGCATCGCTTTGGCAATCTTGTCACCGAGCTGGGGCGAGTACCCGAGGACGCGCGCGGCGTCGCGCACGGCCGCGCGGGCCTTGATGGTCGAGAACGTCACAATTTGGGCCACGTGATCCGACCCGTACCGCTCCGCGGCGTAGCGAATCATGTCGCCCCGATATCGCTCGTCGAAGTCCATGTCGATGTCGGGCATCTGACGACGACCGGGGTTCAGGAAGCGTTCGAAAATTAATCCGTAGCGAATGGGATCGAGGTCGACGATCCGCAGGCAGTACGCCACGCAGCAGCCGGCGGCGGAGCCACGACCGGGGCCCACGCGGATACCTTGTTCGCGCGCGTGGCGGATGAGATCCCAAACCACGAGGAAGTAGTCCGAGAAACCCATATCGGCGATGACGCCCAGTTCGTAGTCGAGTCGTCGCTGCACCTCCTCAGCGACGGCGCCGTAGCGATCCTGCGCCCCCCGATACGTCAGGTCACGCAAGTAGCGATTCGCCTCATCCTTGTGCGCGCCACCGCTGAACTCGGCCGGAACAGGGTATTCGGGCAACGCGTCGTTGTCGAACTCGATCGTGACGTCAGCGCGCTCGGCGATGGCGAGCGTATTGTCGCACGCGTCGGGGTAGTCGCGAAAGAGATAGCGCATTTCGGCGGCCGACTTCAAGTAGTGCTGGTCGCTCGGAAATCGGAAGCGATGAGGATCCGCGACGAGCGACCCCGTGCCGATGCAGAGCAACGCGTCGTGCATCTCGTAGTCGCCGTGTCGGACGTAGTGCAAGTCATTGGTGGCCAGCAACGGCGCGCCAATCTCCTTGGCGATCGTGATCAGGTGGGGATTGGTTCGGGCCTGGTCAGCGAGTCCGTGGTCTTGGAGCTCGATGTAGAAGTTCTCACGCCCAAAAATGGTCTGGAGTCGCCCCGCGAGTGCCTTGGCTCGAGCGTAGTCATCGTGCATCAGCGCCTGCAGGACCACGCCGCCGAGGCAACCCGACGTGGCGATCACGCCGCTGGCGTACCGCTCCAGCAACTCCCAGTCGAGGCGGGGCTTGTAGTAGTAACCCTCGAGGAAGGCTAGGGAGGACAGCGATCGCAGGTTCCGATACCCCTCGTTGGTAACCGCGAGCAGCGTGAGGTGGTGGTAGAGCTTCTGGCCACCTTCGGTATCGCCGCCGGTGTCGTCGATCTTGCCCCGACGCGCCGGGCGATCGAACCGGGATTCGGCCGCCATGTACGCTTCGAGCCCGATGATGGGGGTGACGCCAAACTTCTGGGCCGTCTGGTAGAAGTCGATAACGCCGTACAGATTGCCGTGATCGGTGATGCCAATGGCGCGTTGGCCATCGTCGACCGCCGCACCGATGAGGTCGTCGAGTCGGGCGGCACCGTCGAGCATCGAGTACTCGGTGTGATTGTGCAGGTGCACGAATCCGTCAGCCATGGACGAGGCGGTTCCCTTCGACGGACCTCTCGAGCGTGTCGGACCTCACAGGTAGGTTCCCGATCGTGGCTCGGTGGCCCCCGGATTGAGCGAGCGCTCGCGCATCTTCTCGAGTTGGGCAGCCGCGGCCGCCTGTTGGGCGAAGAGCGACGCCTGGATTCCGTGAAAGAGGCCCTCGAGCCAACCGACCAGCTGGGCCTGGGCAATACGCAGTTCGGACTCCGAGGGGATCTCCGCGGCGAAGGGCATCGCCATGCGCGCGAGTTCGTCGGCGAGGTCGTTCGAGAGCGCGCCGGAGAGCTCACGAATTGACGTCTCGTAGATCTCGCGCAATCGGCCCCGCCCGGCCTCGTCCAACGGCGCGCTGCGGGCCTCGTCCAAGAGCGTCTTGACCATGGCGCCGATGCGCATGACCTTGGCGGGCTGGCTGATGAAATCGGTTGCCTCGCCGTTCTCGTCACCCGTTGCCCCGGGGGGCAAGACGGCGTCTGGGTCGACGGTTACGTTCTGGTTTTGGTCTTCTTCCACCATTGCAGTGTGCCAGATGTTGGTGACGGTACGCGTCGGCGCCCACGAGTCGCCATCACTACACTGAAGCCGTGAGAGTCTCAACGCGAGGTGACTACGCCAGTCGTGCGCTACTCAGCCTGGCGCTGCACGAAAGTCCCGCGGTCCCGACGTCGGTCCGCGACCTGGCCGAGCGCACCGGACTCCCCCAGCCCTACCTGGAGCAAATCCTGCTGGCGCTCAAGAGCGTGGGGCTCGTTCGGTCCAAACGGGGCGTCGGTGGCGGCTACGTGCTGGCCCGAACTGCGGAAACCATTACGCTCGCCGAGGTCGTTTCCGCGGTCGACGGGCCAATCGTGGCCGGCGACTTCGGTCCCCCACACCAAGACGGCGCCTGTGACCACGAGGGACAGTGCGTGCTCTTGGGTGTCTGGGCAGACGTGGGCTCGCACATGCGCGAACACTTGGCGAGCTATACGCTCGCCGACATGGTCGCCCAAGCGCGCGGTCTCCAGCCGCTTCGTCGCACCCACAGCGCCTGATATTTAGCCAATTCTCACGGTTCACTCAAGCCTGGCTTCAAATCCGGGAATACCGTTCTCGCTACGGGTTTACTGGTGTGGTAAATTAGTTATGCGTCAGTAGGAGAAATATCCCCGGCGCTGGCGCTGGAACTGTGACGAGGAGCGGGTTATGACCACGACGAACCACCGATCAAGTGTGAATACGAACGACATGTTGGGTCTCTTGATGCGCGACCTCGACCGCTACCCGATGCCGAACTACGACGAGCAGGTTGAACTGGCCAAACGGGTGACCGCGGGCGACGAAGAGGCGAAAAAGCAGATGGTGGCGGCAAACCTGCGCCTGGTCCTGCACTGGGCGCGACGCTACCAGGATCGCGGCGTCGAGATGATCGATCTGGTGCAAGAGGGGACTTTCGGCCTGCTGCGCGCGGTCGAAAAATTCGACTGGGAGCGTGGCTTTAAGTTCTCGACCTACGCGACCTGGTGGATTCGTCAAGCCCTCCAACGCGCCGTCCAACAACACGGTCGCACGATTCGCATCCCCCTGGAGGTCGGCGAACAGCTCCAGCGCCTCGAAGCGACGTCAGCCGAACTGACCTCACTCTTCGGTCGCAAGCCCACCGACGAGGAACTTACCGAAGCCACTGGCATGTCCAAGGCTGAGCGTGACAATCTCCGCGGACTCGCCGGCGTCACGGCGAGCCTGGACCAGCCGGCGTCATCGGACTCCGCGACGACGTTGGGCGACCTGGTCGCGCCTAGTCAGCACGACTGGGTGAAGGACATCGAGCAAGCGATGGTCGACGAGCAGTTGCTTGGCGCCTTGGACCAGTTGAGTGAACTGCAGCGCGACGTGTTAACGCACCGTTTCGGTCTCAATGGCTCGTCGCCGCTCTCCCTGCAGGCCACGGCGACCGCGATGGACATTGGTGTTCGTCGAGTTCGTCGTGCCGAAGAGGAAGCCATGGCGATCCTTCGTCGAGACGATGCCGTAATCGCGGCGCACGAGCCCGCGTAAATCCCTGCGCCGACGTCGCTAATCACCGGTCACTGGCGTCGCCACGATGGCGGCGAGATCGTCGGGTAGCGCAGCGTCAACGGTGATCCACTCACCGCTGGACGGGTCGTGGAAGCCGATCCGCGTGGCGTGCAGGAAAAGCCGCCCCTCGGCCAGTCGGTGGTCGCGCCGATGCCCGTAACGCAGATCGTTCACGACGGGGTGACCGATCGAGGCCGCGTGTACGCGAATCTGGTGCGTGCGACCCGTTTCGAGTCGCAGGCGCAGCAACGTCGTTCGCGGTTCGACCAAACGTGCCGTGACGTCATAGCGAGTGCGCGCCGGCCGACCATCGGCGCGAATCGCCATCTTGGTCGGCGTACTCGTCGATCGCCCGATCGGTGCCTCGATCACACCACTCGATTCAGGTAGATGACCCTCGACGAGACCCAGGTAGACCCGCTCCACGCCTCGACGCGCCAGTTCGTCGCGCAGGGCGTGGTAGCCGCGTGGGGTTCGAGCGACGACGAGCAACCCGGATGTTCCCTTGTCGAGCCGATGCACGATACCTGGGCGGCCCGGCTCGCACGGACCGTCCCCGCGCAAACGCTCGAGTTCCGGATATCGGGCGAGTAAACCGGCCACCAGGGTCCCCGTGCGCTGGCCGGCTCCCGGATGCACCACCTGGCCGGCCCGCTTGTTGATGACGACGTAGTCGGTGGACTCCGCCGCGACCTCGACGACGACCGAGTCGTCGGCCGCGACCGAGCCGTCATCGGATCCGGGGAGCTCGGCGACCAGTCGTTGCCCGGCGACCAGCGGTGTCGACGGCTTGACCACGACGACGTTGTCGAGCGATACCCGTCGCGCCGCCACGGCCGAAGCGACCACGGTCCGCGACTGTCCGCTGAGCATCGCCAGCGCCCGGTCACAGCGCACGCCGTGCAGGCCCGCGGGAACGGTCACGTCCACGACGTCGGCGGCGGAACCGTTGGCTTCACTCATCGTCTCATCAAGGTACCGCCCCGCAGGGCCACCACGATCAGAACGACGCATCCCACCGTCACCGCCACGTCGGCTTCGTTGAAGACCGGAAAGGACCCTACGGCGATGAAGTCAGTCACCCGGTGCGAACTGGCCACCAATCGGTCCACGACGTTGGCTGCGCCGCCACCGAACATGAGACCGAACCCGTACGCGGGCGCCCCCCGGCGAGCGCGAAGCGCGCCAATCAGCATTGCCAGCGCTACGACGCTGGTCACCACCGTGAGGACGAGTGGTCCGGCCGGATGAGTCGAAAACGACACGCCCGAATTGAACTGTAATCGAAACCACAACGGACCCAGCACGTGCACCGCATGGCGCGCGAGTACCCGACGGGCCCACGCGGTACTCGCCTCGTCTATCGCGACCACCACGACGGCCGTGGTGAGCGCCGCGACGTAGGCGGGGATTCTTAGCCGTTCGCGCGGCACGTCACGCAGGTAAAGACCGGCACCTGCGCCAAGAGCCGGGCCTTCGCGATCGGTTCGAAGCAGCTGTCACAACGACCGTAACTGCCGTCCTCGACCCGCGTCAGCGCCACCTCAATCAGGTCGACCTTCAATCGTTCGTTGTCCAATTGCATCTTCAATTGATCGCGGTCGTAGTCCGAACCGGCGCTGCTACCGTCCTCTTCGTCGTACTCGGGCCGCTCGCGTCCCTCGAGCAGGTCGTTGACCGTCGCCTCGAGCACGCCGATCTGCACGGCCGTTACGGTGCGGCTCTCAACCAGTAAATCACGCAATTCGCCGAGCAAGGCGACGTCGTGCTCGTACGGCTTGGAGTGCATCTTGCGCTCCAGCGCCTCCTGGCGCTTGCGCTCTTCGGCCTCTCGTCGTTCTTGACGCTTGACTTCCTCGAGATTGCGCCGTTCGATTTCACGAAGTTTGCGCTGGCGCTCGGCCTCGACCGCCTTCTTCTTGGCCTCAATCTCACGCGCTTTCTTGGTCTCAATCGCCGCTTTCTCGCGCGCCTTGCGCTGGAGTTCGCGCTCCTTGGCGGCGGCCTTGGCCCTGGCCTCGCGCTCCTTGGTGGCCGCCTTGGCCCTGGTCTCGCGCTCCTTCGCGGCGGCCTTGGCCTTAGTCTCGCGCTCCTTGGTGGCGGCCTTGGCCTTGGCCTCGCGCTCCTTCGCGGCGGCCCGAGCCTCACGTTCGCGCTGCGCCTTGGCGGCGGACGCGGCTTTGGCCTTGGCCGCGGCGGCTCGCGCCGCCGCGGCGGCTCGCGCCTCACGTTCGCGCTGGACCTTGGCGGCGGCGGCGGCCTTGGCCTTGGCGGCTGGCGACATGGTGGACTGTGCGCCGCGCGCTGCGACGACCTTCTTCGGCGTCGCCACCGTGGCACGGCTCGCCTTCTTCGTGGTCGAGGCGGCTTTCGCCACACTCGTACGGCCGTGGGACGACTTAGGTGAACTCGCCACTTTCGACGAGCCACCCCGACTGGACGTCGTCGCTTTCTTGACCACGGCCACGCTCTTCTTCTTGGCAACCTTGGACTTTGATGGCGCCGAGACGGACGTTGTCCTCTTTGACTTAGCGGAATTGGCGGACATCGGGTACTCCTTCGGGCCGTAGTTTCGTGCCCGCCGACCCTAGCAGTCGTGGTGCGTCTTGCCGCACATTCGCGCTCGCGACCATCGATCGCGACAATGTGTTCACGCCGCGCCAACGACGACTCGCGCTCCTCGTCGCGAAGCGACCGAGACCCATCGAGCGTGCTCTCGTGCAATGCGCACCCGAGCGACCGCGGCCACCCTTCTTAGGACGCGACGTCAAAGATCGCCGCGCCGCCGCACCACTCGACGTTCGCCGAAGACGCCGAGCACCGCGTTGGGTTGGCACCGAGCGACCACGCTCGACGACGTCGCCCGATCGCACCGACCGAGACCGGTCACCAACCCCCGGTGATCGATTGTTCCTCGCGCGGCTGCGTTAGCCTCGACTCTCCCGATCAAGCGATTCAAACGGCAAGACCTGGCCGATCGTCGGCGGGCTCGCGACGGCGTCTGAGGGCGCGCTCGGTGCCGGCGACGTTGCGACGACCGATCTTGAACCGTCATCGTTTGAACCACCCGGACGCAGGGACGCTTCGATCCACCGCGCAAATTCGTTGAGTGCGGCACTGAGACGTGTACGCTCAACGTCGAGTTGGCGCGCGAGCATCTCGACGTCTTCGCTCAATCGCTGTTTGAGACCATTGAGCCGATTCACTTCGTCCTCGGCGCGACTTCGGGCCTCGGTAACAATCTGTCGCGCTCGTTCTTGAGCGGCCACGGTCAGTTCTCGAGCCTTTTCGTCGGCTTCACGCTGGGCGTGGTCGATGAACTGCTGGGCCATCGCGATCATGGAGGTGACCTGCTCGGCACCAGCGCCCGCGGTTCGTGGCGCGGGGGGTGGTGCGGCGGGCGGTGCGGCCGGCGGTGTTGGCGCAGCCGGCGCGGTTCCCCGCGACGCCTCGAGCTGGTTGATCCGTTCGGCCGCCTGACGTAACTGTTGGCGCTGTTGTTGCAATTGGTCCTTCAGCTGACGAGCCTCGACCGAGAGGCGTTCTAAGAACTCGTCGACCTCGTCGACGTTGTACCCCTTGAGGCCAACTTTGAAGGCGACGGTATCGATGGTGTCCAGGGCGGAGCGGGCGTTGTCGGTGCTGTCCATACCCGCCACCCTACCGTCGAACGACCGCACCAACGTGGTTCGCTCAGATAACGGTGTTGATGATATCGAGGATGATGATCGCCACGAGCACCGAGAAGTCGATCCCAACGCCGCCGATTTGCGGGCGCGGCAGAATCTGGCGCAGGGGACGCAGGACCGGTTCGGTCACGGTTCCCAGGGCGCGGCGAAGCGATGCGACGCCACCCGAACTCGACGACGGGAACCAGCTGAGCAGCGCCGCGATGATGAACACCCAGATGTAGAGTGACACCAGCAGGTGGATCAGGCTCATAGCGCGTCGAGCGATCGATAGCGCGACGCGCGCAGCGAGGCTCGAGCCTCGACGCTGAAATGCGATCCCTGCGGGCAGATCAGGTAAATACCCAGATCAAGCCGTTCAATCTTCGCACTGAGGGCGTAGGCCGTCCCTGACGCGAAGTCCACGAGACGTCGCGCGTCCGCCGGCTCGACGTCACTGACGTTCAGGACTACCACCCGCGAACTGCGCAACAGATCCGTAATTCGCCGCGACTCGTTGTAGGACTGGGGGAACAAAATGGCGGGCTCGTACTCGTTAGCGAGCGTCGCCGGTGGTCGCGGACGCGGACTGGGCATGGGGCGCACGCGCGGTGGTCCGCCGGCGCTGTCGAGCACCGAGATCGACGAGGGTCGGCGGGTCGCGGGCTGCGATCGTGGCGCTACGGGCCCGGCGGGCGCCGTAGGGTAGGGCCGATTGGCGCTCGAAGGCGCTCGACCCCAGTCGGGCTCGTCGGCGTAGTCCGGCTGATCCGTAAAGGGGCGCGCGGGCACGCTCGACGCGTAGTCGCCGTAGTCGTCCTCGATGAGCCCGAGGAATCCCAGCGCCTTTCGGAATGTATCTTTCATGTGCTCCCCTCGCGGCCGTAGCCCGGAACCATGTTAGGTCACGCTCATCTCAAAGCCGGCCGCGGCCCAAAGAGCGCCCTGCCGAGGCGCAACTCGGTCGTACCGTACTGGCAGGCCAGTTCCAAGTCGTCGCTCATACCCATCGAGCATTCGGCCAGATCCAAGTGGTCAGCGAGCTCCTTCGTCAGGGCGAACGCCCGCCGGGCCCCGTCCATATCCGGCGGGGCAACGGTCATCAAGCCCCGAACGTCGAGCCCCAGGGCGCGTCCCGCGTCCACGAGATCGGCCACCTGAGCCGCCGGTGCGCCGTTGCGCGTGGGCGAGCCCGTCGTTTCGACTTCAACGTAGACCGACGCGCCCTTGGCGGCACCGGCAATCGACGTAAGTTCCTTCAGTCGTGAGACACCACAGAGCACGTCCGCGGCCTGCGCCGCCCGACGAATCTTGTTCGACTGCAGCGCGCCCAAGAAGTGCCAGCGAACCCCAATCGCGCCAACGGCGGCTCGTTTGACCTCAAGTTCGCGTAGGTAGTTTTCCCCCACGCTCATGAGACCTGCGCCCGCGGCGGCGAGCACCGCGTCGGCTCCCAACGACTTGGTGACGCCGACCACGCGAATACGCGCCACGTCACCGCCGGCGGCGGCGATTCGATCACGCACCGCCTCGAGATTCGCGCGAACGCGCTCGACCAGCGCAGCGTCAGCGGAGGAAGCTGGGTAGATCGTCATCGCCGCCAACGTCAAAGAAGTCGTCGTTCGCGGTACTAAAGATGTCCGTGCGCGGCCCCTCGGTCATGACGGGCTGGCTCGTCGTGGACGGCGACGAGGGTGTCTTGGCCGGGTTCTGGTGATCAAAGCCCGCGGCGATGACGGTGACGCGAACGGCGTCACCGATCGAGTCATCAATCACGCTGCCGAAGATGATATTCGCATCGGGGTGAGCCACCGAGTGAATAATGTTGGCGGCGTCGGTGACTTCGGTGAGCGTAACACCTGATCCACCTACGATATTCATGAGAATGCCGCGGGCCCCGTCGATGGAGGCCTCCAGCAGCGGCGACGTGATCGCGGCCCGGGCCGCGTTCACGGCGCGTCCTTCGCCCGTCGATTGGCCAACGCCCATGATCGCGCTACCGGCGTTGCGCATGATGGCGTTAACGTCAGCGAAGTCCGTATTGATGAGCCCGGGCACCGTGATGAGGTCAGTCACGCCGCGCACCGCCGACAACAGGACGTCGTCAGCGATCTTGAAGGCGTCGAGCATGGAAGTGTCGGCGGCCGTTACCGACAGCAACCGGTCGTTGGGAATGACGATGAGAGTGTCCACCTTGCCGCGCAGCGCCTCGATTCCCTTCTCGGCCTGCGTCGCGCGGCGCTTACCCTCGAAGGAAAATGGTCGGGTCACCACACCGATGGTGAGAATGCCGAGCGACCGCGCTATGTCAGAGACCACGGGCGCCGCCCCCGTCCCCGTGCCCCCGCCTTCGCCGACGGTGATGAAGACCATGTCGGTGTCCTTGAGCGCCTCTTCGATCTCCGCCCGATGCTCCTCGGCGGCCTGACGGCCGATTTCGGGGTCGCTCCCCGCGCCGAGTCCCCTTGTCAACTGGCGCCCGATATCGATTTTGAGGTCCGCTTCGCTCAGCAGCAGCGCCTGGGCATCAGTGTTCGCCGCGATGAACTCAATGTTGCGCAGCCCGGCGGCGACCATGCGATTCACCGCGTTGACGCCCCCGCCACCGACGCCAATCACCTTGATGACCGCGTGGTAATTGTTCTGGCTCAGACTCATGGAACCCCCTTCGGGCGACTCTACCCATTGTGACCCACCGCGCAGGCGCCGCGCGGGTTCGCGACGAAATGTCATTGCAGGCTAGTCAGTGGCTACTTTTCGGTCAAATACGAACCCTACCCCGACGACGGCCCAGTCACCGCCAATTCGCCCGGCGAGCGCACGTCGACCACGTCGCCCGGACGCAGCTGGCTGTGCGCGATGACTGACGCCACCGAGACGAATTTGTCGGTCAGGTCAGTCGGTGTACCCAGGATGAAGGTGACGGGCGTGGTCATCTTCAAACTGACTGACCCGTGGCCATCGACCGTGATGACTGATACCTGGGCGGCGAACGCCGCGGGCAGTCGGCTCGCCACGAGCGCCGCGTTGAATCCCGCGTGCGTGAATGGCCAGCTGCGCGATCGGGGATCCACGTACTGCAACGTAGGCAAATTCGTCGACAGCGGTGCCGGGCCAAGATCGTGGCCACTCGCGTCGACGAACTGCAGGGTGTGGTTCCCGTCGAACGCAACAGCGACCGGTCGGCGTTCGAGCACGCGTACGTCAACCGTATTCGGCCAGTGTTTGGTCACCGTGACGGCATCGATCCACGGGAACACCGACAGACGACTCGCGACCGTCGCTCCATTGACGTCGATCAGGGCCGTACCGATCAGTCCCGACGCCGCCAGCACCGCCGAACGCGACTCGTGACGTAGTCCAGTGACCACGACGTGACGAACGCGCAGGAACGATGTGTGCAGCGCCCAGTCCGTGCCGACCATGAGCGTCACCAACCCGAGGATGACCACGAGGGTGATTCGTAGCCCCCGCCGCCGACGGCGCGGTCGAAACGTTGTTCCACCTTCGACGGGTGTCGCGGCACGCGACGCATCGCGACGCTGACGACGCCGCTGGGTAGGTGGCGATGCCGCGCGAGGCCGCCGTCGACTCACGCCATCTCCGTAAAGCCGACGAAACGATTTTCTGGTTCGAGAGTCACGCCAGTCTGTGTAGCCACGCGCGAACGCACGAGCTCGATGAGTCCGTACACGTCAGCGGCGCTGCCACCAGCGTCGGCGATGATGAAGTTGGCGTGCTTGTCGCTGACCGTGGCGCTGCGCCACCGCAGGCCTTTGCAACCGGCCGCCTCGATCAGGCGACCCGCGTGATCATCAACGGGATTGCGAAAGACGCTGCCGGCGTTGGCGCCGCCGGGCTGGTGGCGCCGCCGCCAACGGACGATCTCGCTGATGCGGCGTTGCGACTCGCTGGCGTCGCCGCGGGTGAGACGAAACGTGGCGCGCAGCACCAGGTCGCCGTCGCCGAGTGCGCTGTGTCGGTAGGACAGATCCAATTCGGAACGCGTCCACGTGCGCCACGCGTCACGATGCCAAGCCTGTACCTCGGTCACACTCGACGCCACGTCGGAGCCGTGCCCACCGGCGTTCATCACGACCGCACCGCCGACGCTCCCGGGTACACCAACGGCCCACTCGAAGCCGCACACCCCGTCGGCCGCGAGGCGCCGCGCCAGGATCGGGAGGGCCGCGCCGCCGCCGGCGACCACGTCGACGCCGTCGGCCACCTCTCGCCAGCTGAACTGGCTCAGGTCACCCTCGAGCCGCACGGCGACGAGCGCCTGCTCGCCATCGGCGATCAACAGATTCGATCCGTTACCGATCGCCAGCATGCCTAAGTTCGTCGCTACGATCAGGGGAATTAGCTCATCAGCGTCGCTCGCCGTGCGCAGCGTAACGAGCGCTCGCACCGAACCACCAACCCGATACGTCGTGAGCCGCCCCGCGTTCGCGTGCTCGATGACCCGGTCCCCACCGACCCGAACGAGATCCGCCAGACTCACGCTTCGAGCCCACCGGGCAGTAGTCGCGCCACGTTGCCCACGTCCCCAGCCCCCAAGAGCACGATGATGTCGGCCGAGGTTGCGTCGGCCAAAACGCCGACGACGTCGTTGAAGGTCGCCGCGTAACGAACCGTCCCGGCGTGTGCCGCGGTGACGGCCCTGGCAATGACTTCACCGGTGATTGCCATCGGATTTGCCTCGCCAGCGCTGTAGATGTCGGTCACGATGACGGCGTCGGCATCGCGAAACGCGTCGCCAAACGAGTCCGCCAACGCGCTCGTCCTGGTCACCCGGTGCGGCTGGAAGACGGCGGTCACGTGTTGGTACCCCGCCGCCCGCGCCGCCGCCAAGGTCGCGCTGATCTCGCCGGGCAGGTGTGCGTAGTCCTCGTACACCTCGGCCCCTCGCCACCGGCCAATGCGTTCGAATCGTCGCGGCGCGCCGCCAAAGGCCGCGAGTCCCCGCTCGACCGCTCCCGCATCGAAACCGATCTCGATCGCGAGCGCCGCCACCACCGCAGCGTTCGCGACGTTGTGGGCGCCGGTGACCGCCAACTCGATCGCCAGATGCGAGGACTCACGATCGAGCCGAAATCGCGCCGAACCCCGCGACAGCGTCTCACCGCTGATCAGCCAGTCCGCCGCCGAACGACCGACCGTCACGGTGGTGCGTTTGGCGCGTCGGCTCACCCGTCGAGCCCCTGGGTCATCAGTCCACGCCACCACCGGTCCAGTCGTGCGGTTGACGAGGTCCACGAAGGCCGCCTCGAGGGCGTCTCGGTTGGCGTAGTAGTCCAGATGGTCCGATTCCACGTTCAAGAGTCCGAGCGACGAAGGAACGATCTCTCGAAACGTGCCGAAGCTCTCGTCAACTTCCAAGACCAGCTCTCCCGAACCCCAGTGACCGTTGGACCCAACGCCGCGCACCGGTGCGCCGAGCAGCCACGAGGCGTCGCGCTGCGCCGCGGCGTACACGTGCACCATCATTGACGTCGCCGTGGTCTTGCCGTGCGTACCCGTCAAACCCACCACCGGTTGCTCGCCGGCCAGAGCCGCGAGCACCCGTGATCGCGGCATGAGATCGGCACCGCGCCGACGGGCCGCGAGAAGTTCGACGTTATCCATCGACACGGCCGGCGACCAGAGAACGATCGCGGCATCGCTTCCGTGATCGGCGTCGTGACCCACCGCGATCTCGACGCCGGCGCTCGCGAGATCCGCTAACGTCTTCGAATCCTGCGCATCTGATCCACTGACCAGGCACCCGCGCTCGTGGAGCAGTCGGGCGAGTCCGCTCATCCCGGCACCGCCGACGCCGACGATGTGCACTCGGGTGCCCGCTTCGAACGTCATCAACCCCATTCTCCGATCACGACGATCTCGCGCGCAATGGCCGAGGCGGCATTCGGGCGTCCGAGCGAGCGCGCCGCCTCGCCGTAGCTGCGCCGGTGTTCCTCCTCCAGCAGACGCTCAAGCGCGGCTTCGAGACTCGAGGCATCGCACTGATCGTCGGCGACGACGATCGCGCCGCCGGCTTGCTCGACCACCCTGGCGTTGGCGAGCTGATGGCCGCCGGGTGCACCCGGCAGGGGCACCAGCACCGCGGGCACGCCGACGACCGTCAATTCGGCTACCGTCGTCGCACCGGCCCGGCACACCGCAGCATCGGCCACGCACCACAGCGGCGCCATGACCGCGAAGTCAGTTACTCGGTAGTCCAGTCCGCTCGTCGACGGTCGACGCTCGAGCACGCGCTGTGCGTCGCGGCGTCCGGTGACGTGGATGATCGTACGGTCGCTACGGCTCGCCCACCGACGTGCGAGCTCGGTCGCCGCGTCGTTGACTCGCTCAGATCCGAGCGAACCAGACATAATCACCACGATGGCTCGCCCAGGCTCCACCGGTGGCGTCAGGGCCACTCGAGCCCGAGCTCGAGCGGCGTCGCCCCGATCAACGGCCACGACCTCGCCACGCACGGGAACGCCGGTCACGACGCTGCGTGCGCCCGCTGGTCCAAATGCCAGACACCGCCGCCACGCGAACCGAGCCAGAAGTCGGTGAACTGCGCCGGGTACGGCATCGAGTTCAACGAGCACGAGGGGCCGGCGCCAGAGGATCGCCGCCACGGCGGCGGGAGCGGCGGCGTAACCACCGAACGAGACGACCACCGCCGGACGTCGACGACCGATGCGCACCAGCGCGATCGCCAGCGCCGCCACGAGTCCCAAAACGGCGCCGATGTTCGCCACGATCGCCGCTGGTCGCCACGAACGCCGCAATCCCCGACCCGGTAGTCGCGTCAGGCGATAGGGGCTATCGCGTAACAGCCGCAACTCCTGGCCCCGCCGGCTGCCGATCAACTCAACGCGCTCAGCCGGAACACCGCTGGCCACCAGCTCGTCGGCGACGGCCACCATCGGAAAGATGTGCCCCCCGGTTCCGCCCCCGGTCAGTAGGACAGCTCGGGCCATCACTCGCGCCCGTGTGACGTGCGCGTGCGTGGGTCGGCGTAGCGAGCCGGGCTGCGAGGAACCCGCATCGACCCAAGCCCTTCGTTGCGAGTCGATAGGATCTCGCGTCGACGAATCGTATGATCGCGTGACTCACTGACGTCGTGACCAATGTTGTAAAGCAGACCAATCGCGAAGAGTTCGCTGATCAACGCCGTGCCGCCGTACGAGAAGAACGGCAGGGGCACACCGGTCACCGCCCAGGCCCCCACCACGGACGCGATATTGATGACCGCCTCGAGCATGATCCACGCCGTAATACCAATCGCGACGAGTCGATACGTGGCGTTCGCCGACGACTGAGCGATTCGGGTAGCGCTGAACAAGAACCAAATGAAGAGTCCCACGATCGCGAGCGTTCCGATAAAACCAAGTTCTTCCCCGATGATGGTAAAGATGAAGTCAGTGTGGGGATTGGGCAAGAGTCCCCACTTCTCACGACTGTGCCCGAGTCCCAGTCCCGTCAAGCCCCCCGCGCCGAGTCCAATCTTGGACTGCAGCAATTGGTACCCACTGCCCTGGAGGTTCTGATTCGGGTGCAGAAACGAGAGGAATCGACGGGCCGAATAGGGCTTCAGAATCATGAACGCGCCAAAGGAGAGAATGCCCAGTCCGACGATGCGCACCAGTAGTTGGCGAGAAAGGCCGGCTACGGCGAGCATCGCGATCGCGATGGCCACCACGACCGACGAGGTGCCGATATCGGGTTCGATGACGATCAGCGCCGCACCGGCGAGCACCGGAAGGGTCCACAACAACAGGGGACGCCAGTCACCAAGTTCGTCGTGATGATGCTCGATGAGCCACGCGATGAAGAGGATCGTGACCAACTTGAACAGTTCAGACGGCTGGAGGAAAATGACGTGCAGGTTCAACCACCGCTTGCCACCGTTCGCGCTCACGCCGATCGCCTTGACCGCGAGCAACAAAAGTAATCCGCCGATCATCGCGAGCGGCGCACGACGAATCACCCAATCGAGGCGAAGGCGGGCCGCAACGTACATCGCGATGAGTCCGAAGCCGAGGTAGACGAGATCGTGGATGGCAATGCTCCAGCTGGAGCCGCCGTTGGCCGCGGCCTGACCCTCACTAGCCGAGGCGACGGCAACCGTCCCGTACGCCACCATGATCATCGTTACCAGCAACATCGACCTGGCGGCGCCGTTGCCTCGTGGCCAGGCGTGGAAGAGGCGGGCCGGTCGCGATTCGGACATCAGACCACCTTCGCAATCTTCAAAAAGTCACCGTAGAAGATTCCGAGGGCCAGCGCTGACAATAGTCCGGAGAGAATCCAGAAGCGGATAATGACGGTTGTCTCGGGCCAGCCGCGCAGTTCGAAGTGATGATGAAACGGAGCCATTCGAAAGATTCGACGCCCGAATAGGCGAAAACTCAGTACTTGCAAGATCACTGACGCCGTCTCTGCGACGAAGAGCCCGCCCAAGATAATCAGCAGGAGGTCGAGATTCATGAGCAAGCAGAGCCCGCCGAGACCCGTGCCGATGGCCAGCGATCCGGTGTCGCCCATAATGATCCGCGCCGGCGCGGCGTTCCACCATAGAAAGCCGAGACATGAGCCAACGAGGCCCACCGCGACGAGGCCGAGATCAAGCGCACTGTGCAGGTGATAGATCGAGAAATGGCGAAACTGCCAATAGCCGATGATCGACAACACCGCGAACGCGAAGGTGGCGGCGCCACCGGCGAGTCCGTCCAAACCATCGGTCAGGTTTACGGCGTTCGACGTCGCCACGATGACGAAGACCGCGAGCACCATCCACCCCACGACACTCAGATTCCAACCCGGAAGCGAGAATCTCGTAAACGACAGGTTGGTCGAGGTCTCTACCCAATAGATGGCGAGGATCGCAAACGCCGCAGCGATGAGCAGCTGGCCCACGAGCTTGCCTCGTTTGTTCAATCCAAGATTTCGGGCATTGCGAATCGCTAAATAGTCATCGACAAATCCGAGGATCCCCGACGCTACGGTGACCGAAATGGCGAGAACGCCGGCTCGGGTGAAATTGATCGATGTGCCGAGGTGGCCCATGACGTAGCCGATCACCCCGGCGAGCACAATGACGACGCCGCCCATGGTCGGCGTTCCCGCCTTGGCGAAGTGCGATGGTGGCCCGTCGACTCGAATCTGCTGGCCCATAGAACGTCGTTGGACGAATCGGATCCACAGTGGCGTCACCAAGAGCGCCACCAAGAACGCGACGCCACCTGATTCCATGAGACTCAACATGCGCACCTCACGCCAGGACCTCTCGGACGACCGCTCGATCGTCAAAGGCGATCATCACGTCGCCGATCGTCTGAGTCGTTTCATGACCCTTGCCCGCAACGACGACCACGTCACCTCGCCTCGCCTGACTAATTGCTCGCTCGATGGCTCGTCGTCGGTCAACGTCTCGCTGGACCACGACATCGGCTGGCACACCCGACACAATCGCGTCAATGATGGCGTCGGGCGACTCGGATCGGGGATTATCCGAGGTCACGACCACGATGTCAGCCCTCGCGGCAGCCACTGCTCCCATAGGCGCCCTCTTTTCGTGATCTCGATCTCCACCACATCCGAAAACGAGGATGACGCGCGAGCCAGGTGACAGGGCCCGTACATTGTCCAGCAGTGTTGACAGGCCAGCCGGCGTGTGCGCGTAATCGACGACGACGACGATCTCGTGATCGCTGACAACTTCGAAACGGCCCGGTACGGGTCGTACGTCGGCCAACGCGTCGATGATTGCCTCGTCACTCGCCCCGAGCGCACTCAACGCCGTCATCGCCACGACCGCGTTGTCAACGTTGTACGCGCCAACCAGGGGGGAGCGCACCAATTGGCCCCGCCAGAAGAACGTCGAGCCGATGAGTGACAGCGTGACGCTGGATGCGTCACTCGCGGACACCACCGTCGTCGCGATGGTTGATTCGTCCGCCAAGCGTGCGCCGTACGGATCGTCGCCCCAGATGACCGCTCGTTTGGCGCGCTCGGGGCTAAAGAGCTTGGCTTTCGCTCGAAAGTACGCCTCCATGGACCCGTGGTAATCGAGGTGGTCGTGACTGAGGTTAGTGAAAACCGCGACGGCAAAGACCAATCCGTCGACGCGGCCTTGGTCCAAGGCGTGACTCGACACCTCCAGACCGACGACCGAACGCGCAGTCACGTCGAATTCGTCAGCGATTCGAGCCAGTGAGCGAAAGAGTTCCGGGGGCGCCGGCGTGGTTCGCTCGTGGGTGAGCGTTCCCATGCTCGCGCCATTCCAACCCAGTTTGATCGCCAAGTCGCCGACGAGCGTGGCCACCGTGGTCTTGCCATTCGTGCCCGTAACCCCCACCAGTTCGAGCCGCCGTTCGGGGTGACCGACGATCGCTGAGCTCACGTGCGCAACGGTGGCACGAACCTGTGAGGGTGGCACGACCACGACGGGTACGCCCAGCGCCAGCGGCGAACTCGCCATTACTGCGGTGGCGCCGCGCGCTACCGCGTCAGTCGCGAAGCGCGACCCGTCCGTGTGACTGCCCGGTATCGCGAGGAACAACGCGCCAGGCCCGCACACGCGCGAGTCGATTTCGACGCGGTCGATTTCGACACTGGCGGCCGCAACGTCCAGCGACGCGTCGTCGAACAGATCACCCAGTTGCATCAGGTCACGTCCGAGGCGATGGATGCCCGCCCACTCAGCGGCTTCACGATTACTCCCGAGGACGGGATGCCGTAGTGGTGCAGCGCGTACGACATGACTTGTTGAAAGACTGGTGCCGCAGCAGTGCCACCGTAAACGGTAGTCACCGGTCGCTCCACTACCACGATCATTGAGAGTACCGGGCGATTGGCGGGCGCGAATCCAACGAAGGTGGCGTCAAATGCCCCCGGCAACAGCAAGTCCTTACCGGGGTACGGAATATTGGCAGTCCCGGTCTTGCCAGCAACCGGGTAACCGGGGATGACCGCGTTGGTCCCTGTTCCCGCCAGTACCACCTGCTCAAGCATCTTGGTCAATGTCGTGGCGACTCGCGGGGTGATCGCGGCGCGCGTGGCGACGGGGGGCGCCGCCTTCACCGCACCGTTGGCGAGTACGTAACCACGAACCAACGAGGGTTCGACGAAAACACCACCGTTGGCGATGGTGTTGTAGGCATCGAGGACCTGGATGGGCGGAACGGCGTCGACTTGGCCAATGGGCATCGCCGCCATATCGCTCGCGTACCAAGTCGTCGCATTGACGAGCAAGCCGGCCGTCTCCCCCGGATAGTTGAGTGTCGTTTGTTGGCCAAAACCAAGTCGTTCGACTTGACTGAGAAGACCCGCTTCGCCGAGCCGATTAGTGATCTCATAGGTTCCGATGTTCGACGACTGGGCAAGAACCTGGGTGGCGGTGAGGTGCTCGAGACCGTGGTTCTCCGCGTCGTGGAACACCCGACCACCAACGATGATGCTGTTCGGAATCGTGAACACGGTGTTCGGCGTAATGATTCCCGCCTGCAGTGCCGCCGAGAAGGTCACCGCCTTGAACACCGAACCCGGCTCGTAGGCGTAACTAAAGGCCAGGTCATTGATCGACTGCTGTATGCCCGGAACGCCAACCGACGTGCCCCACGACGGCAGAGGGCCCAAGACCCCCGGCTTGGACGTCTTATTGATGAGCGACGCGTTCGCCAGGATTTGCCCGGTGTGGACATCCATCACGATCGCGGTCCCGGCCACGGCTCCGGTGGACGCGATCGCGTGCGCCAATGCCCGTTCGGCGACAAACTGCAGCGATGAATCGATCGTCAGCTCGAGTCCGACCCCGGGTTCCGCCTTCTTGATCACGGTCGTGTACGTACTCGGCAAGTTGACGCCCGACGCTGATACGAATGCCCTGGTCACCCCGGTCTGCCCGGCGAGCATCTTTTGATACTGATACTCGAGGCCCGATGAGCCAACGCCTGACGCATTGACTCGGCCAATTAACGACGTCGCCAGGGTGCCGTCGGGGTAGGTTCGTACCGATGAACTCTGGACCACGATGCCCGGAAAGTTCATGAGCGACAACTGATGACCCAGCGCCAGGTCCAATGCGGGATTAATCACCACGTAGCCGTGGCGTTCCGAAAGTAGTTTCGTCAGCCGCCCGACCGGCACTTTGACGATGGGGGCCATCGCCTGTGCCTCGATCGTGGGATGCGCTATTTGGAAGTCGTCGGCGATCACGAGGGAGGTTGGACGAGATACCGCGAGAATTTGGCCATATCGATCGTAGATGCCCGCTCGCAGAGCCGTCGTCGTGAGGTCCTCTCGCACCTGTCCAAGTGACAGGCGGGCATAGTACGAGTGATCCACAATTTGCAACATGAATAATCGCACTGAAAGCAACACCAACACACCGACGAAGCCCACGCGAAGGAGCCGGAGACGACGGGTGGGCAGTTGGGCCCTCGATGCGGACGCCGTCGGCACCGGGGGACGCCGAGGTGGCGCAATCGTTGGTGACCTCACCGATGCGTCCTTGACGTGACCGGTGCATACCCACTGAACTGCGGCAGCGGCAATGGCCTATCAAGCGACGTAGCGGGAACCTGGGTAACCGTGGTCGGGTCGACCAAGTGAAGGGCTCCCGCCCGAGACGCAATCTCACTCGGTGCTGAAAGGTTCGTCAGCGATCCGACCTGAACCGCGTAATTCGATTGAGCCTGCAGCAGATCACTCTGGAGTCGATGCAACTCAATCTGTCGGTTCGCCACCACCATGCTGCCGGCCAGCGAGATCGCCAGCGCGACGCCGATCATCGCCGCCGAACGCCGAGCTGGTGAAACGCGCCGCCAATGGGCACGGGTCACGCTGGGCGCTCGATCGCGCACTTGATGTGCGCCAACTCGAGGTGCCGGCCGTGCGGACGGGGCAAGTCGTCGTTCGACGCGTCGGGGGAAAGTAATGACGCTCATGTCGCCAACTTCCAACCGACGCGTAATCTGGCTGAGCGCGCCCGAGGATTGGACGCGATCTCATTAGCGTGAGCCAACACCGCGCTTGAGCGCAAGACGCGCGCTCTGGCGATGGCTCCGCACACGCAGCCGAGTTCTACGGGACACCGACAGCCGCCGGTGACCAACTCGTTCAAGAACGTCTTCACCACGCGGTCCTCACCGGAGTGATACGAAATCACTATGAGTGCTCCATCGGGCGCGAGCGCTTCAAACGCTGCTGTCAAGCCGTCGCGCAGTTGCCGTTCCTCATCGTTGACCGCAATGCGCAACGCCTGAAAGACTCTGGTGGCGACGTTGCCACGACGGCGCGCCGGGATCGGTACGACCCGTTCCACGACGTTCACGAGTTCAGCGGTGGTACTCGGCCGTTCAACGCGAAGTGCGTTGGCGATCGCAAATGCGAAACGGCCCTCGCCGTTGGCGCGCAGGAGATCCACCAGGTCCTGCTGAGATATTCGCTCCAGCAGCTGCGCCGCCGTTTCGCCGCGAGACGGGTCCATCCGCATATCGAGCGGCGCATCGAAGCGAAAGGAGAATCCGCGAGCGGGGTCGTCCAACTGACGTGACGAGACGCCGAGATCCATAAGCACACCGGTGACTGGAAACTCAGTCACAAAGTCACTATTCGTCCGCAGGCTGGACGCGAGGTCGGCGAACGTATCGCCGATGACTCGGGCTCGACCGCCGTACGGAGCGAGCCTCCGACGCGCGACGTCGCGGGCGGTTGGATCGCGGTCGATCCCCAGTACGCGAATCTGGGGAGCGGCGTCGAGCATCGCCGCCGCATGGCCACCGCCGCCCGCAGTCGCATCAACGACCACGCCAGCCCCAAGTTCACGGACGATTGCGACAACGCGTTCGACAAGGACCGGCTCATGGTATGGGTGCTCAGTCATCACCGGCCTTTCGTTCGCGATTGAGCGACAGCGCCCACCGACGCGCCCTCCACCGGCGACGTGGACCATCGCCCCGTGACGATGCGCGTCGCTCACTGCGCGCCTTCTTTCAACATGCGCTCCGCCGGACCAACGGCCGCCGCGTACAGCGCTGGATCCCACAGTTCGACGTGATCGAGTGCCCCGACGATTAAGACGTCGTCGCTCAATCCCCCGTAGTCTCGGATGACCGACGGAAGAGCGAACCGACCCTGCCGATCAAATTCAACGTCGGACGAATTGGCAGCCCAGAACCGAACCTGTTGCCTGTCCAGTGCGCCACCATGACGGCTCTGAGCAAGCTTCTCTTCGGTTTGACGCGCGAACTCCGCTGGCGTCCACAACGCGACACATCCCTCGGTATTCGGACTCAGGTGCCCACCGCGCTCGAACTCCGGACGAAAGCGTGCGGGCAGGATTAAGCGTCCCTTAGCGTCGAGCGAGTGCTGGAACTGACCAACGAACCCGAACACCCTCGATCACCTCCCTATTCGCCACCACTTCCCACCACTTTGCGACACATTACACCACATTGCGCCGTATTGCACCACTTTGGGCGACCGGTGGCCCATCGTTGTCGAGGGGCGTTGGAGCGTCGCGATTACCGGGTAAGACGATCTCTTATCGACCCGACGGGGAAGGATCCGTCTCGTGGAGTCAGCTGAGCAGCAGCAGGTCCCGGCGGCGCCACGCGCCACCAGCGGCCACGAGGCGACTTTCGACGGCCTCAACGTCCTGAATGGCCAGCGTTGAGATTGTGTGGTGATTCATCGCCGCCAGCAAACCGACCGGTGGCGCGTCGAGTAAATCCAGCAAAGGTCCCGATGGGGAACCGGGCAGCACCGTTGATACGAAAGCCCCCTCGCGAACGCGCCACTGCGTTATACCGACGACCTTGCGCTCGTCGCGAAACACCTCACCGGGTCCCCGACCAGCGAAACAGACCAGGTCGGCGGCACTGCCCGCTTCGACGTGACCACCGTGCACGTTAAGACCACCGACGCCTTCCTCGGTCAACGCGTCACACCACCATTGACCGGCACGAATCGAGCTGGTGCCTAGATCGGGAGACCAGCGTGGATCGCGTACTGGTATCCACCAGTCAACCCAGAGATCACCCGGTTGGAGCAGAACGAGTCCACCGCCACCCCGGCGTCGACGCACCCCCACCAATTCGCGACCGTTCGACTTTAGGACCGACGTCAGCTGTCGACTACCCAGGACTACGGCGCTTCGTCGGACGTGGACGACGAACACCGTGGGCTCATCGATACGGCGCAACTCGTCGTAGTCGTAGAGCTGCTCCACTTCATCGTTCACGACGCGCGCGGCAGATACGGATCCCACAGTGGGTGCGAATCGGGCAAGTATCGCCATCGCCACCACAACCCCTCGGGGATTCTCGGCTCGAAGTGAAGGCGCCAACCCAACTCGTCCAAGAGTCGGTCGCCCTTGAGGGTGTTGTGGCGTCGACATGCCGCCACGACGTTCGTCCAACTATGCTCACCGCCTCGACTTCTCGGAACAACGTGATCGACGGTATCGGCGTGTTCGAGACAGTATGCGCAACGGTAGCTGTCACGCACCAAGAGCGCTCGCCGCGTTAGCGGGGGCGTGCGCACTTTTGTCGGCAACTTGACCATGTCGCGCAGTCGAACGATGGCGGGAATCGGCACCGCTAGCGACGCCGAACGAAAAACCAGCGGTTCTTCTTCAGTCGCGATGGGTTCGGCTCTGCCACCAAGAACCAGTACAACCGCGCGTCGCTCGCTCACCAGTTGCAGCGGTTCGAAGGTTGCGTTTAGCAGCAAGACGCGACCCATTTCCAAAACCTATCTGCTCGTACGTTGTGCCCGCGACCATCGCGCGGCCTGGACAACGCCAAGGGGCGTCAACTCGCCCGGTGGTGAACCGCCGACCGTGCCAAGGCGAAAGTCCCAGTACAACTGGTCAGGCACCGGCACGAATGGCGCACGCCGCCACCACGCCCGTCGACGAAGTGCCCACGCGGCGTCCAGTAGCGGGACCAGGTCGCCCGGGTGCGCGATGAAGTAGCGCCACATCCCTCTCGGCCACCAGCGCTTCAACACGGCTCCATCAACACGAGGTCTCGTCGCGAGGCGCGCAACCCCCAGCGCCACCGCTGGCGCCCGAAGCGATATCGGCCAACGACGCCGGTGGGCGGAAAGCAACGCTTCGAACCATCGGCCGTCACGAGAGCCGGGGCGACCCGACGAGTCGCCCCCTCCCCGGTCACTCTTCTCGGCGACGTTGACGCGACAACCAGTCGCGAATCGACCGGGTTCGAGGTCCCACGGCCGACTGTGCATCATCGGCGTGAACGCGCCTCGTGAGGTCCTGCCACGAAGCCCGTCCCAGCAGCCGAGCGTTTCTTTCGATCACGATGGCCGAGACGAACATTAGGGCCACCCCGACGAGGCCAATGGCAATCGACCGCGAGAAAAACAGCACGAGGATGACGAGTCCGGCAACGAAGCCGACGATCCCCCACCGCACTCGGCGCCCGCCGTGCGCGTAGACGTTCGTTTCACGAACTGACTTCGCAAAGCGGGGATCCTGCTTGGAAAGCGACTCTTCTAGCTCAGCCAGAATGCGCTGTTCGTGATCAGACAACGGCATCGCTTCCCCTTTCTCGTCTCACGATTTATCGTATCGTCTCAACACGAAAGGACGCACGTCAACGGTCTTCGCACCTGCCAGCAATTTTCCTGATGATGGCGGCGTGACGTCATCGGTTTGGTACCGACGTAGTTCACGCCGAACCGCATTGTCCGTCTCGCGGCGTTCGTTGGCGTCACGGCGAGCAACTGGACGCCGCCTCCTACCGAGCAGTGACCCGTGGCAAGCGCCGCTCCTCGCCGGCCCACGGGCAGTGGCATCAACGTGTCCTATTGGGACCCACCGGTTCGCCTTGAGCTGCTGAACCAGGTGGCTCAGCGGTGCTTGCTCAGCGTCCGATCTCCGGGACAATGCGCGTGGCCCTGTTGGTGCGACCGTCAGGGCCACCCTGGTTGTGGAAGGTGACACCCCGTTCGAGGCATCGCGTGCGAGGTGGGTGTCGACGACGACCATCGAAGGCGGCGGGTCCTGGCGGCCAAGAGCCGTACGCGACAAAGCGTGCAGTTCAGTGAGAACCCGAGTCCACGTTCCGTTGCTCGACCACCGACGAAACTGGGAACAGGTGCTGGTCCCCGGACCGTACTACTCGGGCCGGTATCTCCACTGACACCCCGTGTGCGAGACGTAGGGCATCGCGTTCGCGACGCAGCGAAGGTCGTTGGTGCTTTGGTCCTCGTTTGAAGAAACCAGCAGCCGAGGATCCAGCACGTTCCACTGGGCGTCGGTCAGATCACTTGAATAGGTCACGACTTGATGGTGATGGTTGCGGCTCAAGCGCACTGGCCAACTAGAACACAGCCTCTTAGTCCCTCGTCTTCCATCAAGCGCGCGCCGACTTCACGAAGTTCACGGAGGATGCTCCGCGTCGCGGAACAGACTCTTGCTAGTTTCGGTCACGATGATGGATGAACCATGAGGACTCGATTGACAGAGCTTCTCGGCATCGAGGTGCCCATCATGCTCGCCGGGATGGGTGGTGTTTCGTACAGCGCCCTCACCGCGGCGGTCTCACGGGCGGGCGGTTACGGCTGCCTCGGCGCCTCAACGATGACGAGCTCGGAATTGGTTGACGAGATAGCGGCGGTGCGGGCCGCTACCCCAAAACCCTTCGGGGTAGACCTGCTGACCGCGTTTCCCGACTCCCTGGATCGCAACGTCAACATTCTGATCGAGGGTGGCGCCTCAACCCTGGTTGCCGGGCTCGGCATCCCGCATCACGTGATCGAGACGTGCCATCGCCACGGCGTCCTCGTTATTTCACTCTGCGGCAAAGTCGATCACGCACGTCGGGCCCGAGACGCCGGTTGCGATGTGGTCGTCGCTCAAGGGACCGAGGCGGGCGGACATACCGGAGCGGTGGCCACGATGCCGTTGGTCCCACTCATCGTCGACGCGATGGACGACGCCATTCCCGTCGTCGCCGCCGGAGGAATTTTCGATGGGCGCGGCCTCGCCGCCGCCCTAGCGCTCGGCGCCTCGGGCGTCTGGATCGGTACCCGATTCATTGCCACGACCGAAGCCCGCGCCGTGCGGGGATTCAAGGAACGCCTGGTCGAAAGTGCCGAGGACTCCACGGTGGTGACCAAGGCGTACACCGGCAAGACGATGCGCGTCTTGCGTAACAGTCGTACTGACCGATACGAGGCGCAACCGGAACTACTCAAACCGTTCCCCGAACAGCTCGGCGTCTCACTGGCTGACGGTTCATTTCACTTGGGTGGCGACGAATTGACGATCGGCGTCGATCCAGCCGAAGAAGGATACCCCGCCGGTCAGTCGGTGGGCGGCATCTCATCGCTTTTAGGCGCCGAGGAACTCGTAGCCTCGATCGTCGCGCAAGCGCAAGCCGTTATCGCTCGATTCGACGATTAGCCGCGCACCAACCCCACGGGACAACTGACGCCAGTGCCACCGATCCCGCAGTAGCCACCGGGATTGGCCTCAAGGTACTGCTGGTGATACTCCTCGGCCAGGTAGAAGGGGCCCGCCGACACAATCTCGGTGGTTATCGGTCCGAAGCCCGCCGCACGTAACTCGGCGCCGTAGCGTTCCGCAATTGCGGTGGCCGTCGCGCGTTGATCGTCCGATACCGTAAAGATGGCACTGCGATACTGGGTGCCCACGTCGGCTCCCTGTCGATCACCCTGGGTCGGATCGTGCTGCTCGAAGAAGTGCCGGATAATTGAGGCGTACGTCACCACTTCGCCGTCGAAGAGGACCTTGACCGTCTCGGCGTGTCCGGTCGCGCCGCTGCACACCTCGCGGTAGGTGGGATTGGGCGTATAGCCGCCCTGGTATCCGACTGCGGTGGACACGACGCCGGGCATTCGGTAGAAGACCCGTTCAGCCCCCCAGAAGCATCCCATGGCGAGATACGCGACTTGGCGCTCGGACGCAACGGGGTCGACCAACGACGTCCCGAACACCAAATGCGGCCGGTCAATCACCACGGCGTCGGGACGACCCGGCAGCGCATCGTGCGGTGAGACTCTTACGGTAGACGACTTCATGATGGCAGATTAGGGGGATTTCAACACTCAGAACACGGCCTATTCTCGCGTTATGAACGTTGAACCGCGCCTGAACGACATTATCTCTGCCCTGCGCGGCGCCGCACACCGCGTCACGGCCGCCAAGCGAGCGGTCGCGTCAGTGCTGGTCGAACGGTCTGACCACTCAACCGCCGACGAGATCACCCGAGCGGTCCAGCGCCTGCGGCCCGAGGTGAGTCCTTCGACGGTTTACCGCATTCTCGAAGAATTTGAGACACTGCAACTCGTCGTCCACGCTCACGTTGGGCACGGCGCGACCGTCTATCATCTCGCGGGCACCGTGCACGGGCATTTAGTGTGCACGAACTGCGGCTCCACTATCGAAATACCGGCGCGTCACTTCGATTTGCTGAGCGGCGACTTGATGAAGACCTACGGATTCACCCTGGACCGACACCACGTCGCCATCGCTGGACTGTGCGCCGACTGCGCGGGCGACGCCGCAACGCGCTAGAGGTTCCTCGCCGCTCGGGCGTGATCGCCGCCGACGGTCGCTACATTCTTGGAGAACATGATTTCCATTGCGCATCTCACCAAGCGATACGGGCATACGGTGGCCGTCGACGATCTCAACTTCGAGGTGCGCCCCGGCGTCGTGACCGGCTTTCTTGGACCCAACGGCTCTGGCAAGTCCACAACCATGCGTATCATCATGGGTCTCGACGCCCCCACCGCGGGGCGCGCCACCATCAATGGCCGGCCCTACCGCGACTTGAAGTCGCCGCTGCACGAGGTCGGCGCACTGCTCGACGCCGGAGCCGTCCACCCCGGCCGAACGGCGCGTAACCACTTACGCGCGCTCGCCGTATCGAACGGGATCGCCGTGCGGCGCGTCGACGAGGTCCTCGAATTCGCGGGCATCGCGTCGGTGGCCAACAAGAGGATCAGCGGGTTTTCGCTCGGAATGGCCCAGCGGCTCGGGATCGCCGCGGCCTTGCTCGGCGATCCTCCCGTACTGCTCTTCGACGAGCCCGTTAACGGACTAGATCCTGAAGGAATCCGATGGATCCGAGAATTCTTCCGCACGCTCGCCCACGAGGGTCGAACGGTGTTTGTCAGTTCGCACCTAATGAGCGAGATGGCGGTGAGCGCTGATCAGATCATCGTGATTGGACGGGGCCACCTCATCACGCAAGGTTCGATTGACCAGTTGACCGCGTCGGTCGGCGGCACCGTACTCGTGCGATCGGCGGACAACCAACGACTTCGCGTGGCCCTTGAGCGCGGCGGCGCCACGGTTGTGGTCAGCAACGACGAGACGATCACCGTCACTGGCGTTGAGGCCGAAGTCGTTGGCACGGTCGCGCTCGCCATTGGCGTGGCGCTCGTCGAGCTGACGCCCCGGCGAGCGTCACTGGAAGAGGTTTTCATGGACCTCACCGCCGGGGCCGTCGAGTACTCGAGTGCCGCGAAGGCCACGCAACATGCCTAGCGTGACCCTCGCCTCGGTCGTCAGGGCGGAGTGGATCAAGTTCCGCACGGTCCGTTCTACGGGAGCGGGCTACGCGGTGACGTTCGCCCTGACGATTGGCATTGGTGCGCTGATCGCAGCGGCGATCAGAGGCCATTGGCAGACAATGGACCCGCTCGCCAAACTCGCCTTTGACCCGGTTTCGACGAGCCTCGGGGGCATCCTGTTTGCCCAGTTTGCCGTCGGCGTCATCGGCATCCTCTTCATCACCAGTGAATACGCCACGGGATCCATTCGCACGACGCTCGCGGCCACGCCGCGGCGCATCCAGGTCGCGGCGGCCAAGTTGATCGTCTTGCTGAGCGCGACCATCGTTGTCGCCGAAATCGTCGTGGTGGTGGCATTTCTCATCGGCCAGCGAATCTTCGCGGGCGTTGTACCGACCGCGTCGATGGCCAGCGCGCCCGTTCTGCGCTCGGTGCTGCTCGGAGGCGTGTACCTCGCCCTGCTCGGGGCGTTTGGATTCGGTATCGGGCTGATCCTTCGTCACCAGTCGGCAGCAATCAGCGTTTTTACGTCGTTGCTACTCGTCGTTCCCATCGTGGTCTTCGTCTTGCCCCAGAGCTGGCAGGACTCGATAACCCGCTACGAGCCGTCCGCGCTGGGTCGCGCGATGATGTCGACCACGTCGCCACCGCAACTATTCGCCGCGTGGCCCGCGACCACGGTGCTCGCCACGTACGTCATCGTGACATTGGCCAGCGGGGCACTGCTCCTGGTGCATCGCGACGCCTAGGGTTAGGGTCTCGCTGTGGATCTCATTGAGACAGTCCGAACCACTGGTGCCGTGCGCGACTTCACTGACGTACCGGTCGACCACGACATCCTTCGCTCGATTTTGGAAAGTGCTCGTTTCGCGCCGTCCGGAGGTAATCGCCAGCCGTGGCACGTCATCGTCGTAGACAATCACGTGACAAGACGTGGCCTGCGCGATGCGTATCTCGACGCCTGGCACGACTACGTGGCGCACCTGCTCGCCGGGGTCGTGCCGTTTTCGCCACTGGCCAACGAAACAGATCGCATGAACGCGCTCGCCCAACGCGAACGGGCCACCGCGCGATCGCAGCCCACGGGATTCGCCGAATCCCTGGACCGGGTTCCGGCGTTGCTGGTTGTTTGTGCTGACGTCGCGGCCCTCGCAGCCACGGACCGAGACCTCGACCGGTACCACTTCATCGGAGGTGCATCGATTTACCCGTTCGTGTGGAACATCTTGCTGGCCGCGCGAGCGCACGGTCTCGCGGGCGTCATGACCACCATCGCCACGCGCAATGAACCTCAACTGCGGGAACTGTTTCACCTCCCCGCGACGTTCGCGATCGCCGCCGTCGTCGCGCTCGGACACCCGAGTCGTCAACCCCTGACGCTGTCACGTCATCCGGTCGACTCTTTCACCTCGGTTGATTTCTTCGACGGTGGTCCCCTGTAAAGGCCCTCCCGATTATCTTGCCGTGGGGTCCACCGCGCCCTCAGCGTCGAGGCTCTCGCCGCTAGTGGCGGCCGTTACGAGGTCTCGTGTGGCGGTGCTACCAGCCACTTCGTGGCGTCTCGCGATCCATACGTCGGCGCTGCCAACGGTGGGCCGACCTGCACCTTTTCCGACTGGAGAGTCAACCCCTGGGTCGCTCGATGAGCGACCCAGAGCGATATTCAGATTCTCCAGTAGCGATAGTCGCGGCCAGTCGAATTGATTCCACTTTTACTTGCCGTCTTGGCGCATCTCCCGGCTTAAATCTCCGAACAAACATTCTCGAGAAAGTGAGCCACATCTCGCGACGTCCTCAATTCGACCACTTTCGAAGCGGCACCATGTTCTCGAATGGCGACGTCCAAGATGGGTCGGCTGTCGTTCTGGTATCGCCATACCCATTTCCAGAACTTCAAATCGATTCGCTCGGGACACTCCGGGGCCTGAACCGACCGCCCATGATTGGTGAGCGTGCGCTTGATGACTCGTGAAAGACACCTCCATTTCAAAGGAGCCAGGACAATAATCGTGTCTGCCCGTTGAAATCGGATATCGAAGGTACCCGAATAGTTTCCGTCAACGATCCATTCGTCGGTCGTTAATTGTTCGTCCTGGACTTCTCTCCATTCGTCGCCTGGGGTCACCGCCCAGCCGGGTCTCCAGTAAAGATGATCGAGATGCACGACGGGTAGGCCCGTGCGGCGCGCGAGTTCTCGGGCAAATGTGGTCTTGCCCGCACCCCCGGATCCAACCACTGCGACACGTTTCACGATTGCAATGTACTCACGATTTCAGCTTTGCTGGGGCGGGCGACTGACTTCACACGGTTCCGTACTTTTGGACGACTCATTCGATTTCCATTTAGTGGGCCCGTCGTCACAACTCACGTGTCAACGACCAGGTCACGTACGTTCGACGTCAAGGTTTCACCCTTCGGATGGCCTCGGCGCGCGAACCCGAAGCGACGTTGCGCAACGTGGCCCCCGACATACGACTGGGCGCCAAGTCGTTCGTGATCGCAGCGGCGCTGACGCCGGCCGCTAGCGACGTCACGAAACGGCTCGGCCGTGCATCCCACCCACCACGCAGCCGAGCCAGCGCACGAGCGTCGGATCGCGTTCGTTGTTGAGCCGCTGACTCCGCGGCGCCGAGCACCAGTTGGGTTCCGTGACGCTTCAGTCGACGGTGCCCAGCAACTCGGTGGTGTCCTGGCCCAGTAACCGTGGACCGCGTCGGATCACCGGACGACGCCCGTCGATCAGCAGCGGCGTTCGCATCGCCCGCGTCACGCCCGCCGGTGCATCCATGAGACCTACGAAGTCGCCACCTTCGATTTGGGGCTGCGCGAACGCTGACGCGACGTCAAAGATTGGTCCGTGCGGGACGCCCGACGAGGCCAGGTGCGCCAACCACTGCGCCGTCGTTCGCGTTCGAAAGACGGCGTCGAGCGCTTCACGCAGCCTCACGCCATCGGCGACGCGCACGGCGTTGGTCGCCCACTCGACGTGACTCATCAACGCCGCGTCACCCAGCGCGGCCATCAGCTTCTCGTACTGAGCGTCGGTGCCGACCGCAAGGAGCAAGAAGCCGTCGGCGGTCGTCACCGGTCCGTACGGTGCGATGCTCGGATGATCGTTGCCGAGTCGAACGGGATTGACGCCGGTCGAGAGATAGCCCTGCGCTTGATTGATTAACGCGCTCATGGTTGATTCGAGCAATGGAGCCTCGAATCCGCGGGCCGAGCGACCCGCGGCACGCGCGTACAGGCCCGTGAGCAGGCCTACGGCTGCGTAGAGGCCCGTGACGACGTCGGCGAGCGGCGAACCAACCTTGGTGGGCTCGCCGTCGGCTCGTCCCGTCACTCCCATCAGGCCCGATCGAGCTTGAGCCAGTAGATCGAACGATGGCTGCCCAGCCACCGGGCCACCCGACGTCGCCGGCGTAACGCTGACCCAGACGCAGTCTGGGTTGAGCAGCCGCAAGCGATCGATACCCAGCGAGGCAATCTGATTGGGTAGGTAGTTCTCTACGACGGCGTCCGCCTGTTCGACCAGGTTCGCCACCGCCGCGAACTGGCCGGGAATACGAAGGTCCGCCACGACGTTGCGCCGGTGCCGATTGACGGCCAGGTAGTACGTGGCGTCGTCGCCGAACCTGGGCGGGGCGAGCGCGCGTACCGGATCCCCGTCGGGACTCTCCACCTTGACGACGTCCGCGCCGAGGTCGCCGGCGATCATCGCGCACAGCGGCCCGGCCAAGACTCGTGAGAAGTCGAGCACGCGTACGCCCTCGAGCGGCAGGCCGGTACCTGCGTTCGTCGGGTCGATTTCCCAGCGCACTACAACACTTTCGACAGGAAGCTCTTCAGACGTTCCGACCGCGGTGAGCTCAACACCTGGCGAGGATCTCCTGACTCTTCGATAACGCCGCTGTCCAGGAAATACACAGTGTCGGCAACTTCGCGCGCAAAGCCCATCTCGTGCGTAACGACAATCATCGTCATACCACTAGAGGCCAGGTCCTTCATCACGTCCAGCACCTCCCCAACGAGTTCTGGGTCCAGCGCCGACGTCGGCTCGTCGAACAGCATCAGCTTGGGGTCCATTGCCAAGGCACGAGCAATCGCTACTCGCTGCTGCTGACCACCCGAGAGTTGGCTCGGATAGAAACCTTCTTTCGCGTCGAGCCCGACGCGCGCCAGAAGTTCGCGCGCGCGTTTGGTCGCGGCGTCGGCGGCCACTTTCTTCACCTTGACTTGGCCGATGGTCACGTTCTCGAGCACCGTCAGGTGCTGAAACAGATTGAAGCGTTGAAACACCATCCCGATCTGGGAACGTTCGATGCAGATTTGCTTATCACTGCGCTCGTACAGTTTGCCATCGCGGGCCTCGTAACCCACGAGTTGTCCATCCACGCGCAGATCACCCGCGTCGTGTTTCTCCAGATGATTGATACAACGAAGTAGGGTGCTCTTGCCCGAACCCGACGGCCCGATCAGACACGTCACCTCACTGCGGTTCACCGTCAAGTTCACGCCCCGCAACACCTCGACGCCGGCGTAGTGCTTGCACACGCCGCGCGCTTCGACCATCGCGCTCGTCATCGAAGTGCCTCGCGGGACACCGACGGCCGCGGCGTTCGAAACTTCGACACGATCCCCCGCAAATCACTTCGCAAACGGGCGAGCGGCGTCGGTGGGGGTGTTCGCAACGCCCCTCGGCCGAAGTACCGTTCCAGATAGAATTGACCAATCGACAACACGGTGGTCACGATTAGGTACCACAGGCTCGCGGTAATCAACAGCGGCATCACCTCGTAGTTGGCGGCGTAGATGTTCGTGGCTGCGCCGAGCAATTCGGTGAGACCAATCGAGCTGGCGAGTGACGTCGTCTTCAGCATTGAGATGACTTCATTGCCGGTCGGCGGAACGATGATCCGCATCGCCTGCGGCAGGACGACGAGGCGCAGTGATTGGCCGCGCGTCATGCCGAGCGAACTGGCCGCCTCGACTTGACCCTCATCAACCGAAATGAGGCCCGATCGCGCAATTTCGGACATGTACGCCGCTTCGTTGAGCCCGAGTGCGACTGCCGCCGCGGTGAAGGGCGTCAGCAGGGTCACCATGTCGAGGTGCAAGAACGTGACGGGCAAGAACGGAAGCCCAATAGTGAGCGTCGGATAGATGGCAGAGATGTTGAACCAGAACAAGAGTTGCACGAACACCGGCGTGCCGCGAAAAAACCACGTATAACTCCAAGCCGGAGACGACAGCAGTCGGCTCGGTGAGAGGCGCATGACGGCGATCAACACGCCGAGCACGATGCCGATGGCCATGGCCAGCACCGTGAGTTCCATGGTCTTGACGAGGCCGTGCAGTATCTCCGATGACGTGAAGTAGTGAAAGACGATGTTCCAGCTGAAACGCCAGTTGATCTGCGGGTGACACGCCCGTACACCGCCCACCGTCTCGCACGAGCGCTGTCCCGTTGGGATTTTTGAGATGATCGTGTGCCCGAGCATCCCGATGAGAACGATGATGACGGCCCCGCCAAACCAACGTCCGACGTGGCGGACGGGGACGACCTTAACTTCGTCGCCCCCGTCCGAACTCATGGCTACGTTTCTACTACAACCTCGAAAATCGTCGAAGCGTTAAGCCCCCGCTCCGTTGAGCTGAATCCGACTCAACGGCACCGCTCCGGCCTGCACACCGTAGTGATTGAGAATGGCGCGGTACGTCCCGTTGGCCACCAGTACCTTCACCGCGGCCTGGATGGCCTTGGCGAGTGCGAGCCCGGCCGGCGTCTTGGGCGTAGCGAAGCCGTAGGGCGCAACGTTCACGGCTCGTCCAACGAGTTTGAACGCGCCATTCGACGTTGCGACGATGTAACCGGCAATCTGGCTGTCAACGAAACCGAACTGCGCGTGTCCCGACGAGACGGCCACGTTGGCCTCGGTCTGGGTGGAGAAGGACAAGACACTCAACTTCTTGCCCGCGGGGCACGTCTTGGCGGTGTTGTTCGCGTCGGTCTCCTCGACGGTAGCGGTTTCCACCGCGACGCTGTGACCACAGAAGCTCTTCAATCCATTGAAGCTCAACTTCGCACTCGACTTGGCATAGACGCCCTCACCGGCCTGGAAATAGTCGACGAAGTTGACTTGTCCTTCGCGCGCCTTGTTGTCAGTGAACGACGAATTACCAATGACGTAGTGTCCCGCCTTGATTCCGGCGATGATGTTGTCAAAGGTCACGTTGTTTTCGTTGATCCTGATGCCTAAGGTCTTAGCGATCGCGTTGATCAAATCGATGTCGAAGCCGACCATCTTGGTTCCATTCATGTACTCGTCGGGCGCGTAGGTCGCGTCCGTCGCTACCTGGAGAACCTTGCCCTTATAGGCCGACGGCACCAACTTGGCCGCTGCGGCGTTGTACGACCCCGTGGTCGAGGACGCGCCGGCGACCGCGGTCGAGGCTAGGACGAGCGTCGCTACGCCCGCCGTGACCAGTGCTTGACGCACGCGTGAAATCCGCTGCATGACTACTCCCTCGCTGTTGACGTCACTATGACGCAACCGTCATTGATACCAGATGACTCAGCCCATTTGCGTCGCACCGCCGATGTTTTTCACGACTTCATCAACCGACGCGTCCGCAATGCTCTATCGACTCCTGATGACACTGGGTTTTATCTTGGTGCGCTGGTCATCACGTGACCCCAGTGGTTCATCAACCGACGGTGGCCACCTGCGGCCATCGGCCCCGCCGCTCACGCCCGAGCACCATGTCGGTCACGTCGCGTCCCAGATGCTCCTGGCGCCATTGGAGCTGCTCCTGGGCGGCCATTAGGATCCGATTCGTATCGAGACACGGCGTACGCCACGTTGGATCGGCTTGGAGGTCGTAGCACCGGAAGCTGCCGTCGCCAAATTGGACGTAAGAAGTGTCCTCGCCCACCGACACGGCCAGATTTTGACGACTGAGCGTTCGGTCGATCGGCCAGCCCGGTCCACCGCGACCGATGGAGAACGAGCGGTAGTCCCACTCGTAATGGGCCGCCGTGCGCCACTCGGTCGTCGCACCCTCCAGCAAGGGAACCAAGGATCGGCCGTCGCACTGGATCGGCGCTGGAACCCCCAGCGCATCCGCCAAGGTCACCAGAATGTCCACGTTTTCGGTGTACTGCGACACGACGCGCCCCGGTGAGGAGCGCCGCGGGTCTCGCCAAAGACCGATGATGTGGTAGCTCTGGGGAAAGAACCCGAGCTTCTCGATCAGCCCGTGGTCGCCGAGTTGTTCGCCGTGATCAGCCGTCACGATGACGAGCGTGTCCGCCCACTCGCGGCGCTCCTCTATGGCCCGGACCACCCGCCCAACTTGTGCATCGACTTCACTGATCATGCCGTAGTACTGCGCTCGCAAGTGACGCATGCCGCGTTCGTCCGCGGGTGCCGCACTGGCGCGAAGTGTGAGGGCAATGTCGTGGATCGGGTGACGATCTTGCGTGGACGGCGCAATTGGCACGTCGACGTCGTCGGGATCGTACATCGACGAGAAGTGTCCTGCCGCACCGTAGGGAGGGTGGGGCCGCAGATAACTGAGGTGCGCGAACCATCCCGATTCTTGGTGTCCGAGCCAGTCGAGAAACCGAGTCGTGAGGAATCCGCTCAGTGAGTCCTGCGCGGGGCGGTCGGGCTCACCGCGCAACGCCGCGGCCCAACCGCTCGGTACGTCGTATCCCTTCGCGCGCAGATGCTGCACCCAGCCCGCCTGGCTCTCGGGTAGGTACAGGCCGACCGAAAGTCCCGGGAGTACCCCGTCGTAGTAGTCGAGCCGCGGATCGTCCGATCCCGCCGCGGCGAAGGGGTCAAGGCCCTGATCCGTGTAACCAAAGAGCGTCGGGTCGTAGCCCGCGTGGCGCGCCACCGTCGCAAAGCTCTGGAACCGCCTATCCAGTGGCGTTCCGTTAGCCACGACGCGATTGTTCATCTGGTAGGTCCCGGTGTATAGCGCCGCCCGACCCGGCGCGCACGGGGCCGCCTGCGAATAGTGTCGGCCGAGTCGAACACCCTCACGAGCGATCCGGTCAAGCGTGGGGGTCTTGACCAGCGGATGACCTGCCGCGCCGTACGTATCGCCTCGAAACTGGTCCAGCGTTATGAACAGAACGTTCACGCGCTGATGACGAGTCGATGGAGGTGGGCGGCGATGTCGTCGAGAATCTCCAGCGCCTCGGGCACGATGCCGCCCAGGCGAATGAAACCGTGAATCATCCCTTCGGCTTCCAACAGCTCGACGTGGACGCCGTAGTGCTCAAGCAGCCCAGCGTACGCGACACCCTCGTCACGCAAGGGATCCAGGGTGGCGACGACGATGATCGCCGATGGTGAACCGGACAGGTCTGCGTTCATCAGTGGTGAGACCCGGGGGTCGGTGTGGTCCGCGGTGCCGAGGTACTGGCGGTAGTCAAAGCGCAAGTGATCCAATTCGAGTCCGTAACCCGATCCGTACGCGTGCGCCGAATCAGTGACCATCTCGGGACCGAGGGTCGGGTAGAGCAGGATTTGGGCGACGATGCCCAAGTTGTCATGGCGCGTGAGGGCAGAGGCAACGGTGGCGAGCGTGGCCCCCGCCGAATCGCCCATGACGAACAGGGCGGCGTCGGCGTCGGCGAAGCGTTCGCGGTGCGTCGCCACGTAACGCAAGACATCGACCGCATCGTCGACGCCGTCCGGAAAGGGGTGCTCGGGAGCCAGTCGATAGTCGACGGCCAGAACCCGCATCGCCGTATCTTCGGCCACCCGTCGACACACCCCGTCGTGCGTCTCCAAATCACCAACCACGAACGAACCACCGTGGAAGTAGGTCACCAGTCCCCTGGCTTCGTCGACGCTGGGCACGTACAAGCGTGCCCCGATGCTGCGACCGCCTAGATCGATGACGCAGTCCGCGACCGACCCGATCGATACGACGTCGGGCCAGAGCGCGGCGGCGGTCGCGCGGTACGCGCCACGGCGAGCGGCGATCGTCACCGTCGACGGATGCGGCGCCGGTCGAGCGCGTAATCCATCAAGGTACGCCTGCAACGCCGGGTGATTCATTGGTCCTCCTCGCGTGCAGCCTAGGCAACGATGGCGCCATATCGCTAGAGAATTCCCAACTCCTTCGCCGCGCGCTCGAGGCCGTCGCGCGCCCGAGGATGCGCGGCGCAGTCAATGAGTGCCCTCGCTTGGGCGCTTTGACTGCGACCGAAGAGCGTCGCCACTCCTTGTTCAGTGACGACCGCGCTGTGCTGGAAGGAACAGACCGGGGCGTTCAGTAACGGAACGACCGTTGATTCGTCCGACTTCTCGTGCCACGACCGCAGCGCCAACACCGCTTGCCCACTACGCGAGTGCAAGGCTCCACTGACGAAATCTGGTTGACCACCGAATCCCGAATAAATAGTGCCGCGCACGTAGCTCGCGTTGGCTTGTGCGTAGAGGTCGACCTCCAGCGCCGTATTGATCGACACCATCGATGGCTGTTCGGCAATGCGCGCTGGATTGTTCGCCACCTCGGTGCGACGCATGACCACGCGCGGATTTCGATGGACCCAGCGGTAAAGCTCGGCCGAACCGTACAAGAAGGTCGACGTAACGACCCGATCAGGGTCGATCGCGCCGGCGCGATCTAACGCCATGACACCGTCACTGATCATTTCCGACCACACGCCAAGGTGGCGCAACCGACCCATGAACGATAGGGCCGCATCGGGCACGAGGCCGATCCCCATCTGCAGCGTCGCGCCGTCACTCGCCAATGACGCGATGTGGCGCCCAATCTGTGCCGCGCCATCGTCGATCGAACGTGAACGGGGTGACTGGAGCGGTTCATCGACCTCAAGCGCCAGATCAATCAGATCAGCGTCGATTTCGCCATCGCCCATCGTGTAGGGCATCTGCGGATTCACCTGGACCACCACGACGCCGCCGCGTCGTCGCACTTCGTGTATTGCCGCCGGCAAGATATTCACCTCGATACCTAAAGAAACTCGCCCGCGCTGTGGCGGCGACGTCTGTAGCAAGACGACGTCGGGCGGACGTGACGACGCAAAGAGACGCGGCACCAGCGATAGGCGCATCGGGAAAAACTCCACGCCCGACGCCCCCCGTATCCCGTCGCCAACAAACGGCGTCTCGGTGATTAGTCCGCTTCGCTCGGGCCAGCCCAATTGTGGATTGAGAACGAAAGCGCGCCACGTCGCCAACGAGGAGTTAGCGATCGCCACCAACCTCCACGGCGTCGCAAAATTCCCCGACACAACGACGCGCGGTTCCTCAGCGTCGAGAGTTGAAAGCCGGCGACCAACGTCCGCTTCAGTAACTGTCTGCATCACGTAACTCCGATCCGGATCAAGTGTGCCAGACCGGGACGTCGCTGCCGAGTGGGCGATGTTCCGGCAATCGAGGTTCAGACCAATGCGATAACCCCGCCGATCATCAACGGCCATCGCAAGCTGCTCGGTCGGCGGTTCACGAGTCGCTATGCCGTAACATCCGTTCACGTTCCATCGAGGCGGTTGTCGACCCGCCCGTTTTCTGGGCGCCGGTAGCGGCTAGGGACCTTGCCCATGTACCGCGGCGCCGACTGGGTTCATCGCCATCACGTCAATGCCACTTCGACGTCGTCACGTCATGGCCAGATCCGCGGAGGTGACGCCAACGTCGGCCGTCTTGACTGCTCTGGCCTAGTTCGATGGCGTGCGCGGTGGGCCTTCGCGCGAACACCTCGGTCGCCTGCTGGCCAGTGCGCCCGCGTCGATCGGAGAACTGACCGGCCCGCTCGTGACCTCGAGAAGGCAACATTGGCGCACGCGTGACCGTGCCATCGACCACGCGTTACCCACCACGAAACCGGCTCTTCCGGTAATAGCGGGGTGTCAGGTAAATGTCCTCCGATTGAAGGCATCTTTGCTTGTCGAAGTCCAACTCTTGCCTTGTCAGGCTACACCTGACTGAGTAAGGATGGTCCTGACACTGACTCAAAATCCTAAGGAGATGCGCATGGCTATAACTGAGGACACAGCAACGACACACTGCTCATTCTGTCTAAAACCGAGCAACGAAGTTGCCAAGCTGGTCGCTGGCCCGGGCGTCTATATCTGTAACGAGTGCTTGGATCTCTCCCGTCAAATCATCAGCAACCCGCCCTCGTTGCCATCAGGTCTGACTTCGTGGGAAGAGAGCCTTGACCTTGAAGGGGTGCTTTCCAGCCTCCCTCGGATGGCCGCCGCTGGTGCACAGGCCGAGAGTAACCTCACCCGATTCGTAAAACGCGCGAGAGAACTGGGCGCGACGTGGGCAGCTATCGGAGCGTCTCTGGGAATGACCCGTCAGTCAGCGTGGGAGCGCTTCGCTGGCGAGGAGTAGGTGACCCGTGCCAACCCCGCTGGTCGCTCGAGTGAGTCGCAGGGCGACGCACTCGGCGCCGGTTGCATGACGCCACCGTGAACAACTCACCCCGCTAGTACCAGAAGAGCCACGAAACCTGATCAGCAGCCGCGGGCCCGACCAATCACCCCCTGGAGCGGACGACCGGGCTCGAACCGGCGACCTCGACCTTGGCAAGGTCGCGCTCTACCAACTGAGCTACGTCCGCGTCACTCCCAGTGTAGCGGACTGCGTCGCTGAGAGATGTTGCGGGTGGATCCCTCGCGGTCTATCGACCTGAACTCCCAAATCCTCCCGCGCCACGATTCGAGACGGGTAACCGTTCGACAAGCCGGAAGTCAATGGTCGCTACCGGCATCACGACAAGTTGGGCGATCCGATCGCCTTCGTGCACGACGTAGTCGTTATCCGGGTCGAGGTTCACCAGCGCCACCTTGACCTCGCCGCGGTAACCCGAATCAATCAGGCCCGGGGCATTAGCGCAGGTGATTCCGTGTCGAAGAGCCAAGCCACTGCGGGGCAGAACGAAGCCACCAAAACCCGCCGGAATGGCGACGGCGACGCCGGTGCCAACGAGCGCACGGCCGCCGCGTGGTGCAAGTCGATGGGATTCCACGGCAACCAGGTCGAATCCGGCGTCGCCTTCGTGCGCGCGACTTGGCACAACTGCCACGTCACGCAGTTTGGTGATGGGGATATCCATGGCGCGAAGGATACTTCCCTCGTCCGGGTACTTCGATAGTGTCGGTCCATGCTCGCGTGGATGGACCTGGAGATGACCGGACTCGAACCAGATCGCCACGTGATCGTGGAGATCGCGACCATCATTACCGATGACCACCTCACTATCGTTGCGGAGGGTCCAGACCTCGTCATCGGAGCCACCGCGGAGCAGCTCGAACATATGGGTGACTTCGTAACACGAATGCACTCGAAGTCAGGGCTGCTCCACGCTATTCGCCAGTCCACGGTCACGGTGTCCGAGGCTGAGCAGTTGACGTTGGCGTTCTTACGCGAGTACATCAGTGATCCAGGGACCGTTCCCCTTTGTGGCAATTCGATAGGCACTGACCGTCGGTTTCTCCAGGAGTACATGCCCGAGCTTGAATCCTTCTTTCACTACCGCAACGTTGACGTCTCTACGATCAAAGAACTTGCGCGACGCTGGCATCCCGACGTGCTCGCCGAACTGCCCGATAAGGAATCCAGCCACCGGGCACTCGACGACATCAGAGAGTCGATCGAGGAACTCGCTCACTATCGAGATCGGCTCTTTCCCAAGCCAGCGCCAACGACCGACGTTCCACATGAGTGAGCCGCACCTGTCGCTGGCCGCCGCCACCGCCACCTTGACGTCGGCGGGGCAACTTTTCGAAACCGAGCGGCAAGTGGTGCGGGGAATCGAAATGTCGGTTTGGAAGCACGCACCCGGCAACCTGCGCGAGGTGCTCAACCTGTCGCTTCGTCACGGCGAGCGAGAGTTCCTCATCTACGGTAGTCAGCGGATCACGTTCGATGAGCACTTCCGGATCGCCGCGACGCTCTCGCATCGATTGCGTGACGGTGGCGTCGAGGCTGGGGACCGTGTGGCCATCGCGTCGCGAAATCTCCCGTCGTGGGTGAGTGCGTTCTGGGGCATCGTCAGTGCCGGGGCGATTGTCGTGCCACTGAACGCGTGGTGGACCACCGAGGAACTGCGTTACGGGCTCGCCGACTCGGGTACGCGTGTCGCCTTCGTCGACGAAGAGCGACTGGACCGGGTTCGGCCTCTCTTCGACGAATTGGACCACCTAACCACCGTGGTCGTCATGTCCGATGTTCCCGGCCAGGTGCGCGCTCTGTCACCTCATACACGCGTGCAGATCTTGTCGTTCGATGAATATCTGGGATCCGTTGACCAAGCGATCACGCCCGTCGATATCGCCATCGATGCGGACGACGACGCGACGATGTTCTACACCTCGGGTACGACCGGCCACCCCAAGGGCGCCATCGGCACGCACCGCAACGTCGTAACCAATTTGATGAATCTCTTCTTCATTGGCCAACGATCAACGCTGCGCTTGGGCGACGACGGCGACCAAGCCATCCAAGGTGGACCGAGCGCCAATTTGCTCAACATCCCGCTGTTCCACGCCACGGGTTGTCTAGCCGTGATGGTCATCTGCACGGCCAGCGGTGGCAAGCTCGTCATGACCCACCACTTCGATCCCGGCGAAGCGTTGGCGATCATCGAGCGCGAGCGCATCACAACCATTGGTGGCGTGCCGACCGTCGTCATGCAAATTCTCGACCACCCGGACTTTTCCAACTACGACGTCTCGAGCGTGCGCCTCGTCTCCTACGGTGGTGCGCCGGCACCACCGGAACTCGTCCGGCGAATTCGCGGCGCCTTCAATCTCGCGCAGCCGGGAAACGGCTATGGGCTCACCGAAACCGCGGCCGCGGTGGCGCTCAACACCGGACCCGACTACGTCTTCCGACCGACTAGTTGCGGGACGGTCGTTCCCGTTTGCGAGGTCGCGGTCGTTCCCGACGGGTATGAGGGTGAAGAACCCCCGACGATGAACGACCCGGGTGTCGTCGGTGAACTCTGGATCAAGGGACCCAACGTCGTGCGAGGCTACTGGAACAAACCCGAAGAAACCGCGCGATCGTTCACCGCCGGCTGGTTGCACACTGGTGACGTGGCTCGCATCGACGAGGAGGGATTCATCTACATTGTCGATCGCGCCAAGGACGTGATAATCCGAGGCGGCGAAAACGTCTACTCGGTCATCGTCGAGGCCGCCCTCTTCGAGCACCCCGACGTCGCGGACTGCGCGGTTATCGGACTCCCTCACCCGACCCTTGGTGAAGAAGTAGCCGCGGTTGTTGTCTTGCGTCCGGGCCGACAGATTCGGGCCGAGGAGTTGAGTAAGCACGTGACCCATCGGCTCGCGAGATTCGAGATTCCCACCAAGTACTTCTTTCGTGGTGAACCATTACCGCGAAACCCACAGGGCAAAGTGCTCAAGCGGGCACTGCGCGAGGCACTGTTGCGAGTTTCATCCGACTAGGCACCCGCCTTACCCCTAGCCGAGTGCGGCGAATGACGTCGCCGGAAGTGAAGAATCACCTGGGGATTCCAAGTGCCCACTCACCGACGTCGCGCGGTCGCGGCCCGCGTGCCGCGTGCCGCGACCACACTCACCTCACTTGTTCGGCTGTGGGGTGAGCCGCAGATAGTCCTTCAACTTGCGAAAGCCCTTAGGAAACTTCGTCTTGGCTTCGTCGTCCGATATCGAGTTCGCAATGATCACGTCGTCACCGTCACGCCAGTTGACCGGCGTGGCCACCGAGTAGCCCGCCACCAGTTGCAGTGAGTCGAGGACGCGAATTATCTCGTCGATATTGCGTCCGGTCGACGCCGGATAGGTCAGCGTCAACTTCACCTTCTTGTCGGGACCGATGATGAACACGCTGCGCACCGTCAACGTATCGTTGGCGTTGGGGTGAATCATGTCGTAGAGGCCAGCGACTTTACGCTCCTCGTCGCCGATGATAGGAAAGTTAAGCGGCGTTCCCTGGGTTTCGGCGATGTCGCCCTTCCACTGTTGGTGCGAGGCGACATCGTCGACCGACACGCCGATGATCTTGGTGTTTCGACGGTCGAATTCTGCCTTGCGAGCCGCGAAGGCGCCCAGTTCGGTCGTGCACACCGGTGTGAAATCCTTGGGGTGCGAAAAGAGAATTCCCCAACTGTCACCGAGCCATTCGTAAAAGTTGATCGGGCCATCCGTAGTGTCCGCTGAGAAGTCGGGGGCTAGGTCACCGAGGCGAATCGACATGTTGACTCCTTGTGGTTGCGTGGTCAATCCAACAACTGCGGCGCCAGCATATCGGGAGTCGTCGATGACCCCACGCGATCTTTGGCCACAGCGTCGGATTCGCGGGCGTCGCGTCGCCGCGTCGAGCTCATGGGCTTTGTTCTATGTGGCGACTGTGAATCGGTGGGTCCAAGTAGGTCACACGCTGTGAGAAACTAGAGCGGTGACTGAAGACGAGACCGCCGCGCCCGTCGTCGCCGCATTCGATCTCGACGGGACGCTGACCGAAGGCGGCAGCGTCTTTCGTTGGCTCCGTTGGATCGCCGGGGGCGGACGGACCTTCGCGGCGGCGCTGCGGCTCGCGATTCCCTTGGGCGTCGGCGCGGTGCGCAGCGGTCCGAGCGCCGACCGTGCCAAGGAGCGACTCTTCCTGCGACTGCTGGCCGGGCGCGATGAGGCCGAGGTCACGTCGCGTTCGCACGCGTTCATTCTCGATCACCTCGAGCAACGACTTCGACCCAAGACCCTGGGGCGGCTTCGCTGGCACCTCCTCCAGGGGCACGACGTCGTGATTGTGTCAGCGTCGCCCCAACTGTACGTGGCGGTGGTTGGCGAACAACTCGGCGCGCTCGGGGCACTCGGCACGCGGCTCGCCACGGACCCACTCGGTCGTCTGACCGGCGGCTACCTCGGACGCAACTGCCGCGGGTCGGAGAAGATGCGCCGACTCTCGGACTGGATCGCGGAACGTAATTACGCCACCGAACCGATCATCTACGCCTACGGGAACTCCCGCGGCGACCGACGGCTACTTCGCGTCGCCACCTATCCGATCAACGCCGGACGATTAGGGCGCCTCGGCTCGTTGCGACGTTATCCGCGCTTAACGTCCGAAGCCCCTACGACTGCGTGATGGACGAATCAATGGCCACGACGCCCCCAGCTCGACCATCGTAAAGAACCTGGAGTGATGCCGCCTTCTCGCTCCAGGCAATCACCGTGGCGCCCTCGGGCTCGACCAGACCCACGTTGAGGTCGTACACGCCATCGAGCAGCGGGACATTCGAGAACGCAACGCCCACTCGGTTCGTACCGGGGCGAAGCGTCACCGGCGCCGACTGCGCGTCGTTTCGACTCACCAGCAGACCCGTTCGCGTAAACACTTCCAAGACCAGATTGCCGCTGACCGCGCGGTCGCTGGTAAAGGAAACGACGATGGACATTCCGGCCCCGTGACGCACCTCGAATGCGCCCGTGTCGCTCGACACGCCGTCGATGCGAACGGAGCCCGCACCCGCGGGTCGGTGATCGGCCACGTCACCCAACAGTCGTTCGCGGAATATCCGCAGTGAATCGGTCACGGGACCGTCGGCCACCATGTGGCCCTGATCAAGGACAATGGCGCGATCACAGATCGCGCGCACCGTATCGGCTTGGTGCGTGACGAGCAAGATCGTGCGTCCCTCACGTTGAAAGTGACGGATTCGATCGATGCATTTCGCTTGGAATCGCTCGTCGCCGACGGCCAGCACCTCGTCAACCACCAAGATGTCGGGATCGACGTTTACCGCGACGGCGAAGGCTAACCGCACGTACATCCCGCTCGAGTAGAACTTCACCGGCGTGTCAATGAAATGTTCGAGTTCGCTAAAGGCGACAACGTCATCGAAGATCTGGTCGACCATCTTGTGGGTGAAGCCGAGCATGGATCCGTAGAGGTACACGTTGTCACGGCCCGAGAGCTCGTGCTGAAACCCGGCGCCTAACTCCAGGAGCGCCGCGAGATTGCCGCGAAGACGAATCTGGCCGGTGGTTGGCTGCAACACCCCACAGATGCACTTCAATAACGTTGATTTTCCAGAACCGTTGTGGCCGACAATACCCAAGGTTTCACCTTGGTCCACCACGAAGTTGATGTCGACGAGAGCATCAAACTCTTCCGACGACCCCGACCGGGGATGCAGTATGCGCTCCTTGAGCGTTTGACTGCGCTCGTGGTGGATCGTGAATCGCTTCGCGATACCGTCAACTTCAATGGCGTTCACCACTACAGCTCCGACTCGAAATTGCCTTCGAGCCGCCCGAAGATAACCAGCGCGACGAGGAAGAGTAGACCGGCGAAGACGAGCAGTGCGCCGTTCACTAGGGCGAACGTGGCGAGTGACCAGGTGGGCAAGATGTGCAACGTCAAACCGGTCGTGGTCGATCGAACCGTCGTGTGGACGTAGAAGATTCGCTGGAGCGTGAGAATGATCGGCGTCATCGGATTGATGAAGTACAAGGCGGTGAGGCCGCGCGCTCGCAGGGCGGGCGCAATCGAGTTTTCGTACGAGTACACGACGGGCGAGACCCAAAACCAGAGCTGCAACACGACGTCCATGAGGTGGCGAACGTCGCGCAGATATACCGTAACGGCCGACATGACCACGGCGATCGACGCGGTGAGCAAATAGAGCGCGGCGAAGGAAACCGGCAAGAGCCAGAGAAATCCCCAGGCCGGTGCGTAGCCAATGATCGCGAGGAACACGCCGAGCACCGCGATTTGGATCACGAAGTAAATGACCGATGCTCCAACGTTCGAAAGCGCCAAAATCTCCCGCGGAAACGAGACCTTCTTCACGAGGCCCGCTCGGTCCACGATGACCCCGGTCGCGGTGCTCACCGCGCTCTGAAACATATTCCAGACGATGAGGCCGGCGAACAGGTAGACGACGAAGTCAGGGATCCCGTTCTTCAAAAAGACCGAGAAGACGAGATAGTACGTAGCGAGCGTTAGCGCTGGTGAAAGCATCGACCAGAAGAGACCGAGCGCTGATCCCTTGTATTTGATCCGGATGTCGGACGTGATGAGGCTATGGAGCAACTCGCGACGTTCGAACAGATTGATCAGACGCGTACGCAGGCTCGGTCGGGCGCTGACGATGCGCACCGGTGAGGCGGCCAACGACCGCCGCACCGTCGGCGGAACGTCGCCCACTAGGCCCCTTGTCGGGTCACCGAACGATCGATGACGGCGTCGATGAACCCGTACTCGACCGCCTCCTGTGCCGTGAACCACCGGTCCCGATCCGAGTCCGCTTCGATTCGCTCCACCGGTTGACCGGTGTGAAACGAAATCCGTTCGGCCAACATCTTCTTCATGTACACGATCTGCTCGGCCTGGATCGCAATGTCCGACGCCTGACCCTGCATGCCACCGGCTGACGGCTGATGCATCAAAATTCGACTGTGGGGCAACGAGAACCGCTTACCGGGCGTTCCGGCGCACAGGAGAAACTGTCCCATCGACGCGGCCATACCCACGCAGATCGTCCGAATGTCACAGTTGACGTACTGCATCGTGTCGTAAATGGCCAGCCCGTCGGTCACCGAGCCCCCCGGGGAATTGATGTAGAGGCTGATATCACGATCTCGGTCTTCGGCTTCGAGCAACAACAGTTCAGCGCAGATCCGATTCGCCGTGCTTTGGTCCACTTGGGAGCCGAGGAAGACGATTCGCTCGCGCAGAAGTCGCTGATTGAGGTCATTCGTTCCGAGCCCTTCGGCCATGGCGGAGTTCTTCATAGTCACAATCTACTGGACTAAAGTGCACTGCCTCCCCGAGACACCTAAGGTGGTGTCCTCGCGGGCGTGGCGGAATTGGCAGACGCGCTGGTTTTAGGTACCAGTTCTTCGGAGTGTGGGTTCGAGTCCCTCCGCCCGCACCGCTCGAAGGGTCGCGCCATCCTGCTAGGCTCTCACGAGCGTTCACCGCACCTAGCGGTGGAGACCGATTCGACCGTGGCATATCGAGTTGGGCTCACCTCAACTCATAGGAGTCATCGTGTCTGTATCCTTCGCCGATCTCGGCGTGCCCGTCAACCTGGTCGAACGTCTGCGCGCGCGTGGCATCAGCGACGCGTTCCCCATTCAGGTTGCCGCGATTCCCGATGCCCTGGCCGGGCGTGACGTGGTGGGCAAGGCCGTCACGGGGTCTGGCAAGACCCTGGCGTTCGGCCTACCGATGCTCGCTCGAATCGGCACCGCCCGTCCTCGCCAGCCGCTCGGCCTCATCCTCGTGCCGACTCGAGAGTTGGCGAGTCAGGTGCAAAAGGAACTGGCGCAGCTGACCAATGACCGGGGCCGTCGAATTATCACGATCTTCGGCGGTACCTCGTACAACGCGACGCGCAAGGCACTCAACAGCGGCGTCGACCTCGTAGTGGCGTGTCCGGGTCGACTCGAAGACCTCCTCGAACAGCGGATGCTTGATCTCTCCGCGGTCACTACCGTCGTCGTCGACGAAGCTGACCGCATGGCCGACATGGGCTTCTTGCCGGCGGTACGACGGATCGTTGGAGCAACTCCCACCCATCGCCACGTCATGTTGTTCTCCGCCACGCTGGGACCGGACGTTTCGGCTCTGGTCAGCGCCTTCACCCGAGACGCCGCCATCCACGACGTCGTGGGAGAAGCGGCGCCGAGCGACGTCGACCACTACTTTTGGCGCGTCGGACGAGATCAGCGGCCCCAAGTCACCGCCGACATTGCGAATCAGTACGAGCGCGCCATTGTCTTTACCCGCACGAAGCATGGTGCCGATCGTCTCGCTCGCCAGCTCGGCGAACGTGGCGTCTCCGCGGTGGCGTTGCACGGTGACCGTTCACAGGCGCAGCGCGAACGCGCACTTCGATCCATGAAGGCCGGCGAGACGCGCGTGCTCGTGGCGACTGACGTCGCCGCGCGCGGCATTCATATCGATCTGCTCCCCGTGGTTGTGCACTACGACCCGCCGACTCAGGCAACGGACTACTTGCACCGCTCTGGGCGCACCGGTCGAGCCGGCGCCAGTGGCTCGGTGATCTCCCTCGTCAGTGATGATGTGTCAGGACATGTTCGACGCATGCAGCGCTCGCTGGGACTACCCGCCACCGCCGACGAGCCAGCGAACGCGACGCCGTTGCGATTGGGTGCCGTCGACGATGCAGTCGCCGCACAGCCACTGGACGAACGGGCGACACGTTCGCGCGGTCCACGCCCGGGTAACGAGTCTCAACGCGGCGTCGCCACTCGGGTTGATCGAGCGACCGCGCGCTCGAACGACGCACCGCGCGATCGAAGCGCGCGCCGCCCCCGTTCGAACTCGAGCGACAATCACCACGTGGCACCGACGAAGACCCGGTCGCCGCGCGAGGACCTTCGTCACGCGAGTGCGCCCACGACCACCCAGCGGTTCGGTGCGGGCCAGGCCGTAGTCAGTTTCTTCAATGACTCGAAAGGATTCGGCTTCGCCAGCGACGACAAGGGCGACGACTTGTTCATCCACTTCTCCAACATTGTCGGCGACGGATTCCGCACCCTGAGCCAGGGCCAGACGATCGCCTACGACGAAGCAACCGGTCCCAAGGGACGAGAGGCACGAAACGTTCGCGTCGTGGTCACCGGTGCGCGGCGCCGCTAACGTCGACGATCGTGACCAACCAACCCGAAGTTGAACCTCACGTCGGACCCGTACCGAGTGACCTCGTCATCGACGATGTCGTGATCGGCGATGGGGCGACCGTCCAGCGGGGCCACACCGCCGTGGTTCACTACGTCGGGGTGAGCCACTCGAGCGGCGAACAATTTGACTCCTCGTGGGACCGAGGCGAGCCGTTCGCGTTTGCCATCGGTGACGGCCACGTCATCGCTGGGTGGGATCGCGGCCTCGTCGGCATGCGAGTTGGTGGGCGCCGTCGACTGGTGATTCCGCCGCACCTCGGTTACGGCGACCGTGGCGCCGGTGGCGCCATCGCTCCGGGCGAGACACTGATCTTCGTGATTGACTTGATCAGCCTGCGCTAATCGAACGAGTACCGCGACGGGTCGTCGGCCAGAAGTCGCTGATAATCACCGTAGCGCTCGCAACAAATCTCGGCGACGAGCCGGAGTCGATCGTTGGGGTCGCTCAGGCTAAGCACCTTGAACTGGTCCAGCGTTGACATGGGCGTCATCGCGCAGAGTTGCCAACTGCGCACCCACGGATCAGTGTCCATAACACAGTCGTGGCGCAGTCGCTCGTCCGTCAGGACTTCACTACGCAGCGCACGAAGCGCGCGCACCGCGGATTCGGTCGATTGCAGCAGGCTCGGTTCGATTTCTTCCTCATCACAGCAGCGCTCGCGAACGCTCGCTCGTGGGTAGGGCGCATCGGCCAGCCACGACGACACCTCGACGCACTGCGTGCCTTCGACTCGCAACAGCGTCTGACCATCCGGCAAGATCTGCGAGCCAAGTATGCGCAACACCGTGCCGACCGAAGCGCGAACGTCACCACCGCCCACTTCGAATCCGCGTTCGATCATGCACGTACCGAACCGGTGATCGTCGGGCAACTCGCGCAGCATCGTTTGGTACCGCGGCTCGAAAACGCAGAGCCCAACTACTTGGTGCGGAAATACCACCATCCCCAACGGGAACATCGGTAGCACGCCGTCGCTCACGCTGCCAGCCTACGGGTGAACCTCTGACGCGGTGCCGCTTACCGCGCCAGTGTCGCGGCGAGCGCGCCTAGCGCCCGGGATCGATGCGAAACGGAATTCTTCTCCGTCGCTGATGCTTCGGCGAGCGTTCGACCGTTGAGATCATCGGCCGCGAAGACCGGGTCGTATCCGAAACCTTGGTCACCGCGTGGTTCTTCGAGAATCGAACCCTCGATCGTGCCGTCCACCGTGAGCGACGTGCCGTCGGGATACGCCACCGCGATCACGGTGCGGAATCGAGCGCGCCGTTGGGAAGAGGGAACGCCTAAGAGCTCGCTCAGTAATTTATTGACGTTATCGACATCCGAGGCATCGGCGCCGGCGTAGCGCGCGCTGTGCACACCCGGAGCACCGCCGAGGACGTCGACGAAAAGACCCGTGTCGTCGGCAATCGCCGGTCCACCAACCCAGCGACAAATCGTCTGGGCCTTCAGGAGCGCGTTCCCCTCGAGCGTGTTGGCCGTTTCGTCGACCTCAGGAATGTTCGCTGGTCGATCGGCGACCTCCACACCGAACTCGGCGAGGACCGAGCGAATCTCGAGCGCCTTGTGGGCGTTGGCGGTGGCGAGGACGAACGAGGTCACGTCGGATGAATCGCCGGCGCCGTCGCCAGCACGAGGCGCTGCGCTTCGTGGATTGTCCGAATGCCCGTTTCGGCCAGATCAAGCAGCTGGTCAAGCTCGCGGCGACTGAACGCGGCGCCTTCTGCCGTCCCCTGCACCTCAACGAAGTCGCCCGACCCGGTCATCACGACGTTCATGTCAGTGTCGGCCCGAGAATCTTCGCCGTAGGGCAGATCGAGTACCGCGACGCCGTCGACGATGCCCACTGACACCGCGGCTACCAGATCCGTGACGGCGTGCGACCCAACGCGACCGGCCGCTACCAATCGAGACACCGCATCATGAAGAGCGACGTAGCCACCACAAATCGACGCCGTACGAGTACCGCCGTCGGCCTGCAGCACGTCGCAGTCAACCGTGATTTGCACGTCGGCCAACAGCTGGAGATTCGTGACCGACCGCAAGGATCGACCGATCAGCCGTTGGATTTCGTGAGTGCGGCCGGACTGTTTGCCCCGTACGGCCTCGCGTGACGCGCGCTCCGGCGTGGAGCCGGGCAACATCGAGTATTCCGCGGTCACCCAACCACGGCCACTGCCACGGAGCCATCGTGGTACGTCCGTTTCAACCGAGGCGGTGCACAGGACACGCGTCCGACCAACTTCGACGAGGACCGAGCCCTGCGCCATTTCGGTATAGTCACGCACGAAGCGAAGTGGACGAGCCTCGTCACTCGCTCGCCCGTCAGTGCGAATGGTCATGTCATTTCCTCTCGATCGCGGGTCTACGGTAGCGGATCGTGCGCTTGCTAAAAGTAGATGATCCGCTTTGCCCGCTCAACGACTTCATCGATATCGTCGCTCCACGCGCCAGTCGATAGGTACTTCCATCCATCGTCACAGGCAATCGTCACGATCGTTGCTGACGCACCGGACGCAATGGAGTTGGCACATTTGACGGCACCGGCCATGATCGCCCCTGACGAAATACCGACGAAGAGGCCAACCTGAGTCATCGCACGAGTCCACTCAATGGATTCACGGGGTCGCACGACGATCTTTCGATCGAGCAGGGTCGCACCGTCGTTGTCGGTGAAGATTGGCGGAATGTAGCCATCGTCGAGACTACGTAGTCCATCGACTGTTTCACCGCTGGGTGGCTCGACTGCCCAGACTTGGACACTCGGCTTACGCTCCTTTAGGTACCGCCCAACGCCTATGAGGGTTCCTGACGTGCCGAGGCCCGCGACGAAGTGGGTGACCTCGGGCACGTCGGCGAAAATCTCTGGTCCGGTCGTCGCGTAGTGTGCAGCTGGATTCGCTGGGTTCGCGTACTGGTAGAGAAAGACCCAGTCGGGGTGCTCGAGCGCAATGCGCTGAGCCATCCGCACCGCACCGTTCGAACCTTCGGAGCCGGGAGATTCGATAATGTCCGCTCCCCAGGCGAGCAGCAGCTGACGGCGCTCGGGTGACACATTCGTGGGCAGCACAACCTTGAGGTGATAGCCGCGCAGCCGACATACCATCGCGAGCGCGATGCCGGTATTTCCTGACGACGGCTCGATGAGCGTTTGTCCAGACTGCCCGGGCACGAGACGCCCTTCTCGTTCGGCCGCCTCGATGAGCGAGAGCGCGACACGGTCCTTGACCGAGCCAGCGGGATTACGCCCTTCGAGTTTGGCGAGAATAGTGACGTTTGGATTGGGCGAAAGAGCACTGACGTCGATGACCGGCGTCGCGCCGATCAGTTCGAGTACCGAACCGTAGCGCGCCACTACGCGGCGCCGCCAGCCACCGCTGGCAAGAGGGTGATTTCGTCACGGTCGCTGACTGGCGCGTCGACGCCGCCGATGTACCGCACGTCGTCGTCGTTCACGTAGACATTGAGAAAACGATGAAGCGAGCCGTCTGTATTGAACAGTTGGCCAGAAATGTCCGGGTACGCCACCGTCAGTTCACTCAATACCGCACCGATCGTGGTTCCTTCGACGTTCACGGTCGTCAGGCCGCCCATCGCCGGGCGGAGCACCGTTGGAATACGCACCGTTGCCGCCATCAACCGCTCCTTGATTCCTCCGGTCAATTACGACCCGTGAGGTCGAATTTAATAGCCGTTGAGCGCGGTGTGACCTACGACGCGCGAGATGGTCGGTAGAAAACGGCCAGTTGCGTCGCCGCCCCACCGAGTCCAACGATCACGGTAACCAAGAGGTGCGTCGAGACGGACCAGGTCAGGATATTCCACACGTGATCGAGGGAGTAGCGTCCCGCGCCCAACGTTCCGGGCACCAGCGAGGCGACGCTAATGCCCAGGGTGTACTCGATGCCTTCGCCCTTGTTGAAAATGAAGAAGCCATTCTTGCGATGGACCGTCATGATTGCGACCACCATCAACGACATCAGGCCCGCCGCGGCGAGCGTGGTCAACAACCCCAACACGAGCAGTACGCCGACGCCTAGCTCCGTCGTAGCGGCGATGAGCGCGTTGAGTGATCCCGGGCGTACTCCGATCGATTCAAACCACCGAGCGGTTCCGGGTAGTCGACCGCCGCGAAAGAACTTCCGATATCCGTGCGCGAAGATCATCGTGCCTAAGTACAAACGCAAGACGAACAGGACCAGGTCGACCGACCCGGGATACGCCGTCGGCACATTCATCGTTAACTCCTTCCTTGAGTAGGTCGAGAACCCCTACCGCTCTTCAATGTAGAGGTCTTCCTCGTCGACGGAATCACCTCGTACTCGGAAACTACGAATGGACGAGGGAACATCACGCAGCGAAACGATGACGTAGTGCCAGGTGGGATCGGGCGCTTGGCGTACGTCAGTATCGCTTGGGTACGCCTCGGAGTGGGTGTGGGAGTGAAACACCCCGAGCACGCTCAGCCCCTCACGTTCGACCCGCCGCACCGTTCGCAAGAGCACGAGTGGGTCGACTTCGTAGACACGCGCCGATGAAGCCACGTTACGACTCCCAACGACTTCGACGACCGTCGCGTCAGCTCCGTTGATGCGACCGACCAACAGGCCGCAGCCCTCGTCGGGAAGCGCCCGAATGCACGCGGCAATGACCGTGTCGCGCTGCGTTCTGGACAAGGTCAGCACGAGGCTACCCTAGTCACCGGCGTGTCGTACCCTCGACGATAACTACGCTGGACTAATGGCTCGTGCCAAACAGATCCAAGAGCGCCGTGCCAAGGCGAAGTCCGAGAGCGCCGACCGTGTCGTCGCGTCAAATCGGCGCGCGCGACACGATTACGAAATCGTCGACGTGTTGGAGTGCGGTCTCGTCCTCACCGGCAGCGAGGTCAAATCACTGCGAGCGGGCAAGGCACAGATCGCCGAAAGTTACGCACGCATCGAGGGTGGTGAGCTTTGGCTGTTTGGCTCACATATTCCACCTTGGAGTTACGCCGTCGGTTTCGGGAGCCACGATCCCGATCGCAAGCGCAAGTTGTTGGCACATCGACAGCAACTGCACCAGTGGTGGGTCAAAACTCAGACGCAGCCCCTGACCATGGTGCCCCTGAAGATCTACTTCAAAGATGGTCGAGCCAAGGTCGAGGTTGCTCTCGCTCGGGGTAGGAAGCAACACGATCGTCGTCAGGCCATCGCCCAGCGAGATGCGGAGCGCGAGATCGCCCGGTCAGTGCGCAACTTCGAGAAGTTCGCTTGAACACCCAAGTCCTTCTGGGACCACCGACCACGCGCTAACTGAGCAACGCCATCTGGCAGAGTGAGATCGATGATCAATTTCGTGGACGCCGTACGTTAGTCGGTTAGTAGCACGGGGGTCATCTGAGCCGACTAAATGTCGAAGGCACCATGAGTATCCGGGGGCGCTAAACTGGACACGTAGTTTCGTCTTGAAATTACGCGAAGGGGGTGATTGGTCTCGACGTCAGTCGTCAAGGTGAAAGCAGCGAGCCGTGGTCTCCGGAACCACGTAAAAGAGCCGGAAACAAAAATAAACGCCAAGCCTCAGCTTGCGCTTGCTAGGTAACTAGCAACGTCCAACTAGACCCCGCCTTGCGGTTTAGATCATGGGCGTCATAATGCAGGGCTTACCGACGGAAATCGCCAGCGACTCCGCCGGAAAATTCAGTTGGCTACGGGCTCACTCCGGTGCTCTTGACGGTGTGTCCCTCGACAATTCCTCAAGAGCTGCGCTCGGAGAATGTTCACTACGAAGCTGACGGACCTGGGTTCGATTCCCAGCACCTCCACCATCCAGTTCGGCTTTAAGACCGGTTGGTGGTGCGCAACTCTCGCTACCTGTGGCGCGCATCCAACCGACCAGCCGGACACCCAACGAGCCGGACGGGCAGCGCCCGCACGGTGTCGGACCCGGGTTTGCCGCGAGAGGTTACGCCTCTCGTTTTGCGCACCAGGCGTCCGGTCTATAAGCCGAACTGGCTCCACCATGCCGGTTCGGCCCTTAGACCGGACAAGTGGTGCGCAAAACGAGAGGAAGTACCCCAACCGGGGTCAAGTTGGGATAGCCGATGTTTTAGAGCCTGTAGGGGTGTTGGTCGCCCTCTCAGATAGACGAGTTTCTCGTGTGATCTGCTAAGCCTGATCCGCAGGTCTTCTGGCATTCGCCTGCTGCCCCGAGGACTTTGCGACCGCTCATTCACACGGGGCAGCCATCTCATCTTGCTGCCGAGTCCATGGCGGTGTGGCACTAAATGAAATGCTGTGCACTCTAGAACCCTGATGGGCCGGTGCAGAGTAATCGTTGATCGTGTGCCTATTGACGGGGAGGTCAATACCCGTCAATTGCGAGCGGGCCTCGCGGGAGGACAAGTGACAGCACACCAGCTCACGTGCCGCGAACCGGGGACGAACATCCCTCACGCGGACTACGAAGCCGGAAGACGGCCCTGCACTCGTAGTTGCGGGCGTAGGCGGAGATGGCTGGACTCCCTCCGAAAATGACCGATACTGGACCAATGGGCAACGTGGACTCTCGGGGCGGGACTCTTCGCTACAGCACGACTTCGGGCTGGTGGGCGCCGGCGCTCCTCGACCTGTTCGCACTGCCAGTTCTGGTGCGCTCAGATTCAGCTCTGGGGTGGGCCATCGACGTAGCAGCGGTCACCCTCCTACTGGCAGTTATCTACATCTTCACGCATCCCACGCTTCGCTACTCGTCGAGCTCCTTCACCCTGAGTCGGGGACCCTTTCGGACCAGTATCGACCTACGAGACCTGGCCTCCGTGCGCGTGATAGATGTCGTGCGACGCAGCAACGTGCTTGACCCACAGACGGGAGAACGCCGCTCGAACATCCGCTGGTTCTACAAGTCCCCCGACGACTGGGGTGGGGTGACGCCGGTCCAGGGCTACGTCATCAAGGACACTGACGGCCATCGAGTATCCCTCAACGCTGCCCGAACGGGTGCGCCCTGGGCTCCACTACTACTGGCGGCACTCAACGAGCAGCCCGATGTCGAGATCGGGCCCCGAGTGGTGCCGTCACTCAGAGACTTCGCGCGATAGTTGGTCAATCGCTGGCCGCCACCCCCATCTCGGTCAGGGCCGCCAGCACCAGTTCGCTGTCCATTCCGGCCTGACGCAGGGTTCTCTTCTTGATCCGGAAGGGCGTCAGCGTTGACTTCACTTTTGCTCCTTTGTCAAGCCGCCATCTTGATTGATACTGAGCGGGGACGCGCTTTGTCTAGGAGAAGCGTTCGATAGATGACATCTGAGAGTTTGCGCTTTAGCGCGACGAGCCTCAGATCCTGCGTTGCCCATCTCATGGTGACGAGCGATGAAGTGGAGTAATTTCACAGCCCGCTGTGCGAGCGGGCCATGTCATTGGGGGGCATATAGGTTGGCCCTGCGCTGACAGTGCGAAAGATGTGGTCACCCTAGATTCGGAATCTCTCCGGTCGATTGAGACACGTAGCGCAATCTCGATCTGTCCAGCAACCTTTAGTTCCGGTGGGTTGATCCACATCAGTTGGGGTATCGACGGGTGATTAATCGTCGCACCGCGTTCGGGCCATGAAGGCGGGCGTAAGCGTTCGGCCCTGGTGTCGAATACGCACTAGGACCGCGCTGAGTTCGCGCACCATCATCGTGTCTATCGGCCCAACTGACTCCTCCAGCTGATACCCGGTACGAATCGGGGTAGACCGACCAACCACATCGAGGGGAACAAGGGGTGCCGTGGTCACACCGCTGGCGACCAGCGACACTGAACGCGACGATCGACCTGTATCCCATTCGCCTTCAGCACCTCTCACCGCAAGCGCCGATCACACGAAATCGTCTGGATTAATCCGCCGGTCAAGGCGTTGCTCACTCATATCCAGATCGGCTGAGTGACTCACTCGACCTGACGGGTTCCGCGCTTCTTCTGTTCACTTCGAGCATGAATCGAGTCACCGCGGTTGAGCATTTCAATGTATGTAACGAGTTTCCGAGCACGCGTCTCTGGACGTTTCACTGCGTCTAACCGGAAAATAATCGAGTAGCGATTCGCCGAATCAAGCTGCTCGAAGGTCAACGCAGCGTCAGGGTTAGCAGCCAGTGCATCGCTCAGGTCTGTCGGAATCGATGCGCTAGCCGGCCCAGGATAGGCCGTTTGCCAGCGGCCGTCAGATTTCGCGGCGTCAACTGCGGCCAAGCCTGCGGCGTGCATGCGTCCGGCTGCGGTTAGTCGGACCACGTGTTCCACATTGCGTGCCGACCATGAACTGGACGGTCGCCGCGGGGTAAAGCGCCGACGATATGTCCGCTCGTCACGTTGTCCAATCTGTCCATCAATCCAACCAAAGCAAAGTGCCTCGTCAAGGGCTTGCGCATAGGTGAGCTCGGTCACTCGTCCGCCCGATTTGCTTAGGACAAGCCAGACACCCTGCTCGCTCGCGTGGTTGTTGCGGAGCCACGTGCGCCACTCCGTGACGTTCATGACCAGAAGTTCCACTAGCTCGGTCATGGCGCTACCGGGCCGTCGATCCAGTGCGCAAACCAAGAACGAACGGTTGGCCGCCCGATGCCAGGTGCAACCGCGATCGATCAGCATCAACTCGACAGTTCGGTTGTCTCGTCCTCGGGGCGAACTGACGCTCGGTGACGCCGTTGAAGCAATCGGCCAGCCGGTCGAGGCGTAAACGTGTGGTGGCCCCATTCCTCGTCGACGCCGAACTGCGCAACGAGATGATCTCGCCGAGTACGAGTTTCTCGCCGTCACCATTGAGGGCTCCGAAGTTGCGCAGGCCGTACGCACCAGTCCAACTGAGCGCGTTCGCGCAGGACACTGCTGGTTGTTCCGATGACGCCTGATTGATGTGGATCGTTGCTAACGCCATCGTTGGCCTGGCACTCGCGTGGCAAGAACAAGTGTGCGCCATGCGTAACTGCTAGCAGGATATTGAGTATCAGGTCAAGTGGCCTTCGCGCATGCATGGGCCGTGCTCAGCTTGGAGGTCGGCGGTCGAGGCATTAGCGCAACCGACGAGGCGTCACTGCTCAGCAACTGCGGACCGTGCGGGCGCGACTCCGACTTCCTTGAGTTGAGCGGTTTCGGTCGAACGATTGGCGTCGCATGCAGTAGCTCGTAGGTTCACCGCGGCCCGTTCGCATCGCGTCCACCTTCGTCCACCGAGCCGCCGTTCGGGCAATGACAACGACACGGAACGCACAACACCACGAACCACGTTTATCCCGACGCAAGGGAGACGGGGACCGCGTTCTCGAGTGCAATCGCTTGACCGCCCGCCCGCCCGGTCACCACGCCGAGACGGCGTGACGCCGAACCATCATCTGCTGGTTTGTACCAGGACGTCCCGGATACCGAGTCACGGTCGTGCTTGCGAAGACGCGCCTACCAAGGACCAGACAGCACCGACAGCCGTACGCGTGACGCATCAGAATGCGTCGCGGACGTTCGGATACTCGGTTAATTCAGCTTGGACCTGACCAGACCCACGCCGCGGCGTTGAGCGCAGCTATGCGACTGCTGCCGACGTTGCCATGAGTGGCCACGAGGTTGAGAATCACGTCGTTGACACGCCGGCGCGAACACGCCAGTAGCGAAGGCGACTCGCGCCAACCGCACCGTGCGACGAGGACCCGTGGCGAACGAACAGTGCGCCAGCGACGTCACTCGCTCGACTTGCGGCGACGACGGTATTCGTGTCGAGGTTCGACCGCTCCGGTCGAACGCCGTGACACGACACCGGTTGGAACGATGCCGAGAGCTGGCGCGCGCAAGAGTGAACCGGTGCGGCACCTTGATACCGTTGTGACCTGAACAGTGCCCTCGGGCAGGCCGTTGTCGTGCGGTACGAGGATGAAGCCGTAACCGCCACCCCACCGATGAACCGCTCAGAACTCCCCGCGTTCATCGTTTTCGATCTCGATGGAACCATCGTCGACTCGGCGGAGGGCATCGTTTCGTCGTTCGAAGCCACCCATAGCGACTTTGGCCGCTCGGTTGGGCGCTCCCAACTGGTGACCCTGATCGGTCCACCGCTCCACGACTCGTTGCTGCGCCTCGGCTTTGGACCCGAACAACTCGACGACGTCCTTGCGCGGTATCGAACGCACTATGGAGGTGACGGGGTCACTCGATGTCGTCTCTACGACGGCGTACCCGAATTGCTCGACCAGGTGGCAGCTCGCGACGTCCCGTTGTCAATTGCCACGGCCACACGAGCCGACTTCGCAGCCCAGATTCTCGACGCGCTGGGCCTCGCTCAGTACTTTGCGGTCGTCGCCGGCGCAGCGGTCGATGGTCGACGCAGCGCCAAGGCGTCGATCGTCGCACAAGCCATCACGGATTTGTCGCCGAAGTCACCGCTCGGGTGGATTGTTGGCGATCGGCGCTACGACGTTGAAGCGGCGCACGCAAATCACCTCCTCGCCTTTGGTGTCACGTGGGGCTACGAAACGGTGGGCGAACTGCGCGACGCTGGCGCAGACCGCCTGTTCAACCGTCCCTCGGAACTTAACGCATGACTCGATCACTTGGCCACGCGCCCACGACAACGAGACCGGCCATAATGAGAGCGTGACGAGCGAGCCACCAACCGATAGTTTGAACCTAGCCCCCGCATCAGTCGAGGACTATCGCGTGTTGGCCAAGCGACGCCTACCGCGCCAACTCTTCGACTACGTGGACGGGGGCGCGTTTCGTGAGGCCACGATGAGCGCCAACCGCGCCGATTTGCAATCGTTACGATTTCGTCAGCGCGTACTACGCGACGTCTCAGATCGGCGAATCGCCACGACCGTGCTGGGGCAACCCTTGACGATGCCTGTCGTGCTCGCGCCAGTTGGTTTCGCCGGGATGATGGCCCGGCGCGGCGAAGTACAGGCCGCTCGGGCCGCCGCCCGGGTCGGCGTGCCCTTTTGCGAGTCGACTCTCTCCATTTGTTCACTTGAGGAGGTGACGGCCGCGACGCAAGCGCCCTGGTTCCAACTTTATGTTATGCACGATCGCGCCTACGCCGAGGAATTAATGGCTCGCGCCCGGGCGGCGGGTTGTTCAACGCTGGTGCTGACTGTTGACCTCGCCGTCGTTGGTCAGCGCTACCGCGACGTGCGCAACGGCGTGAGCGGCAACTTGTCGAGGGTCAAGCGACTCCGTCGCGGCTGGGACCTCGCTCGCCACGTGTCGTGGTTGCGCGACGTCGCCGTTCAGGGGCGACCGCTCACGTTCGGCAATCTGGCCCGGGCCTTGCCCGACGCCAAGGTGCCGGGTGACTTTCAGCGCTGGATCGCCGGACAGTTCGATCCCAGTGTGACGTGGAACGATCTCGCCTGGCTTCGCGAACACTGGACGGGATCGATCGTCATCAAGGGAATCCTCGACGCGGAAGACGCACGCGAAGCGGTGGACCGAGGGGCTGATGCCATTGTGGTGTCCAATCACGGCGGTCGACAACTCGATGATGTTCCCTCAACAATCGCCTCGCTGCCGGCGGTCGTGGAGGCCGTGGGCAACTCATGCGAAGTCCTCGTCGACGGCGGCATACGTAGCGGCCTCGACGTCGTCAAGGCACTCGCACTTGGTGCTCGAGCCTGCCTGATTGGGCGCCCGTGGGTCTACGCGGTGGCGGCCCGTGGCGAAAGCGGCGTTCGACACATACTGAACGTGATGGCTGAAGAGATGCGCGTGACGTTAGGACTGACCGGCGTCACCGATGTCGCCGATCTTGACGCGTCAGTGCTCCTCAATCCCTGACAGCGTGTGTCCTATTTGGACCCACCGGTTCGCCTTGACCAACTGAACCAAGTGGACCAGTGGTGCTTGCTCGCCGTCCGACTTCCCAGATGATGCTTCATCTGAGTCCTCGGTTCCGACCCAGGGCCCTCATCACAGCGTCGTGATGGTTGTGCGGGTGACGATCGGCTCTTCCCGCGTGCTTCGCGGTGCAGATCCTTGGCGGATCAGGCCGTGGAGCGAAACTGAACGCGCGTTGGTCCCAACGGTGTCACGGTCGAAGACTCGTTGGCTTGCCAGCGGGCGAGGTTGATGGCCGCGTTGAGGTCGCGGTCGAGCACGAGACCACAGGTCCCACAGGAGTAGGTCCGTGTCGACAGGTCGAGGTCGTTTCTGAGCCCGCCGCAGCCCGAGCACGTCTTGGAGCTCGGATGGAAACGGTCGGCCGTTGGCTGCACGACGCTGACCCGTGACCTTGATCGTTCCGCGTGAGCCGGCGGCGGCGAGCGTACGCGTGTTGAGTCGCTCGCCACTTTCGATCGACGAAGAATTCAATCGCGCAGCCTTCGCCGCGCGGTTCAGCCCAGGTACTGAACGACGGCGTCGGTATCGTCACGTGCGACGCAGCGCCAGTGTCCCCAGGCAAAGGTGTCAAGCGCCGCGACACCTTCAACCAACAGTGCCCGAGCCAGAACACCCTTGACCGCCTTCGCGTCGTGACCGGCCACTCTAGTGCCCCCGGCGTGTTCGAAGCGGACCGTGATGACGCTCGTCGAAGCGCGCAACCGCACCCAGTCGATGGCCCGACGGTGCTCAGCGGGCAGCACGTCGACCACGGTGCTGCCACCTACCGAGCCACTTACCCATTCAGTCACCGCGTCGCGCCAAAAGTCGTCGAGACGGCCAACGCCCTCGATTCGGGCGCCGAAGGTCAATCGGTAATCCGCGATGAGATCGGCGCCCCCAGTGATCCCGTAGAGGGCCGACGGAACCAGCAAGCGCTTGCGGTGGGCCGACGCAATCGAGACCGCATCCAAGTACCGCCACACCACGCCGTCGTAGCGTCGCCACGTGGGAAGCAACTTCGCGCTCCCGTCGATGACCTGCGCGAACGAGCATTCGGCACGCCCGAGCAACGCACCGCGCGCGCCGGTGAGACGCGCTACTCCCCCGGGCGTTTCGAGAATCTTGGTGAGCGCCGAAACTACCTCGCTCCGATGCGCAGCCAATGACTCGTTGAAGACTCCATCTGCGCGCCTCGCCACACCGCCCATGGTCTTGCTCTGCGACGGAGGCAGCAGTACGAATGGGCGCGCGGGCACGGCCCCCTACCGTACCGGTTCAGGCTACCTTCAGCACCTCGGGCGAGAGTCCGTTGGCACGGAGAAAGTTTCGAACCTTGACCACCTGCTCCTCGGTGAGATCCCGCGTCCGCGTCGAGCCGAACGATACGGTGTCACCGTCCACGGTGACGGCCCAGTTGCCGCGGTGCGTCTCGTGGACGACGCCAAGGCGAGCGAGGAGCGAGCAGACGTCGTGCCACTGAATGTTGTGATTCAGTGGATGCGTGAACAACTTCTGCAGCGTTATCCGGTGGTGGTGGTCCAACTTGCTCAGCATCACTAACCCCCTGTAAAGACCGCACGCCGGTCCTCAGCAGCACTCTGTACCCGTCACGGGGCAAAGTCAAGGAGCGCGACGAGCTCAACGTGCTCGGTCATGGGGAATAGATCGAGAATCTCCAAGTGCGATAACGAGAATCGAGCGGATAAGAAGACTTTAAGATCTCGTGCGAAGGTTGCCGCATCACACGAGACGTACAGGATCCGCCGGGGCTCTTGCGCGGCGATGGCGGTCGCGACACCACGGGCCAGCCCCGTCCGCGGAGGATCGACGACGACGACGTCACCTGGTCGCACAAGATTGGCCACCAACTTGGGTGACACCGTTGACTCGCGTACCCGAAGCGCGCCGTGACCTTGCGCGTTGGTTCGAGCGTCTCGTACCGCGTGGGGCGAAGATTCAACCGCCACGACGTGACCCGTTGGGCCAACGGATGCGGCCAGGGATACCGCGAAGAGCCCAACGCCGCTGTACAGGTCAACGACGCGATCGCCTCGCTCGACCCCAGCCCAGCGCGTGACTCGGTCTAACAACATCTCGGGTGCCTCAACGTGCGACTGCCAGAACGAAGCGGGCGACACCTCGTAATGGGTGCCTCGAACTTCAACCCGTGAGACCGGCGAAGGATCCAGGCGCGATCCGTCGAGTGAGCAAACCTCGAGCCGCGCCGAGCGTGCCCCGACGCGTCGCACCACGGCAAACGGGGGCCCGTCGCCGATCGCGCGGACTTCGACTTGCGCGGCGTTGCGCCACGTCGTCGCGAAGGCTTCGGCGGCTCGATCGCTCATGAGCCAACAGGGGTCTACGGCAACCAGGTCGTGGGAGCGAGCCGATCGCAACGCCAATCGCCCGTGGGCATCCACCGCACAACGTAGCCGGGTGCGGCTTCCTTTGGCTGGCACGGAGGCCGACGTCACGACCACGGGCCAGTCGAACCCGCCAATGCGGCGAAGCTGTTCGATGACCACGTCTCGCTTCCACGCGATCTGCGCCGCCGTCGAGGCGTGCTGTAGGTCACAACCACCACACCCGCCCGCGCCCGCGTAGTGACAAGGTGGCGAGGTACGTTGCGAGCTCGCTTCAAGCACTTGTCGAACGACGGCTCTTGCGAAGGACGACGTTCGTTCGGTGATCGACACCGACACCAACTCGCCCGCCAGACTGTCGCGCACGAACACCACGCGCCCGTCGGAGAGTCGACCAACGCCGCCCCCGGTAGCGGGGCGTTCGACTCGCACGACCTCGTGCTCTAACCCGTCGCTCACCGCCGAAGCCTACTGATCGTCGCGGTGCTAGGCACCGCGAGAACTGGTCGACGCGGCGTGCGCAAGGAATGTATCGACCAGGCGCGCCGCACGCTCACGAGCGGCCGGCTCCTCACGGATCGTTCTCGTCATGAGGTCGATCGGGTCTAGACCCAGGCTGCGCGCGTCGTCGACACCCGAGGCGAACCAATCGCGCAGTTGCGCGGCGTCAAGTTCCGGGTGGAACTGCACGCCGAGGTGGGGCCCAACCACGAAGGCTTGGACGCATTGCTCGGTTCGCGCCCAGACCTGCGCCGACGGCGGTGGCGTGCACTCATCGAAGTGATATTCGAACCAGGGTCCGGGCTCAATGGGGCTGTCGTTGGCCGCTTCGACGCGGTACCAGCCAATCTCGGCGTTCGCACCCCGCCGCACCGTACCGCCGGCGTAGCGACAAAGGGCCTGGGCACCGAAACAGATCCCGAAGATCGGCACACCGCGACGATCCGCCTCTTCGATGACGCCCAACTCACGACCGAACCACGCGGCCTCGACGTCCGGGTCATAGACCGCGTGCGTGGAGCCGAGAATGACGACAACGTCGTGACCATCGAGGCGGGGGGTCTCGCTCGTGGCGTCGAGCAGCGCGATCGTCAGGCCATAGCCACGGTTCTCCAGCGCCTCGCCCACGAGTCCCGCATTGTCTTCGTCGTGGTGTCGGATAACGAGGGCGCGGGGCATGACTCACGACTCTACAAAGTTCCGCCGCCGAAGCGCTCACACTGCCGGTACCGACCAGCCCAGCGATTCGGCAATTTCGCGACACGTCGGGCAGATCGGCGACTTGCGTGGATCGCTGTTTGGCACCCACACCTTTCCGCAGAGTGCGCGAACCGGCGTCGCGTTGACCATGGCGTCCACCACGGAATTCTCGAGTGCGACGAATTCGCCGTCCTTGGGGGTATAACCCTCCAGGACGATGTGTGTGAATCGGTCGTGGTCGCCATCGTCGGTGACCGACGCGCTGTTGACTCTGATGTCTGTTTCTGTGCTGCCCACGAGAAGTACCCTACCGAGAAGCGTCACTAGTGTCTTAACGACATGCAACGACGCCGCCAGAGACCAACCACGAGACCGCTGGGTCGTGTCGCATCCCACTTCGCGCGCGACGGATCACCCAAACAGCCGTACCGAACTGAAGCGCAAGCACGTCAGGCCGCCCAACTGGCCTGGACTATCGATCGCGTCGACCTCAACGCCTATCGGTGCGACTACTGCCACCAGTGGCATATTGGCAAGCGATTTCGCGGGGATTAGCGCCCCGTGACGAAACCGGGCAAGATAGATTGACGCGAGAGGGAAAGGTTCACCATGGCGGTTCAGGCCTACATCTTGATTCAGTCCGAAATTGGCTCGAGTGAAAGCGTCGTCATGGCGACGCGCGCCGTTCCCGGCGTTATCGAATCCTTCGAGGTAACGGGCCCCTACGACGTGATCGTGCGTTGCGAGGCGGCGAGCGTGGATGACCTCGGCAAGTTCATCGTTGGCGCCATTCAGAAGGTGCCGGGCATCACGCGCACACTGACGTGCCCCGTGGTCAATATCTGATCGGACTACCCGAAGGCCCCGGCGTTTCGGAAGGACGCCTGCTCGCCCTCGTCAACCCCCCAGCGGCTCAAACCAGCTCGGGTTCCCGACCCCGCCAACCCGGGAGGGTCACCGATCGCACCGGGCGTCTTGGAAAATCTCGGTGCGGGACTCGGTTGAATCGTCCCGTCGACCTCGAAGACCCGTCGGGCCACGTTCGCCGGATGGGCGGCGGCCTCGCGCGGCGACAGTACGGGCGTGACGCAGGCGTCGGTGCCGGCGAATATGGATTCCCACTGGTCGCGCGTCTTGGTGATGAACGCGGCCGCGAGACGCTCTTTGACCATCGGCCACGCATCGCGATCCATCTGCGGGGGCAGCGACGCCGGATCGATGGCTAGTCCGCGCAAGAGTTCGGCGTAGAACTGAGGCTCGATAGCGCCAACGGCAATGTAGCGTCCGTCACTCGTTTCGTAGACCTCGTAAAACGGTGCACCGGAATCGAGGATGTTGGCGCCGCGCTCTTCACGCCAGTAGCCGAGGTTCATGAACGCGTGCGCCATGGTCAACATCGACGCCGACCCGTCGACCATGGCTGCGTCCACGACCTGGCCCTCACCACTCGCACGAGCGTGAAGGACCGCCGCCAGCACCCCGAAGAGCAAGAAGAGCGATCCGCCACCGAAGTCGCCGACCAGGTTGAGCGGTGGAACCGGACGATCGCCCGCGCGTCCAATCATCCAGAGTGCCCCCGACAGGGCGATGTAGTTGATGTCGTGACCGGCCCGCGGCGCGAGCACGCCATCCTGTCCGTACCCGGTCATGCGGCCGTAGACGAGCTGGGGGTTTCGCGCGGCCACGTCGTCGGGTCCCAGACCTAGCCGCTCGGCGACACCTGGACGAAATCCTTCGATCAGCACGTCGGCTCGTTCGGCGAGGCGCAGTACGAGCTGGCGGCCAGCGGCGTTCTTCAGGTCGACCGCTACCGACGGCCTCGATCGCGCAAGTAAGTCCCAGGTGAAGACGTCTTTCGCGTCGGCGTCACCGCGTTCGAGACGCAACACGTCAGCCCCGAGATCGGCGAGCAGCATGCAGGCGTAGGGTGCCGGACCGATTCCCGCCAGTTCGAGAACTTTCAGCCCGTCCAGCGGTCCCACCGGTGAGCCGATCAGTCCCACCAGAGGTCGTGACCGAGCACGCCCCTGGCGATCAGGCCAAGCTGGACCTGGGACGTTCCCTCGACGATCGTCAACTGACGGGCGTCGCGGTAGTACAGCTCGGTGGGGTGCTCCTCCATATAGCCGGCGGCTCCCAGAAGCTGCACGGCCAGTCCCGACGCCTTGACGGCGACCTCCGAGGCGTAGTACTTACACATCGAGAGGTACGGCACGAACTCCTTGGTAAATTTCCCTTGGTCGGCGAGCCACGCCGCCCGATACGTGAGCAGGCGCGCCGCCTCAATCTCCGTGGCGCACTTGGCGATCTCCCACTGGATGCCCTGAAACTCCGCGATCGTCTTGGTGAACGCCGGGCGGTTCTTGACGTACTCGGTCGCGTACATCAGCGCGCCTTCGGCCAGGCCGATGCCTCGCGCCGCGACGATCGGACGCATCGCATTGAGCGACTGCATCGCCAACGCGAAGCCGCCACCGATCACCTGGTCGGGTCCGACTCGCACATCCTCAAAGACAATGTCGGCCGTGTCGATGCCCTTGACCCCCATCTTCTTGTCCACGCGCGGCCGACTCACGCCAGCCGTCGTCGCGTCGACGATGAAACCTCCGATATTCGAGTGGAGTCTCGACGACGGGTCGCCCATCTTGGCGAACACCGTGAACCAATCGGCCTGTTTGCCCCCCGAGATCCACGACTTCGTGCCGTTCAGAATGTAGCCACCGGGCACGTCAGGATCTGGCGTGACGCGCGTTTGCATGCCGGCGACGTCGGATCCGGCGCCGGGTTCGGAGAGGCAGAACGAAGCTCGGGCACTGCCACTGGCGATGCCGGGCAGGTAGCAAAGCTTCTGCTCTTCGGTACCGGCGATCATGATGGGTCCCGTCGGCAGTCGCGTGAGCAGCAGCATGAGCCCGAGCACGTTGGAGTACTTGGTCACCTCTTCAATGGCGATCGCCAACCCCATGATTCCCGCCCCGGACCCGCCGTACTCCTCGGGAATGCACAGTCCGAGCAGGTCGGCCCGTTTAAACTCGTCGAAGATGTCCTGGGGGTACTCCCCCGTGGCGTCGATTTGCCTCGCTCGCGGTTTAATCTTGTCTTGGGCCAGTCGGCGCACCGTTTCGCGCAGACCCCGATGTTCGTCACTCAGCTCAAAGTCCATACCACGCAAGTTACCGCTTGTCGATGTGCGAACATTGCGCCATGACTTCCTTCGACCGCGATGCATCAATCGCCGCCCTGCGTGCGTTGACCTTCGACGTCGTCGTGATCGGTGCCGGTATGACGGGGGCGGGTGTCGCCCTCGATGCGGCTTCGCGCGGACTGCGTGTGGCGTTGATTGACGGTGGCGATTTGGCATCGGGCACGAGCTCCAAATCCTCCAAGATGGTGCACGGCGGGCTTCGCTATCTGCAGCAACGCGAGTTTCGTCTGGTCTACGAAAACCTCCGAGAGCGCCAGCGACTCCTCGAGAACGCGCCATTTCTAGTGCGACCGCTACCATTTCTCATCCCCCTCTTCGGATCCAACGGCGTCGCGTCGCGCACCATCGTCCGGGGGTACGCGACGGCCCTGTGGCTCTATGACCTAGCGGGTGGCTGGCGCATCGGACATCGGCATCGCAAGATCTCGCGCCACGAGGCCGCCTCGATGTTCCCGACCCTGCGGACTGATCGCCTGGTGGCGGGGTTTCTCTACTACGACGCACGCGGCGACGACGCCCGGGTCGCGTTGATTGCGGCGCGCACGGCGGCACTGGACTTCGACGCCACCGTTGCCAACTACGTGAGCGCAATCGGCGTCGAACATGGGCCAGACGGCCGGGTTGGCGCGGTGCGTGCGCGCGACGCGAAAACCGGCGAAACCTTCAGTATCACGACACACAGTGTCGTCAACGCCACGGGTGTCTGGGCGGATGAAGTCATCGCGATGTCACAAAGCCAGCCCGCAGCAACCATTACCCCCGCTAAGGGCGTCCACATTTCGGTGGCCAGCGCCCGACTCCCCGCGATGGCGGCCGCCGTCCTCGCCGTGCCGAACGATCGTCGAAGCATCTTCGTCGTGCCGTTCGAAGACGCACCGTACACGTTCGTTGGCACGACTGACACCGCCTACGACGGAGACCTCAACGATCCCGCGTGCACGCCCGACGACGTCAACTACCTACTCGACGCGGTCAACGCGTCAACCGATTCCGCGTTGACCATTGACGATGTCACGGGGGTCTGGGCCGGACTTCGGCCCCTGCTCACGCCACCGCTCGGCCAGACGATCTCCGCTCGAACGAGCGACCTCTCACGCCGTCACCGCGTGACGGACTCGGGCGATGGCGTCATCCACGTCACCGGCGGCAAGTGGACGACCTATCGCCAAATGGCCCAAGACGCCGTCGACGCTCTTGGTCGCTACGTCGGTCGCACGCCGGTACGAACCAAGGCGCTTCGCTTTCACGGCACCGGTTCCTGGCGACCCACGACGGACCTCGAGACCCATCTCTATCGTCGATACGGCGAAGACGCCTCCGTGATTCTCGCCATGATTCACGAAGATCCCGCGCTGGGCGAACAACCAATACGCCAACAGCCCTACCGGCTCGCCGAATATGTCTACGCCACGCGCTTCGAAATGGCAACGTCGCTCATTGATCTGCTCAGTCGTCGCACGCGCGCCCATCTGCACGACGCTCGCGCGACGCTCGAGGCGGCGCCAATCGTGGCGCGTGCCGTCGGCGCTGCGTTGGGTTGGGACGACCAGCGAATCGATGCGGAGGTCGCCGCGTATCGAGAGCTCGTGCACCACGAATTCAGTCGTGCTGGCTTACCCGTGGACGTGCCCTGATGACTCGCCCGACGCCGCCGAGCGCGTATCCGGCCAGTGTCGTCCAGGACGCTCCCGCCCCCATCGACGACGCCGTCTGGCGAGCCCTCGAGCGCGCCGGAATCCCCGCGAGCGTCGACGCCCGGCAGCGCGCCGAACACGGCCGTGACTGGTGGCCCCTGTCGCTCGCCGACGCCAATCGCGGCGTCGTCGCGCGCTGGCCCGGCGTGGTCGTCTCGCCACGATCGACCGCCGAGGTTCGCGAAACCATTCTCATCGCGTCCCGCCACGGTGTCGCCGTGACGGCCCAGGGGGGGCGATCGGGTGTCGAGGGTGGCGCCGTGGCCCCGACGGGGGGGATCGCCCTCGACCTCACTGGACTCAATCGGGTGACTGCCTGCGACGTCGTCTCGGGAACCGTCACCGTCGAGGCCGGGGTCTTCGGTCCCGATCTCGAGCGAACGGTGAACGCTGAGGGCTTCACGGTTGGACATTTTCCACAGTCGTTCGAGTTGTCGACGGTTGGGGGCTGGTTGGCCTGCCGCGGCGCTGGACAGTATTCGAACCGCTACGGCAAGATTGAGGACCTCGTGCGCTCGCTCACCGTGGTGCTTGCCTCGGGTGACGTCGTGCCGGTGGGTGATCGCGGCCCACGACACGCGACGGGACCAGACCTCGTCCAACTCTTCGTCGGTTCCGAAGGCACGCTGGGCGTGATCACCGAGGCGACGCTCGTGATGCGACCGCGGCCGGAGTTCGAAAGACGCGTCGCCCTAGCCTTTCCCAGTTTCGACGAGGGCATGGACGCGTGCCGCGTGATCGTGCAACGTGACGCGCACCCGGCGGTGCTGCGCCTTTACGACGAGATCGAATCGCTGCGCACCTTCGAGGTCGATGCCTGCGTGCTCACGGTCCTCGACGAGGGTCCGGCGCCATTCGTCGACGCCACGATCGCCGTGGTGGAATCGGCGACGGCCGGGGCACAACGACTCGATGACGCGCTGGTCGGGCGCTGGCTCAAGCGGCGAAACGACGTCAGCGCGCTGTCGCCGCTCTGGGACGCCGGCATCGTCGTCGACACCATCGAAGTCGCCGGGCCATGGTCAGTGCTCACCGACCTGCGCACCGCGGTCCTCGCCTCACTGCGGTCGCTCACGCCCACGCTCGTCGCGTCAGTTCATCAGTCCCACGCGTACGTTGACGGCGCGTGTCTCTACTTCACGTTCGCCGGTCGACCCGACGGCGATCCAACGCCCTACTATCGCGCCGCGTGGGACGTGGCAACGACGACCGCTCTCGCCCGAGGTGGCTCGCTCAGTCATCACCACGGCGTTGGTCGCAACCGCGCGAGATTCATGCCCGATGCCCTCGGCCGATCCTTTGACGTGTTGCGCGCCATCAAGGGTGTCCTCGACCCCACTAATCTCTTCAATCCCGGTGTGCTGGGACTCGGGGGTGAGCCGTGGTGAAGGCACTGGCGATCGACGTTGGCACCTCGTCGGTGCGCACGGCCCTGGTCTCCTTGACCGGCGTGGTTTCACACGTCCACCAACGCAATCTCACCATCACCTCGCGCGCGCCCGGCGAGGTGGAACTCGACGCCGCCGAAATCGGACGCGCGGTCATAGAACTCGCGGGCCAAACCCTGGCCGATGGTGGGCCCTGCGATGCCGTTGGGGTGACCAATCAACGGGCGACGACGTTGTTGTTCGATCCAGTGAGCGGCTCGCCAGTGGGACCGACGTTGGGTTGGCAGGACCTACGAACGGTGCTCGACTGCCTCGTGCTGCAGTCCAGCGGGCTGCGACTCGCGCCCAATCAATCGGCCACCAAAGCTGCTTGGCTCCGCCGGGCCGCGGATCACAACACCGTCGACTTACGGTTCGCGACGATCGAAACGTGGGTTACGTGGCTGTTGACCCAGGGGCACGACCACGTCACGGATCGCTCCAATGCGGCGATCACTGGACTGGTCACCACGAGCGTCGACCATTGGGATGAGTCGACGCTCGAACTCCTCGGACTGCCCGAATCAATGATGCCGCGCATCGTTGACACCATTGGCGTGCACGGCGTCGCGACGGCGCTGCCCGGCTCGCCGCCAATTACCGCGCTGGTCGGCGACCAGTCGGCGTCGATGTTTGGCCAGTCGGTGGTGCGTACGGGAGCCAAGATCACCTTCGGCACGGGCGCCATGCTCAATATGGCCTACGACGAGCGAACGCCCGTAGCGATGACCCCGTACGATTCCGGCTGCTTTCCCATCGTCGCGCGAAGTCAAGACGGTGTGATCACGTGGGGACTGGAGGGAATCGTGCTGGCCGCCGGTTCAGCCATCGACTGGCTCATCGACGGCATTGGGGTCTTGGACAACGCGCCAGCGAGCGAGGCGCTCGCTCGCTCGATCCCGTCGTCAGAAGGTGTGTGGTTCGTGCCAGCACTCGTTGGCCTCGGCACCCCGTATTGGGACTTTGGCGCTCGCGGTGGCTTCTTTGGGCTGACCAGAGGCACCACTCGTGCGCACCTCGTTCGCGCGACGCTCGAAGGCATCGCCCACCGCGCTGCCGACTTGGTGGACGCCGCCGAACACGAGACCGCAACGCGCCTGCGCGAATTGCGCGTTGACGGCGGGATGTCGAGTAACGCATTCTTGGTGCAGTGTCTCGCGGACGTGACGGGTCGGCCCGTGGCGGTCTCGCCCGAGCGTGAAGCCACGACGCGCGGCGTCGGCCTGATGGCGTTGGTCGGCGCGGGTCAGCTCTCCATCGACGAGGTCGAAACACTGTGGCAACCGGTCGCGACCGTCGAACCGACGCTCGACGAAGCGACCCGGTCCGCCCAGCGAGACCAGTGGCGCACCATCGTCGCCCGAGTCGAGCGCACGATCCCCGAGCTCAGCGCCGTTACGTTTTGACTACTGTGTCCACGGCGCACGTTCGAGTGCCCGATCGATCGTCGTCGGCACCTGCAAGAGTGGCTTGGCGAGCATGAGTCCTCGCGGATAGCTCAACGCGACGACGCCGGAGACCACACCGAAACGGTGATAGAGGGCTAGCCAACGTCCCGCGTCGTCAGCGAAGACTCGCACCACCTCGTCGTGCGGGTTGGGATGCCCCAACAACTGGATCTTTTTTCCGTACTGGTCCGACCAGAAGTACGGCACGAGCGGCGTTGGCGCCGACGTGCCGGTCATCCACACGTGGGCTAACTGCGTCGCGTGGTCGTTCGCGACTTGCCAGTGTTCGATGCGCACCACTTCGGGCCCGACCGGGCCCTGCCAGGCGAAGCGAGCGACGTCGCCCAGCGCGGCGATCCCGCGAGCCGCTTGCAGGTTCTCGTCAACCACCACACCGTTGTCGACGGTCAATCCGGATCCGGAAAGCCAGTCAACGTTGGTCTCGGCACCCACACCGGCGACCACGACCGACGCAACGACGTCATCGCCACCACCTAAGCGCACGCGAAGGCTACTGCCCGCTGACTCGACATCGAGGACGGTCTGACTCGTGCGCAACTCAACGCCGACGGCGCCCGGCAGATGTTCTAACCACCTTGAGACGTCGTCGCCAACCACGCGAACCAGAGGCCGCGCCAACATCTCCAACACCACCACTTCCAGTCCCCGCCCTCGCAACGACGTTGCGACTTCGGCCCCGATGAAGCCGCCACCAATGACGGCTACCGTTGCCTGGTCGCTTGAACCCATGACGTCATCATTCAGCCGCACGACGTCGTCTCGCGTACGCAACGCGTGAACCTGGGCGCCCGCGGACGTCGTTATGGTACGAGCACGCGCACCCGTTGCGATGGCGACGTGGGTCCCGGTGATCGTCGTGCCATCGGCGAGTCCCACGGTGCGGCTCCCAACGTCAAGGCTCACCGCCGCGACGCCGAGACGCCAGTCGACGTCGGTAGGCGAATCGTGGCGAGCCAACCCAGTATCGAACGCTCCCATCCTTCCAGCGAGCACTTGTTTGGACAGCGGCGGCCGATCGTACGGGTGATGCGGTTCGTCGCCGATTACCGTCACCCGACCGGTGAAGCCATCGCGGCGCAGCGCCTCGACCAGTCGCCAGCCGGCCAGACCAGCACCGACCACCACGACGTGGCTGGTCGGGTCGAGGGCAACTATCGGGTGAACGTCGCTAGCCATTGCGTCAGGTCTAAGGGAGCGAGGTCGGCATTGTGACGCCGTACGTCGTCGAGTTGCGCCGTTGGCCGATCGCTGTAGTCGTGGCCCGGGTACAGCCACGTCGAGTCATCGAGCTTCGACAACGTCTCACGTAGCGTGCGATACATCAATTCCGGATTCGAGCCGGGTAGGTCCGTACGGCCGCATCCGTCCAGGAACAGGGTGTCGCCGCTCACGAGCCGACGATCAACGAGCACGCATTGACTGCCCGCGCTATGGCCCGGTGTGTGCAACAACGTGGCCGTGATGGCCCCTACTCGCAGTTCGTCGCCACCCTGGTGGCGAACGAGGTGGTGGTCGCCAATCGTGGTACCGCTGGTGATCCACGATGCTTCATCGTCCTGCACGTGAATCGGAACGTCAGTGATCTCCAGCAGCTCTTGCAGCCCGGCGATGACGTGACTGCCCAGTCTGCCGCCGACGTGGTCGGCGTGGTAGTGGGTCGCCACAACGCCGACCACCCTCATCGCGTCACTGGACAGCGCGTCGAGGATCTCGCGCGGTCGGTACGCTGGATCGACCACGACGGCCTCGCCGCTTTGCCGATCCCCGAAGGCGTACACGAAGTTCGCCATCTGGCCGGCGATCGCGTCGTCGCGGGCAAAGTCACGGCCCGCTAACAGCTGACGAAAGTACAGCTGGTCACTCATGACCATCCGCCACGTGCGCAATGCGCGGTGCCAGTTCGTCGACGGTCGCGCGAGTGGCGGTCAGCCGCGCGTCGAGCGCCTCGATGATCTCGGTCGCTCGCGCCAATTTCGCGATCAAATCGTCGACCGAAACCTCGCCCTCATCGAAGGACGCCACGATAGTGTTCAATTCCTCAGCCGCCTCATTCCATCCACCAACCGTCATGGTTCCGCCCTTTCATCACTCGTGACTGTCGCCGCGATGACGCCATCGACCACCCGAACTGCTACCTCGTCACCGCGTCGCACGTCGCCGACGCGGTGAACGATCGTGCCATCTAACGTCGTCACGATGGACCAGCCCTGAGCGAGGCGACGCTGGGGGTCGTACGCTACCAGCAGCAACCGTGAAGCTTCGAGCAGGTGATCGGCTCGCTCCAGCACGTGACGGGCGCCAATCGCGAGGTGGTCGCGCAGCGCTGCCAGGTGCCGTCCCTCGGATCGTAGGCGATCGCGCACCGCGAAAATCATCGTGCGCCGTCGTTCGCCCAAGAATTCGGACGCTTCGTCGAGCACCGATTCTGTGGCGCCCGCGATCCTGCGCGCCGGCTCGACCACGTTGCGACGGCGCCAATCGCTCACGCCGCTTACCAGATCTTCGCCGAGTTTGGTCGGTGTGATCGCGTGCGTGTGGGCGACCAGATCGGCGACCGATTCGTCGCCGGTGTGCCCGATCCCGGTAAACACCGGCGTGCGCGCCGCCGCAATTGCGCGAGCCACCCGTTCATCATCGAAGCACGCGAGGTCCCCACGCGAGCCACCTCCGCGCACGAGGCAGATGACGTCGAGCCCCTGGTCGTCGAGAAGCTTGATCGCCGTCGCCAAGAGCGGCGGTGCCGCTTCGCCCTGCACGGGCGTGTTCGCGAGCACGACTTGGAAGCTCAGCCCAGATCGCAACAACTGACCCGTGAAGTCACTGAAACCCTCGGTCTGTCGGCTCGCCACGAGCCCCACGCGCAACGGGACCGAACTGAGCGGTCGACCTCGATTGGCGTCGAACAGCCCTTCGTCGCGAAGGCCGGCGATGAGTTGGAGGCGGCGACGGGCGACGTCACCCAGAAGTCCCGCTACGTCTACGTCGAGGACCGTGAAGCCGATGCGCCCGGAGGGCGCGTAGACGTCGACGTACCCGAAGAGGTTGACGACGGTCCCGGGGCGAAGTGCCGCTCCATCACTGGCGAGACGCCGCTTGAGGCCATTCCACTGGGACGCCCAGCAGTGTGCATTCAGCACGGGGCGCTTCGAATCCGACTCGGACGAACCCGCGTCAACCAGGTCAAGGTACAGGTGCGTCTTCTCGTAGATCTTCGAGACCTCACCGCGCACCCACCGCGGGAAGCGGCGACCGAAGGCCGACTCGAGTTGCGCCGTGACCATCTCGTAGAACTCGCCGACCTCGATGATCTGACGCTCGTCGGTCATAGCCTCGTCGGTCACGACGCGAGGCTATCGCTCTCGTGTATGGTCGCACGCGCTTGTTCCAGCGCCGCCAATGTGCCAGACTGGAGGCGGATGGTGAGACGACTGGGCGGTCGCGCCGGGCTCGTCCGGTGAGGAAAGTCGGGGCTCCATGGGCAGGGTGCTCACGAAACGTGAGTCGCGGTGACGCGCAGGAAAGTGCCACAGAGAATAGACCGCCGCTGATCGGACTACCGTTCAGCGGTAAGGGTGAAACGGTGCGGTAAGAGCGCACCAGCATTTCGAGTGATCGAGATGGCTTGGTAAACCCCACCCGGAGCAAGATCAAAGTTGGGAGCCGCCCCACGGCACTGGCAACGGTGCCCTCCCGAGGTAGATCGCGTAGATGGATGGCCGCCCACCCTTCGTTAGAAGGGGGACAGAACCCCGCTTACAGGTCGTCTCACCATCCACCAATCGCTGAGGATCGACGATGCCACACCTACCATTTCAAGAACTCCCCGTTGCCGATCCCGGCACGGCCGACTTGCGGTCGCCCGCGCGCTATCTGACCTGGGTGGCCCGCCACCAACTCGGACAGTTGGTCGTGGCGGCGATCTTCGGCTCCGGCTGGATGTTGTGCCAAGCCCTGCTCTGGGCAGCGGTGGGAGCCGCCATCGATCACGGAATCGTCAACCACAGCGTGCGCGGGCTATTCACCTGGGTTGGCGTTGTCATGGCGTTAGGGGCGCTGCAAGCAATCTTTGGTGCCCTTCGCCACCAGATGGCGGTGACCAACTGGATGCTCGCCGCGTACCGAACTATTCAGTTGGTTGGCCGCCACGTGTCACAAACGGGAACGTCGGTTACCGACGTCGTGCCGGCGGGTGACGTCGTCAACACGGTAGCGGCCGACGCCATGCGCGTGGGCGGTGCCTTCGACGTCGTCGCGCGTTTCGTCGGTGCCATCGTGGCCTGGGTTGTGGTGGCCGTGATACTGCTTTCCACGTCAGTTGAACTCGGCCTCATCGTGCTCATCGGCGTACCCGTGCTGGCCTCGCTGACCACCCCACTCATGCGTCCGCTCCACGCCACGCAGGCTGCTCAACGTGAGGCGGCGGGTCGGTTGGCCGCCCTCGCTTCGGACACCGTGGCGGGTTTGCGCATCCTTAGAGGTGTGGGTGGCGAAGCGGTGTTCTACGCGAACTATCAGCGCCAGAGCGACCTCGTACGCCAACGGGGTAATCGAGTGGCGACACCCCAAGCGGCGCTGGAGTCAGGCCAGGTGCTGCTCCCGGCCATACTTACCGCCATCGTCACGCTTCTCGGGGCACACGACGTCATGGCGGGTACACTCCAGGCCGGTCAACTCGTCGCGTTCTTTGGTTACGCAACGTTCTTGACCACGCCCCTGCGGACCGCCATCGAATTTGTCATTGCCATGACCCGAGCCCATATCGGCGCCGGCCGCGTGCTGAAGATTCTGCGAATCACCGCACGCGTCGCTGAGCCCAGTGCGAGCCAACCGTGGCCCGATGTCATCAACGTTTACGGCGACGCGCGCACGGGGATACGCCTCGAACGGGGTGTCTTTGCGGCGCTCGTCACCCAAACACCGTCCGAAGCGATGCAGATTGCGGACCGGTTGGGGCGGTTCGTCCCCGAGGTTGACGACGTCACCATTGATGGCGTACCCCTGACGTCCTTCTCACTCAGCGACACCCGACGCCACATCGTCGTTGACGACATCGAACCCCGGTTGTTCTCGGGTGAACTGCGCGCTGAGCTCGCGCTGCACGACGAGTCCCAGGTTGACGACGACGACGATCGGATTCTCAACGCGCTCTCCGCCGCCAGTGCGCTGGACATCCTTGACGCCCTCGACGAGGGTCTCGCGACTTCGGTTGACGAGCGTGGACGACGTTTCTCGGGTGGGCAACGCCAACGGCTGAGCCTCGCGCGAGCGATTCTCTGTGATGCCCAACTCCTCATTTTGGTCGAGCCGACCTCGGCGGTGGACACCCATACCGAGGGGCGCATCGCCGCGAGGTTACGCGGTGCGCGGCGTGACCGCACCACACTCGTCGCAACGACGAGTCCGTTAATTCTCCACCACGCCGATGAGGTCATCCTCGTCGTGGACGGCCACGTCGTCGACGTCGGCACGCACCGATCGCTGTTGGCCAAGTCGCCCCAGTATCGACACATCGTCATGCGAGACGACCTCGCGTGAGTCAGCTCCCGATCGCGAACACCGACGTCGTTCGTGAGCACGCCCGACGCCTGGTGCGCCAGCATCGGGCGTCGCTCGCTCGCACTTTGATCTTTTACGGTCTCGCCGCGGTCGCGGCGCTCGTGCCCGCGTGGATCATCGGACTGATCACCAATTTGGCGACGAACCACCAGCTCAGTGGGCCACGCATCGACCGTGACGTCGCTGGACTCGTCGCGTCATCGCTCGCCTACGCTGGGCTCACGTACGTGGCGCGACGTCGCAGTTACGTGCTCGGCGAAACGGTTTTTGCACAGTTGCGCGAGGAGTTCGTGGCTAGTGTCCTGGCCCTGCCGCTGGTGGCCGTCGAACGGGCGAGTACCGGCGACTTGTTGAGCCGCACGACCAACGACATTGAATCGTTGTCGCGAACCGTCCGTTTCGCCGCCCCCGAGTGGACGGTGGCCATCATGCAGGCCGGGCTCACGCTGGCCGCGATGTTGTTGGTGAGCCCCGAAGCCGCGGCCGCCAGCCTCGTGTCCCTGCCCATCGTCTTCCTCTCGACGAGGCGGTACTTGCGTTTCGCGACGCCGGGTTACCGGCGAGAGCGAATCAGTTACGCCACGATATCGGGCACGGTCTCGGAGACCACTGAGGGTGCGCGAACGGTTGATGCGCTGCGCATTGGCGAGCGCCAACACCGTCGTATCGATGACAACATTCGTGAGTCGTTTTACGCCGAGCTCTATACCCTCTTGATGCGCGTCACGTGGTTCCCCACGGTCGAAACCGCTTTCGCGCTCGCGGTGGCGGCCACCCTTGGTTGGAGCGGGTGGCTGGCCCTGCACCACGTCATCACGTTGGGTGCGGCGACCACGGTCACGCTGTACGTGGTTCAGATCAACAATCCCATCGACACGATGATCTCGTGGCTCGACGAGTTGCAGATCGGTCAGACCGCCTTGGCCCGACTCGTTGGGGTGGCCGAAATTCACGACGACCGGTCCCGCACTCACCGCACGCCAATCAATGAGGTCATCACCCTGGATCACGTGGACTACGCCTATCGCGACGATCGAGACGTGTTGCACGACATTTCTCTAGTGATTCAACCCGGTGAGCGGCTCGCCATTGTTGGTCCGTCGGGAGCGGGTAAATCGACTATTGGACGTTTGATCGCCGGCTTTGACGCCCCGCGGCGCGGATCGGCGCGGATCGGCGATGTCGAACTCGCGTCGCTCGCGATCAACGACCTGCGTTCCCACGTCGCGCTCGTAACGCAGGAACATCACGTGTTCATTGGCACGCTGCGAGACAACTTGGCGTTGGCCCGACCGACCGCGACCGATGACGATCTTCTCAACGCTCTGGACGCGGTGGATGCGCTGGCGTGGGCGACGGCGCTGCCGGCCGGCCTGGACACCGAACTGGGCACCGTTGGCTTCCAGCTGGCGCCGAGTGAAGCCCAACGCGTGGCGCTGGCGCGTCTGATCCTCGCCAATCCTCACACCCTCGTGCTCGACGAGGCGACCGCGCTGCTCGATCCCCGTGCGGCGCGTCACCTGGAGCGCTCGCTCAGCGCGGTGTTGACGGGCCGCACCGTCGTCGCGATCGCCCACCGACTTCACACCGCCCACGACGCCGACCGGATCTGCGTCGTCGCCGACGGCCGGATCGTGGAGCTGGGTCATCACGAGGATCTGGTGGCCCGCGACGGTACGTACGCCGCACTGTGGCGAAGCTGGCACGGCGACGGTCGGAGCGACTCGTAGGCTTCGACCGTGACCGATTTCCTGCGCGGCGACGAGATCTCGAGTTGTGTGCACCGGGTTGCCATCAGCCGTGGCGAACCGTCCCACTTCGTCCGTCCCGCACCGGCACTCGAACACGAGCGCCGGCGGCGCGACGCTGACAAACTGCGGCGAAATGCCATCGGCCAGATCCGCGACCTCCACCCAGCGACTGTCGTCGCCGACTCGGCGGTCGCCACCGTGAACGCCATCGGCAATGGCGCAACGCTGATCATCAACCCCCGACTGCTCAGCGACCCGATCGCCCTGCGTCGCGCCGCTGTCCACGCGCTCGTGCGAGTGGGCCGCCAGGAGACCAGGTACACGTACGCACCGGTGCTGATTAAGAACAATGAGGTCGTCGAGCCCGCCGCCACCCGGCGAACACTGGTGACATCCTTGGCTCGCATGAACCCTACCGACGCCCGGTTTCGTGATGGCGTGGGAGTGCGCACGACACCCACCGTCACTCGAATTGGCCTCGCCCTGTCGCACGCGACCCGGGTCCTCCAGAGCATGGGTGCCGCGGACTCCGGCACCCGCGGCGCGATCGTCGACCGCCACCTCAACGTCTGGTGGTTGACCTTGGACGGTACGGACTATCCGCGATTCAATCTGGCAACCTATGACCGCCTCTACGCCGAGCGACTCGACGTGGTGCTGGCTCACGAGCGGTGGCGCGTCGGTGACGGAAGGTTCCCGACCGAGCCCTACTGGCACCGCGAGTGTCTCGACTGTCCGTACGCCGGTCTGTGCTCGGCGACGCTCGAGGAGCGGGACGACGTGTCCCTGACTCGCTTCACGACCTTTGACCAGCAAATAGCCCTTCGCGAACATGGTGTGTCAACGCGCGCCCAACTGGCGCGGCTCGATCCGGCTGCCTCGCGGCGCACCGTGGCGCCGCTCGCGACCGATCGACCCGAGGCGCACTTGGCGCACGCCATCGCTCGCCTCGACGAGTTAATTTATCGCGCTCGCGCGCACGAACGTGGCCCGCTGCGCATCGTCGCGCCGAGTGAGGTGGGCTGTCCCACGGGTGACGTCGAGGTCGACATCGACATGGAGAGCTACGGTGAGACCACCTACCTCTGGGGTGCGCTGGTCACCCTGAACACGCCCGTCGCCGAAGTCACCCCGGGTTACGTCGCCTTCGTCAATTGGGACGATCGCGGCGCCGGCAGCGAAGCCCGACTGTTCGCGTCGTTCTGGACTTGGTTCCAGGACCTGCGCCGTCACTGTCGCGAGCAGCAGCGACGCTTGGTCGCATACTGCTTTTGGGCCCAGGCCGAAGACGGCGCAATGAACCGAGCCGTCGAGTCACCACTAGCGGACGGACCGACGTTGGACGACATCCTCGCCTTTCGACGCGCATCGCCCCCTCAATGGATAGATCTTCACCAGGCCGCCAAGTCTCAGATCCAGACCGAGGGACCCACGGGCCTCAAGCTGCTCGCCACGCAAGCTGGTTTCTCCTGGCGCGACGTGAATCCCAGTGGTGAGGCCTCGATGCTGTGGTACGAGGTCGCCGTGGGCGGTGGTCCGGCGGCCGAGGCGTGGCGCCGTCGAATCTTGGAATACAACGAGGATGACTGCCGAGCGACGCGCGCGCTGCGCCGTTGGCTCAATGGACCGGCTCGACTACTCGCTCACCGCGACGACTTCGATTGAGCACCGAACCTCATTAGCATGACTGGGTGTCCGCGACCCCCTCGACCGACCCGTTCGCGCGTCGTTCGTGGCTGATCGGCGCGCTCGCGACGCTCAGCGGTTTCGCGGTCGCGTTCATCACGGCCCAGGCCATTACCGCCGTGGCCCACGGCGCCTTGTCCCGCGGCGTCGCCGAACTGCTCGGCGCCCTAGCGGTTCGAACACTCATCGCGCTCGGCCACGACGGGTGGGCGAACCACACCGCCCGAGTCATCCGCGAACGGTGGCGTCGAACCATCGTCGGTCATCTCCAACGGCCGCTCGCCGAAGGTGATCGTAGCCGCCTCGACCTCGCGCTCGCCATTGACCACGCGGCGACCACCCCATCGCTCGACGTGCTCGAAGCGAGCGCACGCACCGCCATGCTCGGCGTCGTGGTGGTCTGGGCAACGGCCGGCTGGCTGAGCGCAGGCATCGTGGTCGCATTGCTCGCACTCGCCATCCCGCTGTACCGACGCGCCGGACGACGCAGCGCGCAACTAGCCGCGGAGTACCGCGATCGTCGCCGATCCCTGGAACGACGTCAACTCGAACTACTCAATCACGCGCCCGAGCTTCGCGCCCTGGGCGCCGTCGAGTACGGTGCCTCCGAGATCGCCGCCATTAGCGACGCCGAACACGGGGTCGCGATCCGGGCAATCCGCGTGGCCCTGACTTCGTCGCTGGTTACCGAGTTTCTGAGCGGCGTCTCGGTGGGCTTGGTTGCGATGGTGGTTGGCTTCGGTCTCTTGCGCGGTGAGATCAGTCTGCTTCGCGCGCTCGTCGCGGTGTTGATCACCAGTGAACTCTTCGGCTACGTCCGCCGCTACGGCGTAGAGTTCCACCGCCGCGAGGATGCCGTGGCGTCGCGCGACACCCTTCGCCGTTCGCCCGAGACGACGGCCGCGGAACGTGGTCCTCTCCTAGCGACCGAGAATCTGGTGACCGAATTCGGTCCGCAACCCGTGTCGTTCCGTCTTGACGTCGGCGGACGGCTCTTGATCCGCGGACCTTCGGGGGCGGGAAAGACAACGCTCGTCCACACGCTGCTGGGCTGGCGCACCCCCGTGGCCGGTCGGGTCGAGCGCCGCGACGTCCCCATCGCCGTCGTGTCCAGCGAAAGCTCCCTCGTAAGCGCGACGTTATGGGAAAACGTCACGCTCGGACGTAACATCGACGTCGAGGAGGTTCGGTCCCGCCTCGATGCACTCGGGCTGACGGGTCCTCGCTTCGATGACCTCGACGACGTGCTACTGGCCGACGGGGACGGCCTCAGCACCGGCGAGCGGGTTCGGCTCGTCCTGGCGCGCGGGCTACTGGCCAAGCCAGCACTCCTCGTGATAGACGACATCGCGGGTGTCCTTGACGAGGTCAGCCGACAGCGAGTGGCCAAGGTTGTGGCCACCGTGGACGGTCTGGCCGTCATCGAGACCACGGTGGACTCGCCGCTCGTCGTCATCGACGGACCCCGTATCGAGTTGGACCGATGACCGACGATCTGCGGCGTCTACGGCGATGGCTGGCTCGATCACGGCCCCCTCGACGCGCCCTCGCGCGAGCACTGCTGGCGAGCACTATCGCCACGACCACCGCGGTTGGTCTGTTCGTCGGTGCCGTCGGGCTCCTCGTTGAGAGTGCGTCGCGTCCCGGTCTTCGCGCCGTGGCGGGCCTACTGATCGTCATTGAGCTCTTCGCCTTCTTACGTTCGCCCATCAAGTTCAACGAGCGCATGAGCGCTCATCAGTTGGGTTTCGCCGCGGTCACTCGTTGGCGTCGCTGGCTCGTGTCGATTGTGGGCCACTGGCCGATGCGCCGCTGGCGTGCGTACGCCAGCGGTGATTTGCTGGAACGAGCGCTGCGCGATACCGACGAACTGCAGGACCTCTGGCTCCGCTTCGTCGTACCGTCCTTCGGTGCCATCGTCACCCTGGTCGTTGGCGACGCAGTAATCGCGGTACTCTCGCCGGGCGGCCGATGGCTGGGAGCGGCCGGCGCCATCGCAGTGATTCAGACGCTTGGCGTGCTCGGACTCGTCGCGGACCTCGCCCCGCGCGTCGCCGCTGACCGTGACCTACGTCGCCAGCGCGGTGCCTTCCGGGCCACGCTCGTTGAACTCGGTACCGCGGGCCCCGAGATAATCCTGATCGGCGCACGTGGCTACCTCGACGATCGTCTACGCGGTCCTCGACTCGAGTTAGCGCGCGCCGAGGACCGCGCGCAACGGCGGGCGATCCGGTCGTCGCTCGTCGTGCCGGTCACCACCGCATTGGCGCTGAGCGCACTGTACCTAAGCGCACCAGCCTCAGCCCCGGTGTGGACCGTCGTTGCGACGCTGTTGGCACTGAGCACTGCCGAGGGTCTCGGCGCCGTGCGCGTCGGTCTCGAAAGCGCGATCGCCGTCATCGCCGCGGCCGAACGACTCGAGGAACTCGAGGAGCCCACCGCGACGCGTTCTGCGCCGTGGCCGCAGGATTCCAGCGTCGTGGCCGATCGGGTGACCATTCGAGAAGGCGATCGACTCCTTGTCGACCAGGGATCATTCGTTGCCCGGCCCGGCCAGCGCGTCGCGATCACCGGACCGTCGGGTACGGGCAAGTCGACCTTGCTCAGCGCACTCGCGGGTCTGGACGACGTCGACGGCGGCGTCATCTGCATTGGTGCAACGCCGCTGCGCGATATCGCCGAGCCGACGCTGCGTGCTCATCTGGCCTACGTTCCCAGCGACGTCGGGTTACTGCGCGGCTACGCTCACGACGTCGTGAACCTCGGTCGAACGGTCTCGCGTTCGGTCGAGCGCGACTTGGCGGCACTCGGACTCGACATCGAGCCCACGACGCGCTGGATTGACGTCTCGCGCGGCGAGGCCCAGCGAATCGCGATTGTTCGCGCCCTCGCGATCGGTCCTTCGATCGTCATGCTCGACGAGGCGACGAGCGGGCTGGGGCGCGAGGAGACCGTGGCCGTCCTGCGACTACTGGACGACGCCCACGTAACGGTCATCGCCGCCACGCACGACCCCCACGTCATCGCGTGGTGTGATCAGGTCGTTGCGCTACTGGACGGGGCGCTCGTGACGCTTAGCCGTTGATCGACTGCATGCCTTGGCGGTGATAGCGGTCGCCCGCCACCGCCGAGCGAGGTACGGCGGCTTCTAAACTGGCGATCTCGTCCGCCTCCAGCGTGATGTCACTGGCGGCGATGTTCTCGCGCAGCCACCGCCGCCGCTTCGTCCCCGGAATCGGAACGACATCGGTGCCTCGACTGAGCACCCACGCCAGCGACAGCTGGGCCACGCTCACGCCCTTGGCACGCGCAATCGCCGCGAGGTTCGCGACCAAGCCAAGATTCTGCTCGAGCGCTTCGCCAACGAAGCGTGGATGATTCTTTCGAAAGTCACGGTCGTCGGCCCCGTCACGGTTAGCCGGCTCACCGGTCAGGAATCCACGACCCAGCGGACTGTACGCCACGAAGCCAATACCCAGGCGTCGACACGTCTCCAGCACCTCATCTTCCGGATCGCGCGTCCACAGCGAATACTCACTCTGCACCGCGCACACCGGGTGCACCGCGTGCGCGCGTTCAATCGTCGCCGGTGACGCCTCCGAGATGCCGAGGTAGCGCACCTTGCCCGCATGGACGAGCGATTGCATTGCCCCCCACGTCTCTTCCACCGGCACCGTACGGTCAACGCGGTGCTGATAGTAGAGGTCGATCACCTCTACCCCGAGCCGTTGAAGCGAGTCGTCACACGCCCGAAGCACGTAGTCGGGGTGGCCATTGACGCCGATCATCTGGCCGTCGGGCGAGCGTTGCAGGCCGAACTTGGTCGCGAGCACCACGTCGTTGCGCCGAGACGCGATCTCCCGCCCCACGAGACGCTCGTTGGTAAAGGGACCGTACATGTCCGCGGTGTCAAGAAAGTTGACGCCCGAATCGAGGGCCTCTTGGATCGTGGCGATCGACTCGTCGTCGTCGCCACGACCGTAGAACTCGCTCATCCCCATGCAGCCGAGACCCTGCTCGGCGACCTCGAGTCCCTGGCCCAATGTTCGACGCCTCACCGTTCCTCCATGTGAACTTGCTCACAACACCGTAGTTGCGGTTCAGCTGGTTTACTCCCGCGGGAGGAAACGAACTATCTTCATCCTATTGGCTGGGGGGGCCAAACCGCGAGAGCCCGCCCGCTCCGAGCAATGGAGCGGGCGGGCTCCGTCGTGTAACGCGCGTAGGGTTGTTGGGTGTCCACGAGTGAAATCGCCACGACTTCGGCACGTAAACCTCGCCTGCGCGGTTGGTTCCACGCGGTCGGCGTGGTGGTCTTACTCGCGACGTCGCCCATTTTGTACGAGCGAACGCGCAACCCGGCGCAGGTCGCCTGGGTTTCTTGCTTCGTCATCGGCGTCGGCGTCATGATGGCCACGAGCGCACTCTTCCACCGCGGCAACTGGAGCCCGACGCAACGACGCGCGTGGCGACGGGCCGATCACTCCGCCATCTTTGCGGCCATCACCGGCACGTACCTCGCCGTGGCCGGCCTGACCATGCACGGGACCATTCGTCTGGTCCTACTGCTCGTCATCGGCGCCGGTGCCGCGGCCGGTATCACGATTCGCCAGCTGGCCCTCGACACCCCGAAGTGGGTCAACACCTTGCCGTACTTGGTCGTCGGCTGGGCCGCCGTCGGTGTCCTGCCCCAAATCTACCGGGGGGGCGGCGCCGCGACCTTCGTCCTCGTCGTGGGCGGCGGCGTGGCGTATTCGATCGGCGCGGTCTTCTACGGCGCCAAGCGACCGGGGCGAAACGCCCGCGTCTTTGGCTACCACGAACTCTTTCACGTCTGCACGCTCGTGGGCGCCGGCCTACACTTCGCCGCCATCGCGACGGCCCTGCGCTGATCAGTCGATTCGCGGAACCAGGTTGAAGTGCACGAGCGTGGGTGAGTCTTGGCGCATCCCAATCGTGGTGATCGATCCATTGTCCAGGCGCGTACGCCAGGCGACCGAGCCCGAGACACCCAACGCCCATACCGTTGCTGACTTGATGGGACTCACGTGACTGACGATCGCGAGGTGGCGGTGGTGATCGTGCAGCAAACTGGCGCGGTCGGCGAGCAGCGCGTCTAATTCGGCGTGGACCCGCTGATCAACGTCTTGGAGCGACTCACCGTCACCCAGGGCGAGGTCGTGATCAGATTCGAAGGCCCGCCACTGGTCGGCGCTGACCGACGACAGTGGCTGACCGTCCAGCGATCCGTAATCAACCTCGATAAACGACTCCTTCACGACAGCGTCGAGATGTGGGATCGCCAGCGCGGCGGTGTGGCGAGCTCGCCGCAGCGGCGAACTCCATACCGCAACGACACCCTCGAGACGGCGCCGCAGCGCTCGCGCCTGACGCTCCCCGAGCGCCGTCAACTCCGGGTCACTTCGCCCGACTAGCAACTGACGTGCGTTCGTCGTCGTCTGACCATGTCGAATCAGGATGATCACCGCAGCAGGAGCCTTCCGCACGAGGGGCACTCCATGAATTCGTTATCCGCGAGTGCTCTCACGCGATCCGCGTCCAGGGGCGCCAGGGCGATTCGACAACCATCGCAACGACCCTCCACGACCCGCGACGCGCCGGACGTGCCGGCTCGGGTCCGAGCGCGCTCGTATCGATCGAGCAACGGCCCCGAGACCGCCGACGCGTGGGTGGCTCTCGTCACCCGAAGTACGGCGATCTCGTCATCAAGCGTGGCCCGAAGTTCGTCCACCGTCACACGCAATGACTCGCGGCGCGCGGCGTTTTCTCGCGCGACCTCGCGCAGCGCCTCGATGGCGGCGTCGCGCTCTTCCACCTCGGCCAGCATTCCCAGCGCCACCTCATCGTCGCGCTCACTTTGGACGATTACCGACGCCAGTTCGTGCTGCATCGCCGTCAGGTCGCGCGAACTCGCGGTCGAAACGGCCAGTGCGGTCTCGAGTTCGCGCCGCCGCCGCTGCAGTCGGTCGGCCCGCTCGGACGCCTCCTCGTAGGCCACTCGTGCCGGCGCTGCGGCAGCCTGCGCGTCGCGCAGGGCGGCCGCCTCGGCACGCAGGACTGACTCGACAGCCTCGAGTTCGTCCGATTCGGCCAGATGATTGCGCTGAAAGCTAACGCGTTCGATCCACCGATCGGCGTCTAGCAACGCCCCCAGCGCATCGTGGTCGCTCATCGGCGCTGCTCGCTGAACGTCCGTGCGACGAACGCCTCGAGGGCCGCGAGGGCCGGCCGCAGCGCCGGTTCGGCGCGCTCCATCGCCTCGGCGAAGGAGAACCAGTGGACGTCGGGACTTTCGCCCGACGGTGGCGTCGGATCGACCGCTTCGGCGCGCACGACGTAGCGCAGATCGAAGTGCGTATGGCCCGCGGGCCCCGGATGCACATCAACGTGAAACAGCCGAGGTGGCGTGAGATGTTGAACGACCAAGCCTGTCTCCTCAAGGGTTTCGCGTACGGCGGCCTGCTCGGGCGTCTCGCCCGGGTCAACGTGGCCACCCGGCTGCACCCAGATCCCTAAGCGTAGGTGCCGGTGCAAGATCACGCCGCGCTCCGAAACGACAAAGGCCGACGACGTGACGTGGTGGTCGTTGGACACCGAGTCGAACGGCTCCGGCGCCCGCTCGAGAAACTCGAGCGTGGCGGTGATGGCGTCTCGCTCGCGATCGTCAACCGCGTCGAGCGAGCCGACGGCACGGGCGAGCGAGCCAACCGCCACGCTGGCGCTGAGCCGGTGGACTGAACGGGGCACCGGAATCGCGCCGTCCGCCATGGCGCCGTCGCGCGACGCAATGGGCGATCCGAACGTGATGGACGCGGGGATGACGCCGGACCAGATCGGCAGCGCTCGGTCGGCCTCGTCGTCCTCGGTCGGCCCCTCGGATACCTTGGCTGAGGCTTCGTCGATCTCGACGCGCACCACCATGGTCGCGCGCACCTCGGCGTCGGTCGCGAGACGAACTTCGCCGGATCGTCCGGGTAGCACGGCGTCGACGAAGTAGTCGAGTACGCGTCGCCTCTCGGCGTGGTCGCTGATCACCGCGGCGCGACCGAAGACGACGACGGACCGGTACGCGATCGATGACTCGAACCCACTGCGCGCCAGCCGGATCCCGTCGTACAGGGTCGCGGTTACGCAGGCCTCGCCGCGCGCCACCACGGACTTAAGGACCGCGTTGGATCGACTCCCGTGTAGATACAGTGCGTCGCCTTCGCGGGCGTGCAGGGTGGGCAGCGCCATCGCGGCCCCGTCCACTACGGCCGCCACGTGGCAGAAGCGCGCCTCGTCAAGTATCTCGTTGATCACGCTACGGTCGTAGCGGGCCTTGGCCGGCAGGCGTCGTACTCGGGTGCGGGCGCCCGGCCCAGTGCGCGCGGTCACGCTCGTAGCTCGCCGCTGAGGAACGTCCGCGCGTACCCGGCCACTTCAACGTTTCGCTCGAAGAGTCTCGCGTAGAGCAGTCCGCCACGAGTTGAGGCCTGGCGCACCACGACCGTTGGGGATCCCGTCTTCTCGACCCACCACGGTGCGACGGCGCACATGGCGCTTCCCGTCACGGGGTCCTCGGCGATGCCGAGCCGCGGCGCGAAGACCCGAATCGACACGTCGGCGTCGGGTCCACCGGCGCACGCCGCGATGATCAGGGCCCCCGGCACGAGAAAGAGGCTCATCGGATCGACGGCGAGTCCGCAGAGCGCGTCGTAATCGTCCACCACCGCGAGGACACTCTGCGCTCCCGCCTGATACACCGCCGAAACGGCACCGAGGGTGCCGTTCAGCACGCCCACGTCGAGGGGTTCGAGGTACGACCTCGGCAAGTCAATACCGAGCATCCCGTCACCGCGCCGACGGGCCGAGAGCACACCGGACCTCGTCTGAAAGTAGAGCTCGCCCGCCGGTACCCCGAGTTCGCTCAACAAAATATGCAGCGTCGCCAGGGTCGCGTGACCGCACAGGTCGACCTCCACCGTCGGCGTGAACCACCGCAGGGACCATCCGTCGCCGGCGCGACGGATGAACGCCGTCTCTGACACGCCGAGTTCAAAGGCGATCTGCTGCAACTCGTCATCGGCTACCGGTCGCTCCAGCAACACGACGACTGCGGGGTTCCCGCGAGCGCCGTCGCCGATAAAGGCGTCCACCCACCAGAGCCGGTGACCGAACGTCACGTTCACGGAGTCCACGGCTATAGAGCCTGCCACACTGGCGACGACGTCGCGAGCCCCGTGGTAAGACCCGATCACGGCGACGTCGTCCGGCGAGGGTGAACCACGCGATCTCGCGCGACAACGTTGGTCCACCACGGGCGCCGCTCGCCACCACGTCGTCGCGGGATCCGTCGAGCAGCCCACGACGTACACTGCAGTGGTGCGCGTCGCCACGTTCAACCTGCACGCGGGGGTTGACGGATGGGGGCGACCAACCAATGCCGTCGACCACGCGGCGTCGCTCGACGCCGACGTACTAGTCCTCCCCGAGATTTGGCGGGGCGACGATGGTACCGACCTGTTCGACGACTTGCGTGCTCGTCTGGCCATGGTGGGACTCTTCGTGCCACTGGCGCGGGCCGAACGAATTACCAGCGGACGCGGTGGTGCCCGATGGCAGCCCCGTTTCGCCCACGTGACCGGTGAACACGGCCTGTACTTCACCGAGCACCGCTCGCTGAGTCCGGCACAGCGAAAGAGGCGCAGGTCGGTGGTGGACGTCGAGTCGGGTACGTGGGGCATCGGACTGCTCACCCGCCTGCCACTCGTCCACGTACGCACCGAGCCGCTCCAGCGACTGCCCCGCGAGCGCGTTCGTCGGGCCGTCATCGTCGCCGACCTGTTGCTGGACGAGCGGGCATTCACCGTGCTCGCTCTGCACGGCGCCCACCTCAGTCACGGGTCGTTTCGACAGTATCGGCGCGTGCGCGAGATCGTGGATGAACTTGGGTCACCGCGGCCCCTGATTCTCGCCGGTGACTTCAACTCGTGGCGCCCACCGTTGCGCATCTTCCTGCCCGGCTGGCACTCGCTGGTGCGAGCACGAACGTGGCCCGCCAGCCACCCGCACTCACAGATCGATCACATTTTCGGACGTGGGCCGTGGCGCCAACTAGGCGGTGGCGCCAGTGACGGCGGCAGCGACCACCGCGCACTGTTCGCGGACGTGTCACTGGGCTAGCTAAACCAGTTCGACGCCTCGGCTCTCGGGAATCCGTCGGAGCAACACGAGCGTCGGCAGCAGCGGCAAGAACGTCACCAGCGCGGCGAGTCGTAGCGAACCCGCACCGGACCGGTGCACGACGTCGCCCACCCACCCAAATAACGCCAGGCCGGCCGTGGCGCCCAGCACACCCGCGACGGCAATCCAGCCCGCCGCCGTCGCGCGCACCGAGTGCGGAAAGATCTCCGTGCTGAGCGCGCTCGCCGCCGGAGCGAGCAATCCGGCCGCCCCGACGCCCAAGAAGTAGCCCACGACGAAGCTCGTTCGGCCCCCGCCGTACGCGTAGCTCGACGTGGCGGCGACCACGACAACGCCCCAGGCCACCGTGCCGCGACGACCAATGGTGTGCGCCAGTCGGCGTCCGACGAGCAGCCCACCCAGTCCCGACAGCGCGCTCAGCGCGACCACCCCCGCCACGAGATGAGGACTGAGACGAAGAACACCCTCGGCGTAGACGAAGGCGAAGCCGTTCGCTGGTCCAGTAATCATCCCCACCGCGAAGACGACCGCGGCGACGATGCCGAGGCGCCCGCGAAGTTGCCTGGGGACCCCACCGAGGCGTGCCAAGGGCGAGCGCACCGAGTGCGACACGGGCTCAGGGACGTGTCGCATCAGCCACGGGGCGCCGATGGTTGGCACGACAGTCACCGCAAAGAGCCACCGAAATGAGTCGGGACCACGGATGACCCCGTGCAGAATGGCCGACAACCCGGCGCCGATCCCACCGCCCGCCGCCATGACCACGAGGCGATGCACCCGTCGCGCCGTGCTCGAAATCTCCACCGTGACTACCTGGACGAGCGTGGACGACGCGGTGAGCAGCGGTCGTGCCACCGCAAAACTGATGACGAAGAACCAGTAGCTGGGGCTCAATGCCGCGACGGCGGTGACGCTCAGCCCAACGAGCAGCGTGTCTCGCAGGATCCGCCGACGACCCCAGCGGTCGGCGCTCGCCGTTATGGGCATCGCGCCGAGCGAGGCGAGGCGCAGCACCGCCAGACCAAGACCTAGGACTGATCCCGAGAGGCCGACGGCACTTCGTAGCGAGTGTCGGGTATCGACAACGTGACCAAAGTGGCGCGCTACGTCGTTCAGCGACGCGACCGCCCCAAACTGCGCGAAGCCAGCGATGAGCGCGATCGCAAACAGTGCGAGCGTGACCCGCGACAGTCGCGGCGCCGAGCCAACATCGGTGATCTCAGGCAAGCGCAATGCCTTCGTCGACGACCACCAGCGTCTTGCCGTGGTTCGCGCCGGCGAACAAGAGGTTGAGCGCCTCGGGTGCACGCTCGAGTCCGTTGATGAGGTGTTCGCGATGGCGCAGCGTACCGTCGCGAACCATCGCGACGAGTACCGCCTGCGCTTCGCCAAAGCGTGCAGCAAAATCCAAGACGATGAACCCCGACATCGACGCACGCCTCATGATCAGCATGGGGGTATTGGCGACCCCTCGGGGACGACCTGATTCGTTGTACTGCGATATTGCGCCGCAGAGCACCACGCGGCCGTGCATCGCGATCGACGCCAGGGCCGCGTCGAGAACAGCGCCACCGACGTTGTCGAAGTAGAGATCGACGCCGTTGGGGCTCGCCGCGCGCAACCGACCTTCCAGGTCTGGTTCGCGGTGGTCCAAGCAGCTGTCGAAGCCGTACCACGAGACCGCCTCGTCGCACTTACGCGGACCACCCGCGACGCCGATGACGCGGGCGGCCCCGCGCGCCCGCGCGATCTGACCGACCGCCGAACCAGTGGCACCCGCGGCCGCCGAGACGACGACCACGTCACCGGCTTGAAACCGTCCAACGTCGAGCAGGCCGAAATACGCCGTCAGCCCGGTGACTCCCAATACGTTCAGCACGGTGGCCAGGTCGAGTCCGATGTCACGAGGGATCACCGAGAAGCGGTGTTCCTCGTTGGCGATGACCCACTCCTGCCAGTTGGTCATCCCGACCACCACGTCACCAACCTGGTATCGGGTTGAGTTGCTCGCCACCACGACACCCGCACCCGTCGAACGAACCGGCGCCCCAATCTCGATGGGGGGCAGGTAGCCGGGCGCGTCGTTCATCCACGTTCGAATCGTCGGGTCGATCGACAACATGGCGACCTTGATCAGGGCTTCGTCTGGTCCGCACGTCGGCTCGGCGCGCACGACCAACTCGGTCGTCGACTCATCGATCGCGCCGCGGGGACGCTGGCGCAGCACAATCTGCCGGTTCATCTCGACTCCTTGGTTACGCCGTCACCCTAGAGCCTCGCAAAGCTCACGACGAACGGGACCCGCGAGATCGCCCCGCGACGAAGCGCAGCAGCGCGACGAACGTCCAGATACCCTCGACGACGCCGAACGGCCACGCGCCGGAGGCGAAACCGTAGCCGCTGGACAGGGCGCACCCGACCGCAAAGGCTCCCACGTACCCATTTCCCCGACGCTCGAGGGCGTACATCGCCATCATGAACGTCAGGGCCGTTACGCCGTATACCGTGATCACCGCTTCGACCCTATCGGCCGAGTCACCACGATCCACGTAGGTGATGTGCTTGACTACCGACGTGCCGTCGAACCACGCCCTCGTGCGCCGAGGTCTTCGCCTGGAGTACTTGACGCTGGCTTGGAACTTCGTTGGCGTCGCCGTCCTCGCCTACGGCGCCTGGCGCGCCCGATCAGTTGCGCTCGCCGGATTCGGTTTCGACACCATCGTCGAGATTGGCGCGTCAGCGGTGGTGATCTGGGAACTCACCGACCTCCACCAGCGCCGTCGACGGCGCGCCCTGCGCTGGATAGGCGCGTCGTTCATCGTTCTGATCATCTACGTTGTGTCGCTGAGTACACTCGCCCTGGCGATGGGGGTGCGACCCGATCACTCACCGCTGGGCATCTGGTGGACAGCGGCCACGGCGCTCGCGATGTTCGCCCTCGCCGCCGGCAAGGCCCGCACGGGGCGATCGCTCAACAACGCCGTGCTCGTCACCGAGGGCCGGGTGACCTTCGTCGACGCACTGCTCGCCGTTGCGGTGCTGGTTGGCCTAGCCCTCAATGCCGCGCTCGGCTGGTGGTGGGCCGATCCCCTCGCCGCACTCGTCATCGTCTACTACGCCCAGCGCGAGGCGCGTGAGGCATTCGCCCACGATCGTTCAACGCTGACCGAGGGGCAAGAGTGAGAGGGCGACCGCCATCGTCGTCACGGTGGCGAGCGCACCCCAGCGACTCGCTCGCCTGAGCGACGGCGTCGCGCCGGCCCCGCGAGCGCTACGCCACCACAGGAGCCAGGCCAGTGAGCCGGTAGCGGCGAGGTTCGGACCGAGATTGAGCCCAACCAGCATGGCGAAGGGGTGGCGCGGCACGCGTGCGGCCAGAATCGCAGCGGCGGGAAGGTTATTTACGAGCACCGCGGCCAGACCAGATACGACCGCGGTCACGACGACGTTCGCGTGAGCCAAGACGACTGCCGGCCCCGACCAAGCCCTGCCCAGCGTGCCGAGGGCCACGGCAATCGCGAACAGCCCGATGAGCGCACCGGGACCAACGACGGCGGCGACCTCGGCCACGCGTACGCGGCCGCGCCGAACGTGCCAAGACACCGCTGCGAGCCCGACTACGACAACCGGTATGGCCGGTGCATTCAGAAACAGCGACGCCACCACGACCAGCACGATGGCCACAACGCCACCACGCCTCGCGGGACGTGTGGTCGTCTCGTCAACTCGGACGTTGCCGAGCGAGTGGCGCCCGAGCAGGGCGACCACCGCGGTCGCGGCGATGCTCGCGCCAAGCGCCGACGGCGCGAGTCGCGCGACGAAGGCCGTGCCTCTGAGGTGGAGGTGTCCGACGACGATCAGATTCGTGAGGTTCGATCCGGGCAGCCAGAGCGATCCGGCGTTGGCCAGAATCAGCACACCGTAGAGCCACGGCGCATCGTCGCCGCGCCGGCGACGGGCGACGTGGATCATCACCGGCGTTAAGAACGCCACCGCAGTGTCGAGGTTGAGCAGAGCCGTCACGAGAACGACGAGACCCGATCCGGCCACGAACACGATGGGTCCACGCGACGACACCTTGGTCAGCGCGTCCCCTAGCCACGCAAAGACGCCGTCATCGTTAGCGACCAGACCAACCAACAGGAGTCCGGTGACCAGAACGAACGGCGACCACAACTGTGCCGCCGCCGCTCGTGCGGCGGTCGGATCAGCCAGCAGCGTTCCCACGAGCAGCAGTAGACCGGAGCCGGCCATCGCCACTGGTCCGACCAGAGATCCCCGTGGAATCGCACCCCTCAGCTGCACCTCGCGAGTCTCTCACGCGACCCACGTGGCGTCAGCGAATTCGGAGACGCTGACGTTGAGCCCACTCCGACTTAACGCAGAGCGGATCCTCACCAAGAACCCTGCCCGAGCGGGCGTACGCGCGCGCCCGGGAGCCTCCGCAGAGCTGGCGAAAACGGCACTCGGCACAGGCGCCGCTCAACTCGCCCGAACGAAGTGCCGTCAACAATTCATTGGTGGCGTAAATCTCGCCAATCGACGTTTCGCGCACGTTCCCCAATTCGATGGGCAGGAAGCCCGACGCGTGGACGGCGCCGTCGTAACCCACGAACACGACGCCTCGGCCGTCACCGGTGGCCAGTGAGTGGCTCGGCGTCGCTCGCACCACCGCGGGAGGCTGGTCGCCCAGTCGTGCGCGTAACGTCGAGTAGAGCGGGCCGAGATCGAAGTGTTCACTCGGATTACCATCACCCGTGGCCGCTCGCTCCGCTTGAACGCGCCGAAAGAACGGGGCCTCAACGGTTCGAACCGTCAGACCCCACCGCGTCACGTCGACGAGAAAGTGGCAGATGTCTTCGGCATCTTGAGGCGAAATCTCGCGCACGTCGATGCCGCGGCCCACCCCCACGAGGAAGAAGACCTCCCAGATCGGCACACCGAGTGAAACCAGCAAAGTGGCCACGTCGGCCAGCTCTGTCGCGTTGCGCTCCATGACGGTGGTGTTGACCTGGACTCGAAAGCCGAGGTCTCGCGTCATGAGAATCGCCTCCACGGTCTGATCAAAGTGCCCAACGATCCCCCGAATTCCGTCGTGACTCTGCGGGCCCGATCCATCCAGGGACAGCGAGATGCTCCGCACACCCATTTCGTACAGGCGCGCGAGTCGCTCACGTGTCAGTTGCTCGGTGACCGAAGGTGACACGCCGACGCGAATACCGCGCTCGCGCGCGTACGCGATCATGGTGTCAAGGTCGGGCCTGGCGAAGCAGTCACCACCGGTGAGGATCAAGATCGGCGTAGCACCGTCAATGTCGGCCAGTTGCTCGATGAACTCAAAACCCTCTTGCGTCGAGAGTTCGCCGGGAAGTGCTCGCGTCTGTGCCGACGCGCGGCAGTGTCGGCACGCCAACGAGCACGCTTTGGTCGTCTCCCAGAACACCAAGTGCGGTGCGCGGTCGTATCGGCGCAGGGCACGCGCCAGCGTCTCGGGTCTCATGGACTCCCCTCCGCATCCCTCCTGGCCGCACCACCAGACAACCTTCTGAGATGTTCTAGTTGCTTGACAAACGCGAAGCGTAGGGTCCTAGGTCAACTCTTGACCCGTGGCCAGAGTCCCGCAACGCCACGAACACCCGCGTCACTAATGGCCCGCCAAGACGGAAAACCAAGTCACCCTTCGTCCACGAGCAGAACCGCCGACTGGCGGCACTCACCGCGCATCGGTGCCTGAAGCCCCTCACTACGGACCACCTTGTTCGCGCGGCATGCTCGGGTCGGGTCGACTGCGCTACACCACCATTTCGCCCGGTGCATCGAACGCCGTGACCGTCAGTTCATCACCCGACGCTTGCGTCGGAATGTGGGCCCGCGTGCGAAGAGGGATCTCCTTCATCAGCCAGGTGAGTATGAAGGCGAGAATCGTGATGGGCGCGGCAACCATAAATACCGCTTGGAGCGCCGAACTAAACGCGTTGATGACAATGCCGTGCGCGGGTGCTGGGAGTTGGCTGATCTGCGCGGGATTTGCCGAAATCGAACCACCGCCAAGAAGTTTGAGGACCGCCGGCGACGCGTGGAGGCGAAGTTGCGACAGCAGCCTGCTGTCAAGCACTGAACCGAGTATCGACACACCAAACGCTCCGCCAATCGAACGGAAGAAGGTCGCTGTGGCAGTCGCGGTACCTAGTTGAGCGTGCGGCACGGCGTTTTGGACGGCGACTACCAATACCTGCATGACCAATCCCATACCGAAGCCAGTGATGAACATGTACCACGCTGCGGTCGAAAATGGCGTGTTCGGACCTAGGTGAGCGAACAGCACCAGACCGATCGTCACGATTGCGGTGCCGACGATGGGGAAAATCTTGTATCGTCCCGTTCGCGACACTAGCTGCCCGCTAATGACGAACGTGATCAGCATGCCGGTGACCATGGGGAGTAACTCGAGTCCCGAACGAGTCGGGGATGAGCCGTGGACGACTTGTAGGTAGAGCGGCAAATATACGATCGCGCCAAACATGGTGAAGCCGATGACGAATCCTACGGCCGACGCGGCGCTGAACGTGCGCGTGCGGAACAGGCCCATCGGAACGATCGGTTCGTCGGCGCGCAACTCGACGAAGACGAACGCAATCAACAAAACCACGCTGCCCACGCCGAGCCAGCGGATCGTTGCCGAACTCCACGCGTATTCGCTGCCGCCCCACGTCGTGAGCAAAATGAGACCGACGACGCCGGCTGAGAGGAGCAGCGTGCCCCACCAGTCAATCTTGTGCGAAAGTCGGTGCATCGGCACGTGGAGGACCGCGGCGATCACCGCCAGTGCCACCACGCCAATCGGCACGTTGATGTAGAAGATCCATCGCCACGACGCGTGCTGGGTCAACCAGCCTCCGGCCAGCGGACCCAACACGCTCGACAGCCCAAATACTGCACCGAAGTACCCCATGTAGCGACCCCGCTGCCGAGGTGGAATCACGTCGCCAATGATCGCCTGAGAGCCGACCAGCAGCCCGCCGGCACCCAGGCCCTGAATCGCACGAAACGCAATCAGTTCGAACATATTTTGGGAAAGTCCCGAAAGCGCCGACCCCGCCAGAAACACGATGATCGAAAGTTGAAAGAAACCTTTGCGCCCCCACAGGTCGCCAAACTTTCCCCAGAGCGGCAGCGAGATCGTCGACGTGATCAAGTAAGCCGTTACCACCCACGACAGATGATTCAACCCGTGCAGATCGCCTGCGATCGTGGGTAGGGCCGTTGCTACGATCGTCTGGTCCAACGCCGCGAGAAACATCCCCAGCATCAGTGCCAGAACAATCACCAAGATACGACGGTGCTCTTCTGGACCAATCTCGTGTTCGCTTGGTGGACTAGCCACGCTCGATGTTTCGTTAGTCACGGTAACTTTCCACCTCCGTAGTGAGAGAATCCGTCAACCTCGTCAAATGCGAGGCAAACTCAGCAAGTTCGGCTGGCGACCACTCCGCAAAGAGTCGGTCTAGTAGTGCGCGATGGGCGCGCATAACCTGTTCGAGGACTTCGCGACCCGCTGAGGTCAGCGCGATGCGTACCGAACGTCGATCACTGGGGTCAACGCATCGTGAAACGAGACCCTGATGCTCGAGTTGCTGGATCTTTCGAGTCACGGCGGGCGTATCGACCCCAACGAGCGCGGCAATATCGGTGATCCGCATCGTCCCCACGTTGTCGAGATAGTGGCCCAGCTTGAACAAGATGATTATCGATGCCCGATCGGCGCGCACACCGGCTTCGCTCAGGAGTCGCTCGTGCATTCGGGGCCGCGTGAATGACTGCGTCATCGCCTGGATACCGAGTTGGATGAGATCAAGTGCGCCGGCGCGTCCGCCCGTAACGGCGTCCGCAACGGAAGAAGTACTTACTTTCATCAGTTAAGTATCCTACCGACCTGACCAGACGCCGTGACGGTTTCCCTAGCGGCCTTCGTTACGAGGCCGAATCAACGATCAGTACGGAACAGTGAACGCCGTGGGCGACTGCGCTCGCACTTGAACCAAGTATGCGACGAGCGCCGGTCAGTGCCGCATTGCCTACCACGACGAGATCAACATCCAGTGATTTTCCCGTCTCGACGAGGGCGTCAACTAACTCACCCCTAACGGCGTGCAGGACTGGCTCTACGCCTTCGGACTTCGCAGAAAACGACAGAACCTGCAGCAACGCGTCGGCGTCATCCTCGTGGTTGAGGTTTTCAAATTCTCGCCGCGGGCTGCCGTCGCTGCGGTGATAGGTCTTTGGACTGAAGGCCGCCACAATATGAAGGGTGCACGCGAACCGCTTCGCCATCTGGACCGCAACATCAACTGCCCGTCGGGCCGCGGGCGACTCATCTGCTCCGACCAGAATCGCTTCGAACAACGAAAACTCCCCTCGAAAGTGGCCCACTAGGCGCGCCTCGCGTCTGTCCGGTCTCAATCGGACAATCATACGGGTCAGGACGACGACTTGCTAGTACTGCGGGGACCCCGACTAGTGAGCCAGTGCCAGCAACCCACGGCGGGCGATGCGGTTCGCGCAGCTTCCCGATCGGTGGACCTTGGTTCACACCATACGAACCGCCCGACTGTCAGTTGCCTCCAGTTTGCGCTAGAATTCTGTACATGACTACACTACCCATCGCCGATGCTCGAGCTCAGTTATCCAAATTGGTCGACGAAGCCAGCTCAACGCACGAACGAATCGAAATCACGAAGAACGGTCGACGAGCCGCCGTGCTGATGGGGGCCGACGACTACGACGCCATGCGCGAGACGATTGCGGTGCTGTCCGACCCGGCGCTGCTGCGCGCACACCAAGAAGGCGTACGGGAGCATTCGCAAGGTGATGTCCTCAACAGCGATCAACTCGCCGAGGCGATGAAGAATGCCGGGCGCAGTGTCGACACCAAGTAGGGAGCGATACAACGTCCTAATCGCCCGGTCGGCAGTAAGGACGCTCTCCGAAATGCTCCCCGAGAAAATCGCGCATGCGGTGCACGAATTCATATCGGGGCCGTTACTTGAGAATCCACAACGTGTTGGCAAGCCCTTGGGACCACCCTTGGCACCGGCGTACTCAGCTCGCCGCGGCGACTATCGGGTTCTGTACTTCATTGATGACACCACGCACACGGTGAAGGTGACCGCGATCAGACATCGCGCAGACGCCTACCGGTCGTGAACCACCGAGTCCAATCCCTTGCGTGACTGAACGGTTCACGCAATCAGATTTTGTGGGCGCTGAGGGACTCGAACCCCCGACCTGCTGAGTGTAAATCAGCTGCTCTAACCAACTGAGCTAAACGCCCCGGGGACTCCAGCCTAAACGAGCAAGAACCCAAAGATTATCCGAGGATGAGGAGCGATACATTGAGGGTGAGACATCGGGGACCATCAAAGCATGATCCGCGGCGTCGAAGCGGAGGCGCTTGTGTCAGCATCCTTGGTCACCGCTGGTGACTTCGTGGGCGAGGTCATCGGCCATGAAGCGTCACAACTACTTCGCTTCCATAGTCTCGCTCGCCAAGGAATTGACCCGGAGGGCGTGCACCAACTGCGCGTCGCCGCGCGACGGCTCCGGTCAGAACTCGAGCTCCTTCAAGGCATCATCGATCTCACCTGGCGCGACGCCGTCAGCGACAACCTCGCCTGGATCGGCGCGGTACTGGGCGAACGAAGAGATTTCGATATCTTGGTTGCTCTCCTCAACGATCTCGCGACAACAGACGCATCACTGGATCGCTCGATCATCGCGCGAGCGCAATCGAAGCGCGACCGCGCATCCAAAAAGGTCGAACGCACGCTCGGACGGGCACGTTACCGCGCGCTTCTCGTGACCCTGACTGAGGCCACGTTTGCTCCTCCACTTCGAAACCCTGACGTTGACGTACGGCGTTCAATGATCAACGAACTGCGTCCATCGTGGGACAATCTGCGCCGGGCCTCCGAAGACGCAACGGGTGATGCCACGAATCTCCATCGGCTGCGCATTGTGGTCAAGCGTGCGCGATACGCAACCGAGATTGCGTCACCGTTCCTCGACGACAACGCCCGCGCCATCACACAGCGACTCGCTCGCGTCCAAGATGAGCTGGGGCAGCTTCACGACGACTTCGTGACGAGCGCCTTTGTCGAAGCGTGGTACGACTCGCCACGCGCGGCCCGCGGTGTGGATCCGTTTGACGCAAAGAGCGCGTGGCTGAAGGCGATCGCGCACCGCAGTGAACACCGCCGTGACCACTGGCGAGCGCCGCTCGTCGAGGCCATGATCCTGATCGATGACGCCTCGACGGGTTCGTCGTACTCAGAGTGGGCCAACGGCGAGTAATTGGTCCAGCAGCACCGCACTCGCGGCAACCACGGGGCGACGTACGACCATGGCGTCAGTCACCAAATCCTCACCCCGATAGTCAGTGGCCACGGCGCCAGCTTCTTGGGCGATCAGCAGTCCAGCGAGGTAGTCCCACGGATTCAGGGTCGAACCGTGCGCCACGCAGAACGCGTCTAAGGAGCCGTCGGCCACTAAGCAGATCTCGAGGCTGGCCGCGCCCAGCGACCGGTACTGGGCCCAGCCGATGTGGCGCGCGGGAAGTCCCGAGAAACTGACAATCGCTTGCTCAATTTCGCCCTGCCCACTGGCCCTGATTGCGGTCCCGTCACGCCAGGCGCCGCCGGCGCGCAACGCCTCAAAGCGCGTTCCAGTCGCGTGGTTTTGAACCAGCGCCGCGATCAACTCGCCGTCTCGCAAGACCGCGAGACTCGTTGCGAAAAAGGGAATTCCGTGGTCACAGTTGGTCGAACCATCAATTGGATCAACCACCACGGTTAGGGGACCAGCACCGGTGACCCCGGATTCCTCACTGACGACCCGCCATCCGGCGCCACCGAGCACGCGGCGCGCCACCTCATCGGCGACCACGTCCAGATGGTATTGCGACTCACGCACTCCCGAGAAACCACGTCCGCGATGTTGCGTGACCGCGACGCCGATCTCGTCGGCGCAAGCCCGAAGCGTCGCGAACACGTCCCTCACACCACCCACCGTATCGGCCGTGCCGCTCAGTCACCGATGCGCGCACGGGAAGGGAGCGTGTCGACACCTAGACTGCATGACCGATACAACGTGCTGCGCCCCGCGGGGCGCACTGGGCGGGAGACGACAGTGCGGCTGACTGACCGAGGGCGCGGCTCACGGGCGCCTGCGCGTTGGCCCCTGTTCGCGTCGCTCATCGCGTTGTGCGTGGTCACGGTCTCACCGGTCACAACGGCCGGAGCGAATGGACTGCGCCTGCGTTCGAGCGTTGGCGTCATTCGACCGCCCGGGCTGTGCCCGTGGGTGACTGAGTCGCTGCACGGCACGGCATCACCAACGCAACTCGCCGACCAGGTAGTCAGCCACATGACCCTGGCCCAGAAGGTGCACTTCGTGATCCTGGCCACCTACCCACCACTGGAGAACGCCAATATCGGCATTCCCGCGCTGTGCATTCCCCCACTGACGCTCACCGACGGACCGAACGGCGTCGCCAATGGACTGCAGTGGGTGACCCAGCTACCGGCGGCCATAGCGGTTGGCGCGTCGTTCGACCCGTCAATCGCCCGGGCCGTCGCGAGCGTCATGGCGAGCGAGGCCCGGGCCAAGGGAATCGACGGTGTCCAGGCGCCCAATCTCAACATCGCGCGTGTTCCCGTCAGCGGACGCATTTTTGAGAGTTACGGCGAGGACCCGTATCTCACCAGCGTGCTCGGCGTGGCGGCGGTTCGCGGCATCCAATCACTCGGTGAAATCGCCGTCGCGAAGCACTTCACCGCGTACACCCAAGAGACCGCTCGCGCCCGACTCAATCAGGTGGTATCCCCGCGAGCACTCGCCGAAATCTACAATCAGCCTTTCGAGGCCGCCGTTCAACAGGGCCACGTTGCCTCAGTGATGTGCTCGTATGGGTCATTGAACGGCATCAACACGTGCTCGGATCCCTACATCTACCGAACCCTGCGATCGTGGGGGTTCTCCGGATTCGTCCGATCCGACCTCCACGCGCTCGACGATCCAGTGGCCGCGTTGCGTGCCGGCATCTCGTTGATCAAACCGGCCTCGAGCAACGGACTGATCAGCGCGGTGCAGCACCATCGACTGGCCGTCGCCGACCTCAATCGGGCGGTTCATTCGGTTCTCGTGCCCATGTTCGCGCTCGGTCTCATCGCGCATCCACTGCAACTAGCCCTTGACGCGACCGTCACGTCACCGACACACACCGCGGTAGCACTACGCGCCGCCGAGAGCGGAGTGGTCCTCCTCGTGAATCGCCACCACGCGCTGCCGATACCGGCCCGCGTGCGGTCGATCGCGATGATTGGACTCGCCGCAAGTCGAACACCGGTCACGGCGGGTGGCGGCAGCGCGGCCGTCGTCGCGACGACCGTCACCACACCGCTCGCCGCACTTCGCAGCGCCGTAGGCGCGCAGGTTCGCGTCACGTATTCCGCGGGCGATGTCCCGATTCGCACGATTACCTCGCGTCGCGACATTGTCATTGAGTCTGGCACGCCGCTCAAGTTGATAACCAAGTTTCGAAACGTGGGCGAGCCGGGCAAAGCGGACATCGGTATCGATCGGGGCGGTAACGTGACGCCGGCCGTTGCGACCGCCACCAGCCCGGGCACCGGCGACAACTGGAACTCGTCGCAGGTGACGTTCCGTGCCAAGCGCTCGGGCATTTACGACGTCTCGTTTCGACAAGTCGGCGACACGTGGGTCTACCTCGATAACCGTTTGGTCATTGCGTCGCGAGGACTGCACGCCCCCACTGTCTTCACCACCTCAATCTCACTGCGCAGCGGACATCGCTACACCCTGCGCGTGACGTGGTTCAACATTCGCAGCCACCCAGCGCCGTCGTTCGACATCGTCGACGCGTCCGCCGCCATTGCTCGGGCCGTCGCCACTGCGCGACGTGCACAGTACGCCATCGTCGTCGCCGGCGACTACACCGAAGAAGGCGCCGACCGACCGAACCTCATCCTGCCCGGCGATCAGAACGCCTTGATCAGCGCCGTCGCCGCGGTGAATCGCCACACCATCGTCGTGCTCGAAACGGGTGGTGCCGTGGCGATGCCGTGGCTCGGCCACGTGGCGGGCGTACTCGAGGCGTGGTACCCGGGTCAGGTCGATGGGGCCGCGATCGCCCCCATTCTCCTCGGCACGATTGACCCGTCGGGAAGGCTTCCGCTCACCTTCCCCACGTCGATGGCGGCCACTCCCATCAGTTCGCCGCGAACCTTTCCCGGGGTCGACGGCAGCGTCACGTTCGCGTCGGGACTCGACGTTGGCTACCGGTGGTACCAGGCCAACCACGTGACGCCGTTGTTTCCCTTCGGTTTCGGCCTGTCCTACACGTCGTTCCGACTGGGCGGGGCGGTCCTACGACACACCACCACCGGCGTTGCGGTGGAACTGTCAGTGAGCAACAGGGGGCATCGCACGGGTGCCGACGTGGTACAGGCTTACGTTTCGTACCCGGCGTCCGCGGGCGAACCGCCCGAGCAACTGCGCGCCTTTTCACGAGTCGTGCTGCGCGCTGGCCAAACGGCTCGCGTCGTGCTGCGCATCGACCGGCGCGGTTTCGAGATCTATCGCGGTGGCTCGTTCACCGTCGTCCCCGGCCGCTACGTCGTCAGCGTCGGGCAATCCTCGGCGAATCTGACTATTCACCTACCCGTGCAACTCTGAGCGGAGGGCGTCGCGGCCAGAACACCAATACGTCACGACTAATCTGGTTGCGATGGCCGCCATCGACGTTGCCGGATTCGTAGCTGACCTGAAGGACCACGCCGTCACGCACGGATTTCACGTTCACGATGAGCGTCACTTCGTTGAGACGTACTCGCTTCGACAAGCGTGGGAGGTCGACCTGCACCCCGAAGACGGTTGCGGTGGCCCGGTCGACCTTCACATCGAACTTGACGTCGACCCGCGGACACTGCTTGCTTTCGAGGACGCCGTCATGGGGCTGCCCGATGACGTCGACCCACCCGACGACTTTCATTTTCCCCTCGTTCTGACCTGGAGCTTGCCGCCGATGCCGCACGGCCCCGACCTCCTGCGCCTCGCGATTGACTTGGCTCCCGTGGGCGGCGTCGCCATGCCACTCGAGGTCACCGCCACCGATACGTTCGCCTCACCCACCGAGACCAGCGAGCGACGAATCGCGATCATCGCGCGCCGAGCAATTTCGTTGAGCCAGGTCGCCAAGGGAGAAGACCCACTCTGCGACGTGTTCGACCACGGCCGTAGCGTCAGCGACTACTTGCTCCAGGCCGCGGACTCGTGGCTCGCCTGACGGCCCGGCTGCTACCCATCGTCGCTATCGCCGCTTCAGGTTTCGCACTGAGTTCGTGTGGCACGTCCGGTGCCGTTGCCCAAGCGCGCATCGCGTGTCGTTACGTTGACCATTCCATTGCGCTCTATAACCAGAGTCGGGCGCCGGGACTAACCGGGGCAAGCCGAAGCCGCCTCGCCAATCGGGCACTGGCGACGCTGCTTCGCGCGACGCCCTACGCCGCGTCGGCCACGTCCACCGATGGCGGCTGGAACCCACTGATGACCACAATCAACGAGGGTGAACGCGTGCCAATTCATTTTCTCATTCCGTCGCTGACGCACCTGTGTCGCATTGCGCAGTCGTCGACGCCCTACCTTTAGGACTTACTCCCTAAAGCGTTCGTAAAGCCAGTTCAGTGAGTTCTCCTCTAGCATCGCGTCCTCCCAGCCCTGGAGCCGATCCTCCACCGCGCCGAGTGTCGCCACCGTCGCGACGACCACGACAGTGAGGCCGCTGACCGCCTCGTCGGCGACAATGAAATCGCCGAAGATGTCCTCACTGACCGATGCTTCGGGGCCAATCATCAGGTACAGTTCGCCCGTCGCCTCGACCCACGACAGTCGATAGGTATTCTCCGACGCGTCGCGCCACTCGTCGCCGAATTCGAATTCCGCGCTCTCGCGACGCGCTTCGTTCTGCTGATAGAAGGCTTCGATGTCCATGCCCGCAGCCTAGGCCCTGTATGTGCGCACTCGAGTGCGCGCTCAATGGTCCGTGAGCGTGCGCAAAAACTGTTGCGTCCGATGGCGCGAGTCGTTGCGCGATGCCGTGCGCACGGCTCGGTGGACTGATGCCATGACAACCGACTACGACCTGCTGGGCCAGCTTCGAACGGATTGGCGCCACCGGCGTCATCAGCCAACGTCGCGCGAGGCTCTGCTGCGGCTCCAAGCTCGTCACACCTCTGTGGACTTTGGCGGTCTCACAGACCTCGGCGACGTGGTGGACGCGTTGGAGGTTCGTGGCGGTCGCACGGTGATCGAGCGCGCTCGGCTCGTGCAGGTGCTACTCGAGGAGGCCGCGGACGTGACGATCCGTCGCGCCCTGCTACAGACGCTCTTGCCCGGCATCGTCAGCGTCTGTCGCCAGCTTCGTTTCGGTGACGGTGTCGCCGAGGACCCTAGCGAAACGCTCGGCGTGGCCGTCGCACTGACCGACGAACTGCTGCACTCGTGGGCTGGCCAGTCACGCCCGTACGCGGCACCCGACGTGCTGTCGGCCCTTCGCGGGCGCCTTCGACGTTGGCTCCTTAAGGAGAAAGCCGTGCGAATGACGACCGTCGTGTTACCCGACGAGGTCATCGCCGCCACGGGCTCACCTCTCGAAGCACGGCTCGCCAGCTACTGTGGTGGCCCGTACGACCGCCTCGCCCGTCTCACGTACGCTCGGGTATTCGAGGGGCGTTCGCTGCGCGAACTCGCGTCAAGCGACCACAGTGCGCCGCAATCACTGCAGAACGAACTTCAACGCTTCGCCTATCGGTTCCTCGTGTGACCCGTGGTGATGCGCGCCAGTTTGTCACCACCGCATCCGCGTCGATACCGTGGGTTCGTGAGGGAATCTCGGACGCCGCTGCGAGCGGCGCACCTCGTTCTCTGGTCCAGCCCAATTCTCTTGCTCGTTCTCGTGTTTACGATGACGAACCCGACGACGGCAACGACCAACCCGGCATCGAGTCACGCTCGCTCGACGACGGTACGCTCGAGGCGCTCAGTGACGCCGACGACGGTGCGCTCGACGTCGGTCGTGACGTCACCAGTTACCGCGCCGACGTCGACCACGATCGTAACGCCGAAGTTCGTCGCGCCATTCTCGACGCCGACCGTCGCGACCGCGCCCTGGAACGCCTCCGGCGCCGACGTGGGGCAGCCGACCGGATCCCTGACCGGACAGTTGGGACCGGTGGGCGCCGTCGTCGACGTACCGCTCCAGGGTCCCGGTTCGTGGATCATCCAAGCGACGGCGCCGGTGTTGAAGGCGCTGTCGTGCGGTGGCCCGGCACAAGCGGTCACCGGCCTGGTCAGCGTCTCGAGCCTGACGATGTGCGACCTTCAACTGACGAGCCTCTCGCCAACGCAAGTGACGTGGCAAGTCGTGGCGACGCCGTGAGGCGCTTCGCAGCGGGACCGCTGCACGGCGCCGCGCTGGCGGCCTACTGCCTGCTCGTCCCCTACGTCGTGGTATCCAAATGGACCGTGGCCATCCACCGTGCCAATGGATCGGTGATCCGGGCCCTGCTGGTCGCGCTGTCGCTGCTCTGGTTCGGTTTCGTGTTCCAACTCGCGCGAAACGTTGGTCGAAAGCGACGTGGGGTTGTGGTCGAGTCTGGCGGCTCGGCGTGGCTGGCCGGCCTCATCGTGACCGCCTTGGCACTGGTTCCCTCGCCCGCCTACAGTCGACCGCCCTCGGTGTCCGCCGTGGCGGTGTCGGTGGCGAGCCAGGCACACCATCGTGCGCAGCCCGCGCCGTTACCCGACGGGGCCGCGTTCGGGTCGCTGTCCGTGGCGCTAGTCGCCAAGCGCCGACTCGACCGCTTACGCGACGGTCAGGAGGAACTGGACGACGACGACGTGGACGGCGTGATGGCGCAACTTCGAGCGGCCGACCCCGACGCCGTCGACCACCTGCGCCGGCTCATCACTAATCGTCTCGACGGCGTCGTGCGCCCCGGATCGGACTTCGCCTACGGCGCGCCCGTGGTCGACGACACGCCAGCGGTGGCCTGCGTCGTCGGCGGCGACGCCGACGATCCCGTCGTGGCGTTCGCGCGCGAAGGCGGGCGTCTGCGTCTGCCGGCGAGTTGGACGGACGAGCAGGTCGTCAGTCGCCTGGTCGGACTCGACGACGGCGGCCGCGTTGTCGCGACCAACGTTGAATACGACCTGCTGCGATCACTCGCCATTCGATCTGTGCGTCGTCACCTCGTCGTCTACCTCGGGGACCCCGCCGACCTTGACGACGCCGTGCGGTTGAGCACCGTCACGATCGATCGATCACGGCCCAGCGTGCAAGAGTCCGTCCCACGCTCGGTGAGGTCGCCGCTCGAGTACGTCGAAGATCGGGCCACCTTCGTGTCTGGCATCTACGTCGAGCTCCTGCGACCTGATCCGGTCGTCCTGGGCTTGGGCGAGCCTTTCGTCTCGACACTCCGTCGCCGCGGCGTGGAGATGGTGGCCTATCTCGCCATCCACCGTGGCGAGCCGGTCAGCGGTGATCGACTGCGGACCCGCGTCCTCGTCCACGCCGACGTCGACGCGTCGCAACGCACGCTCGCCAACACCGCGAGCACGGTCCGGCGCAGCCTCGGCGTAGACGAGCTCGGCCCGCGGTTACACCCCGTCGCGGCCGACGGCCTCTACCGAACCCACGGCGTGTCCAGCGACGTCGAGCGATTCCACGGTTTCGTCCGTGACGCTCGACGGTGTCAGGACGCCACCGCCGTGCCGCTACTGGTGTCGGCGCTACAACTGGTTGGCGGTGAGCCGCTCGTTGGCGTTCGACACGGCTTCGAGTGGTTCACCGTTGAGGGCCACCTGAGTCGCCTGCAACGTGACGGCGAATGGGCCGCGCTCACCCTGCACGACTTCTGCCTCGACGCCGGTGACGTTGAGCGCGCCTATTGGGCGGTCGAGCGGGGCCGGCGCCTCGACCCCTACAGCGACGCCCTGCTCGACGCGTTAGCCCACGTGCCGCGCCTACGCCAGTTTCGCCGCGATCGAGCCAGCGCTCCGTAAGACCAACCCGTCCGCGCCGGCGGCGCTGTAGCGGTGCGCCGGACGCTCGCGCGCCTCCGCGATCAGGTCCGCCAAGAGTTGACCGAACGCCAGCGGTGGATCGACGAAGAGGTGTTTGGCCAACGAACCGGGGATCGTGTTGATCTCATTGAGATACAACTCGTCGTCGTTGGCCAGGAAATCAATTCGCGCAACGCCGCGGACCGACGCGACGTCGGCGACGGCGCGCGCGACGTCGACGATGCGCTCGGCCAAGGACGGCGCCAACGTGGCGGGGATCTCCCGAGGGGCTGACACCATTCCCTCGCCGCCGACGTACTTGTCGCGATAGTCCAGTATCTCCGCACCGCTCGCGCGGCGAATGGGGCGCTCAATGGCCGATAGGTGCAGCGTCGGGTACGTGCGAATGGCGACCTGGAGATCAACCAAATCGGAGCGGAATGGTTCGCTGACGCAGCCCCGAGCGAAGTGAACGTTGGTGCGCAGCCGTGCTCGCGCAGTCTCGAGGTCCCCCACTACGTCGATGCCGATCGATGAGCCGCCGTAGCGGGGCTTCAAGATGTACGGGCCAGCGAACGCCAGTGTGCTGGTCGTCTCGGTCACGAGTGCCCGGGGCAACGTCGGCAGGCCGGCGGCCGCGACGACTGCGCCGAAGCTCCACTTGTCCATCCCCAGCGCCGCACCGGCCACGGTCGGTCCGGTGTAGGCGATTCGCGCGAGGTCCAGGGCCGCTTGCAGCGTGCCGTCTTCACCCGGACCGCCGTGGGTGGCCAGAACCACGACGTCGAGATCGATTCGCCGATCGCGTCCTAGTCGCCCCCCCGAGGCGAAAAATCCCCCGTCGTCGCCCGTACGCAACGTGAGCGCACTGGACCCCTTCGGGAGTCCGTCGAGGAAGTCCTCGGCCTCAACGTCTGGCGCAACGTTCCAGAAGGCTCCCGTCTTGCTCCAGTAGATGCCGAGCGCGTCGAACTCGGTACGGCGCAACTCTCGCAACGCTTGCAGCCCCGTCAGAATCGACACATCGTGCTCGGGCGACGGCCCGCCATAGATCACGCCACTGGTCACCACTCACCTCGCTCGTCGACCGACTATCAAGGGTAGTGGTCGGGCAGGTCGTTCAGATACAACACGGCGTCGTGGGCGCCCAACGAGGTGCGAACCCACGCCACGGCATCGTTGCGCGTGTCAAAACGTCGAGGTGGCCTGCCGTAGCCCGAGGCCAACGCGAGGGCGTTCGTGCGGCCCACCACCACGAGCTCCAAGCCAAGGGACGAAGCGCGTCGGGCGAGCGCCAGGTTCTGTCCGTACTGGTCCCTACCGAGTTCGACCAGCCCCGGCGTCACGAGCACCCGGCGTCCGTGTCCCGACCGCGCCACGAGTAAATCGACGGCCGCCACGGCGCTGGCGGGATTCGCGTTGAACGTATCGTCAATCACCGTGACGCCCGACGGCGCGACGGCTACGTTGCTTCGATTGGCGATCGGGACGATCAGGGAAACCCGGGCGACCACGTCGTCCACCGCCACGCCGAGCTCCAGCGCCGCGGCGATGGCGCACGCCAGATTCGTCGCCTGAACGCCGGCGACCATCGCGCACGTCGTCAGGGTCACCCCCCCTCGATCGATGCGCCACCGCCCGTCATCGACCACCACACGAACATCGCTTGGCGCATACGTTGATCCGGCGACGACCACGCGCTTGCCCGAAGCGCGCAACCGCTCGACCCACGCCCGAAGTCGAAGGTCATCACCGTTGACGACGACGGTCGGCGCCCGCTCGGTAATTTCGAACTTCGCGGCGTCAATCACGTCGAGCGTCTTCATGCGCTCCAAGTGCACGGGACCGATCGCGGTGATCACCGCGATCGTCGGTGGACACCACCCACACAGTTCGCGAATCTCACCCGGTCCGTAGGTGCCCATCTCGGCGATAAACACCCGCGTACCGTCGCTCAGGTTCTCGTTGATCGCCCTGGAGAGTCCCGCTCGATTATTGAAGCTACGCGGCGACGCCACCGCCGCGTCGCCGACTATCAGCGCCAGGTGGTTCTTGGTTGAGGTTTTGCCGAATGAACCGGTAATGGCGACCACGATCGGCTTGACGGTCGCCAAGCGCGCCGCGGCGCGGTCCACGAAGACTTGCGCTCGGCGACGCTCGTAGGGGGCGAGCGCCCGCACCGTGAGATCCAAAATGACCGGTACGGCCCACAGGACGACGACCGCTCCGAACCACGGGCGGGCCGTGTAGGCCCCCGACACGGCGACCAGCCCGGCGATGACCGACGCGACCAACGCGATGGTCACGGAACGCCGCGTCCACCGCAGTGGGCTGGTGCGTCCGCGAAGCTTCAGTCCCGTCGGGCAGAGCAGCCCGTAGAGCGCCGAGTCAATGACGGTCAGGACGTCGCTACGCAGTACGAGCCCGACGAACAAGACGACCAGTAGGACGTGGCTGAGCGTTAGCGGTCGGCGCAAATTTCGCCGCAGTGGCGTCGACGCCGAGCCGACCTGGGGTGACGTCCATCGTCCAAGGAACCGCGGCAATGACGACGGCTCGTAGTGCTCGCGCTGGAGCACCCGGAGCCAACGAACGAGTTGGGCGACGTAACCGCCACCGAGGGCCAGTGCGGCTAGGGTCGCCAGCGCGACCGTCACGACAGAAACTCCACGACCGCGGCGACGAGTGACTCGGGATCCTCGAGGGGCACCAGATGTCCAACACCGCCAAGTACGCGAACGCGTGCTCGGGGCACTAGCGATGGCGGAACCAGTTCGTCGGCGAGCCGCGCAACGGCCACGGGGGCTTCGCCGTCGAGCTCGCCCCACACGAAGGTCACGGGGATTCGAAGTCGTCGCAGTTCGTCTTCGTACCCCTCGGCCACCGTTGCGACGAGCACGTCTCGGATGATGCCGCTCGACGCTCGATAGTCGCTCGAACCGTAGCGCCGCTTCGCGGCCTCCAGGCGTTCGTCGGATACCCAACCGCGACGGTGCAGCGACCGCAACGCGCGATAGCGCCACGGTGGCCGGGTCGGCGCCTGCGTGCGCAACAGTGGTGCCCCACATAACACGACCGCTCGCAGATGCTCGGCGTGCTGTGCCGCGATCACCGTGGCGATCCGACCGCCGAAGGAGTGGCCGACCAACACGACCGGTGAGGCCAGTTCTGCGAGTACCGGCGCGACCAGTGTCGCGTAGTACCGCGCACCACCGGCGACCGATGGGGGTGGTGAGGAACCGAACCCCGGCAGGTCCAGCGCAACTGACGACCAGCCTCGCGCGGCCAACCGTTGCTGGACCGCGGCGAAGTCGCGACCGCGGCGCGCCCAGCCGTGCAGGAACACGACGTCGATCGGCCCAGGGCCCACGACTTCGCCGAACATGGTTCCGTTGGCAAAAGTCTGCAGCACCTGCTCAGGTTACCGAGCGCCGGTGTCGCACTGGCAACCCGAACGGTAGCGTCGTGCCGTGAGCGACGTCAGCGAGTTCTCCGACGACTTCTTAATCGGACTCACGCCCGAACAGCGTGACGCCGTAACGTCGCCCGCGCGTCGGCTGCTCGTTCGAGCCACCGCCGGATCGGGCAAGACGCACGTGCTCACGCTACGGATCCAGCGTCGCGTTGCGCGCGGCGACTACCGACCCGATGATGTTCTCGCCATGACCTTCACGCGCAAGGCGGGTGAGGAGCTACGCCGCCGGCTCGGGGCCGCCGGCATTCGCGACGTGCGCGCCGGGACGTTCCACCGTGCCGCGCTGACCATCGTGAACCAATATCGCCACGATCACGGTCGCTCACCCGTCGTGCTCGAGACCAATCGCCGTCGGCTCGTCACGACGCTCGCCGGTCAGCTCACCGACGCGGGCGTCGTTCGCCTCGACGACTGGCAGGTCCCTCGACTGGAACTCGAGATTGGCTGGGCCCTCAGTCAGGGCTTCACCGGCGCCGCCTACGTCAAACAGGCCCGCCACCACCACCGCGAGGCGCCGCTGTCGCTCGCGCAGTTCGCCGACGTGCTCGATCGGTACGTCGGTCTCTGTCACAGTCGCGGCGTCTTGGACTTTGACTTGCTGCTCAGCGAGGCAATCACGTTGCTGCGCGACGAGCCGGACGTGCGGGCTGCCTTCCGCTACCGAACACCGTCGTTGTACGTCGACGAGGCTCAGGACATGAACCCCCTACAGTTCATGCTGTTGCGCGAGATGGCGGGCGACGACCCCGACTTGTTTTGCGTGGGCGACCCCAATCAGTCGATCTACGGTTTCAACGGTGCGAGCCCCCAACTGCTTGGCGAGTTGCTGCGCACGTGGCCCGATACCCAGACCCTCGACCTCACGCGCAACCATCGCTCGACGGCGAACATCATCGCCGTCGCCAACACGCTGCTCGAAGAAGGGGCTCGCGGCATCGAACCCGCGCGCGATGACGGCCCCGTGCCAATCGTTCGGGCCTACAACACTGACGAACAGGAGGCTCACCACGTCGCCGCTTGGCTGACCGCCAACCACCGGCCGGGCACACCCTGGCGGGCGATGGCGGTGCTCGCGAGGACCAACGCCCAGCTCGAGACGGTGGCGACGGCCCTCGAGGTGGCGGCGATACCGGTGGAACGTCGGGGCCCCGATCACTCACCAGCGTCGGACCTCTTCAGCGCAGCCGAGCCGGGTCGGCGGGTGAATTCAGACGCCGTTGACGCGGTCGCGCTGTCGACGATCCATCGCGCCAAGGGACTCGAGTTCGAGCACGTGGTGGTCGTTGGCTGGGCCGAGGGGCTGCTGCCGCACTTCAACGCCACGACGCCGGCGCAGCTCGCCGAAGAACAACGACTGGCCTACGTCGCCCTGAGCCGAGCCGAGCAGTCACTGCTACTCACGTGGAGTCGGGGGCGCAATGATCCTCGCTACCCCGATCGCGCGCCGTCGCGTTATCTCGCGTCGATCGAGCGCACGATTGGTGCCATCACCGAACGCAATGCCCCCCTCACCGGTGAGGCGAGGCGAGCGCGCTTGGCGGCTATCCGACGTGAGTTGACCCCGATCGACGACGAGGTAGCGTGGCCCGATGGAGGTCGTACCGAGGGTTCGTGAGGCATTGACCACACTGCTCGGCGCCGAGGGCGTCACGTTCAGCCCGCACCACCACCCCGACGATCTGCACGACGAGACGTTGCATCGCGAACGCGTCGAGCCACTCGCGGTGACCTTTCCGCGCTCCACCAGTGACGTCGTGGGCATCGTCCACGTCGCGCGCGCTAACGGACTCCCGATCACCCCACGCGGATCGGGCACGGGGCTGTCCGGTGGCGCAACGCCCGCCGCTGGCGGCATCGTCATCAGTTTTGCCCGCATGAATCGCGTTCTCGCCATCAACGCCAACGACCACGTGGCGGTCGTGGAGCCCGGGGTCTCGCTTCGAGAACTCGACGAGGCTCTCGTGCCCCACGGCCTGCGCTACCCCGTCTACCCCGGCGAGCTGTCCGGATCGCTCGGCGGCAACGTGGCCACCAACGCCGGTGGTATGCGGGCAGTTCGTCACGGCGTTACGCGCCACCACGTAATCGGGCTCGAGCTCGTCCTCGTCGACGGCACCACGCTGCGTTCCGGTGGGCCGGTGGTCAAGTCCTCGTCGGGCTACGACCTCACCCAACTGATGGTGGGCAGCGAAGGAACCCTCGCGCTCGTGACCGAGGTGACACTGCGACTGTCGCCGCGCTTCGAACACGCGGTCACCGTGCTGGTCCCGTTCGCCCGGCTCGACGACCTCATGAGCGTGGTGCCGCGCGTCGTGGCGTCGGGTCTCGAACCTTCGATTCTCGAATACATCGACCTGCTCACGATGTCGGCGATCACCCGGGCCGCCGACTTGGAACTCGGCGTCGCCGACGACGTGGGGGCCCGAACGTCCGCCTACCTGGTGATCGTGCTCGAAACGCGTACCCGCGAGCAATTGGATTCAGACGTGACCGCGCTGGCCGAACTGGTCGACGACGCCGGTGCGCTGGACGTCTACGTCTTGCCCGAGTCGGCCGCCGTGCGACTCATCGAGGCGCGCGAACGGGCCTTCTGGGTTGCCAAGGCCGCCGGGGCCAACGAGATCCTCGACGTCGTGGTGCCGCGATCTCGAGTCCCCGCCTTCTTGGACGAGGCGGCGCGCCTCGGTAGCGTCCACGACGCCATCGTCACGGGCTGCGGTCACGTGGGCGACGGGAACGTGCACCTGTCGATCTTTCTCGACGACGACGACCGCCGCGCGGCGCTGCTGCACGCCATCTTTGCGGCCGGCCTCGCCCTGCACGGCCAGATCTCGGGTGAGCACGGCATCGGACGCGACAAACAGGGTCCCTACCTTGCGCTGACCGACCCCGTACTCATCGAGGTGCAACGACGCCTCAAAGCCGTCTTCGACCCCGACGGGCGACTGAACCCCTACCGGCACCTTGACGATCGGCCGCGGCCGTGAACGGCGCGCACGCGCTGCTCGGCACGCTGCGCATCAACGACGTCAACGTGGTCTTCGCCAATCCCGGTACGTCCGAGATGCATTTCGTGGCCGCGCTGGATGACGTGACCGACGTTCGTGGCGTGCTGTGCCTCTTCGAGGGCGTCGCCACCGGTGCGGCGGACGGCTACGCGCGGGTCACTGGCCGACCCGCCGCCACCCTCTTGCACCTCGGTCCGGGACTCGCCAATGGGTGGGCCAACCTCCACAACGCCCGACGCGCCCGCGTGCCACTGCTCAACGTCGTCGGCGACCACGCCACGTACCACGCGCAGTACGACGCGCCGCTGCAGAGCGATATGGCGGCCGTCGCGGGCGCCCTGAACGGGACTTTCGCTCGCCCGACTCATCCCGACGACGTGCCCGCGGCAGCCGCTGGCGCGATCGCTGCGGCGTTCGGACCGCCGGCGCGGGTGTCGACGCTTGCGCTACCGGCGGACGTCTCCTGGGGCGAGCTGACCCAGCCCGTCGCGACGTGGCCGAGGGCGAACATCACTCACCCCTACGCGGTCAATGCGGACCTTGCCGACTACGCCGCGCAGCGCTTGCGCACGACGCGGACCGCCCTCTTCCTCGGCGGCACCGCTACGGGGGCCGCCCAGCTGGCCCTCGCCCAGCGGGTTGGCGCCTTGGCCAACGCCCGAGTGATCATCGAGACGTTTCCCGTCGCGATGGACCGAGGTCGCGGCGTCGTTCACCCGGAGCGGCTCATCTATCTCAGCGAGTTCGCGGCGTCACAACTTGAGGACCTCGAGACCTTGATCCTGGTTGGCGCGAGCGAACCGGTGAGCTTTTTCGCTTACCCGAACCTACCGAGTCGACTGGTCGCCAGTGGGTGTGAGATTGTTGAACTCGCACCGCCCGGCGTCGACACCGGCGACGCACTGCGCGCCCTCGTCGAGTGCCTGGGATCGCCGCCGTCGGTCCTGGCCGATCGCGGCGTGCCAATCGCGCCGACCGGCGAACTCACCGCGGCCTCGTTCGCCGATGCCGTGGCGGCAACGTTGCCCGAGGGGGCAATCATCGCCGATGAGTCCAACACCAGTGGCCTTCACCTCTACGCGGCGACGGCGCTGGCCGCCCCACACCGCCTACTCACGCTGACCGGCGGCGCGATCGGATTCGGCCTGCCGGTCGCGGTCGGGGCCGCCGTTGGCTCTAAGAGCCGTGTCCTCGCCCTCGAATCCGACGGATCGCTGCTCTACACCGTGCAGGCCCTGTGGACGATGGCGCGCGAAGCACTGGACGTCACGGTCGTCATCTTGGCTAATCGTCGATACGCAATCCTTGACTTCGAGCGTCGGCGGGTGGGCACGAGCCCCGCCGGTGCGTCGAGCCAACGCCTCATCGACCTCGATGACCCCGACATTGACTTCGTGAGCGTCGCGCGGGGTTTCGGCGTACCCGCCGTTCGCGCCACGACCGCTGACGAACTGGTGGGGGCCCTGCGACATTCGTACCGCACCGCTGGTCCCTTCGTCATAGAAGTCCCGCTGCCCAGCGTCATCTAGCCTGCTTCACTGGATGGAAGTGTGCGGATCCCACTCGTCAACCTCGCGAAATTCGCCAACCACGGGGGCGTGGTCCGACGGCTTCTCTCCCTTTCGCGCGTCCCGATCGACGTAACTCGCCGTAGCGCGCCGACGAAGTGACTCGTCGACCAGCAACAAGTCGATTCGTAGCCCGTGGTTGCGGTGGAAGGCACCACCGCGATAGTCCCACCAGGAAAACCACTGCTCGTGCGGATGCAGCGACCGCGTCAGGTCCACGAGCCCAGTCGATTCAATGGCCTCCAGGGCGGCCCGCTCGGGCGCGCTGACGTGCGTCGCACCCACCAGGGCCGCGGGATCCCAGCAGTCGAAGTCCGACGGAGCCACGTTGAAGTCGCCACCAACGAGGAACGGGAGCAGCGGATCTCGGGCCGCGGCCAGGTTGCGCAACCGATCCAGCCACGCCAATTTGTACTGATAGTGCGGGTCGTCCAACGAGCGTCCGTTGGGCACGTAACACGAGTACACGCGCAGTCCCCCGCAAGTGGCGCCGAGCACCCGGGCTTCGAGATCGCCATCGCCGAATCCTCGCTGCACGTCCGCGATGCCAATCGCCGACAGCACCGCGACGCCGTTCCACTGGCCCTGTCCGTAGTGAACCGACTCGTACCCGAGTTCGCTGAAGGCCGACGCCGGGAACCGATCGTCGGTCGATTTAGTCTCCTGGAGTAGCACGACGTCCGGTCGCGACACACTCAACCACTCCGTCACGCGCCCGAGGCGGGCGGCCACCGAATTGACGTTCCACGTGGCGACCTTCACGCCAAGTCGACCATCACGAACAAGAGGTCGGCCTCGGCGGCGACTTCGCCGGCCACCCTAGCCACGCCGTGACCCTTGCCAGCGCGCGCCGACAGTCGGGTCATTTCACACTCGAGGTCAACCGTATCGCCCGGCACTACCTGTCGTCGGAAACGCGCGTGCTCGACGCCACCGAACAGCGGTAGGCGCCCGGCGTATCGCTGATCAGCGAGCACCGCGACGCCGCCGCACTGGGCCAGCGACTCGAGGAGCAAAACGCCCGGGGTGGTCGGGCGACCCGGAAAGTGACCGCTGAAAAACCACTCGTCGCCGTGAAGCGACCACGTCGCTGATGCCCGCACACCCGGAACGATCTCGACCATCCGGTCGAGCAGGAGGAACGGCGCGCGATGGGGCAGCCAGTCGCTCGGCACCATCGACCGGTCACTCATAGCAGCGCCAATTCCGCAATGCGTCGTTCCGCGTCAACCGTCACGAGTCGGAACGTTCGCCGGTCGCCGCGCTTGAGCACGTCGCGCGCCCGCGCTGGCGCGGGGTCACCGAGCAGCGTCGTTGGCGCGTAGCACTGTACCGTCTCGCCCTTGAACGATACCGAGATCACCGCACCGTGCGACGTAAAGGTCGTCACCTCGCCATCGAACCGTGCGCCAATGCGGAACGCGGAACGGAACTTGGCGAAGGTCGCCTCCGGATTCACGGGTTGGCGACCGCGCCGCAGCGCCACCACCGGCGGCGCGGGCACGGGTGGAGCTGGTGGTTCGGAGGGGGCGCTCGCTGCTCGGCGCGGGGACCGCGCGGTCGTCTTGGTTTCGGTGCTGTCGCGCGAGGTCGTTCGGCGCGTGGTGCGCGGTCGTTCGGCGTCGCCGAGCGCGCTGACGTCCGGCGATGGTGCCGCACCGACCCTCTTAGCCGCTGACGTCGTGGTTCGCGCCGTCCGCTTGGTCGCCGCCGTCGCTGGTGAGGTCGATTCCGGTGTATTCACCGCGGTGCGCTTGGGCGACCGGGCTTCTTTCACCGCCGCCTTCTTAACCGGCGCCGCCTTGGCCGGCGCGGACGACTTCTTCGCCGGCGTGATGGTGGTGCCAATGGCCGGTGCCGCACCGTCGGGCAGCAAGACGGCGAGCTTCTTCGCCGTTCGCACGCTCTTGGCACCGCGCACCGGCAGCCGTGGCGTAAAGACCCATCCAACCCCGGGGACCGGCTTGCCACCGATGAGTCGGCCCTCGTCAAAGAGCCAGGGGTACACCGTATGGAATTCTTGGAAGGAGTCGTTGCTGAGGACCACGCCGCTAATCCGGTCGGCGATCTTCAAGATGAAGGCGTCACCGCGACCGATGGCCCCGGCGGGGGGCGTCACTATCGTCCCGTCCAGCTCACGTTCCCTGAACCGAGCTCGCTCACCGACCGCGACGCGATGACCGAAGCTGGCGTCCACGACCACGATGACCTCGGCGCGGGGGTTCTCCTCGCCAAAGGCCTTGAGCGCGTCGTCCAACTGGCTGAGGCTCGGATCCGATCGCCCTTCGGTCGCGAGATTCGACCCGTCAACCACCACGCGCAGGCGGGGTCGGGCGCTCACCCGATCGCTCGAGTCATCAGATCGACCTGTTCAGCCGCGTGGATGAGCGAGCTGCCCGTGGCCGGACTGGCCGACTCGGCCCGGGCCACGTGGCGCACGGCAACGTCGCGCAGCCAGCGGTGGACCTGGTGATGCACAAAGGGCCACGGACCCATATTCTCTGGTTCCTCCTGGAGCCACACGACCTCGTTGGCGTGCGGATAGGACGCGAGGACGGCATCGATACTGTCGTGGGGCCACGGGTACAGTTGCTCGACGCGCACCACCGCGACGTTCGTCGCACCGATCTGGGTACGGCGGGCGAGCGCCTCGTGCGCCACCTTGCCCGAGCAGAAGACGACGCGCGTCACGAGATCACGATCAGCGCTGGGGTCGTCGAGGACGACTTGAAACGAGCCGTGCTCGAAGTCGCTGAGCGGCGATCGGGTCTGGACGGCTCGCAACATTGACTTCGGCGTGAAGACGACGAGCGGCGAGATCGTCTCGCGAACCACCTGGCTGCGCAGCAGGTGAAAGTACTGCGCGGCGCTCGACGGCTGGGCCACACGCAGGTTGTTGCGTGCGCACAGCGACAAGAAGCGTTCGATGCGGCCACTCGAGTGCTCGGGACCCTGACCTTCGTAGCCGTGGGGTAACAGCATGACGAGGCTCGCGCGTTGACCCCATTTGTCTTCCGCGGCCACCAGGAAATTGTCAATGATGATCTCCGCGCCGTTGACGAAGTCGCCGAATTGCGCCTCCCACGCCACGAGTGACCGATTTGACTCGACCGAATAGCCATACTCGAAACCCAACGCCGCGTACTCGCTCAAGAAGGAGTCGCGCACGGTGAAGAACCCGGGTGCGTCAAGGTTCGACAGTGGCACGTATTCAGTACCGTTTTCGAAGTCAACGAGCGCGGCGTGACGATGCGAGAACGTCCCGCGCCTCGAATCTTGACCGATGAGACGAACGTTCGTGCCGTCGTGGACCAGCGAGCCGATGGCCAACGCCTCACCGAGCGCCCAGTCAACGTCACCCGAATCGAGCAGCGCCCGTCGCTGGACGAACTGGCGTTCGAGTTTCGGGTGAACCGTGAAACCCGGGGTCGCCGTCATCGTCGCCGCGGCAATGCTCAGCAAGCGCTCGAGCGCCACGCCGGTTTGCGGTGCCGGGGCGTCAGCGGCAACGTCGGCCATCGGCACGCCGTGCAGTTCGGGTACCGGAACCGATCGCACCTCGTCGAGCACGCCCTGGAGGCGAGCGTTGAATTCGTCGAGCGCAGTCTCGGCCTCGGCCAACGAGATGTCACCTCGACGAACCAGGGTCTCGGTGTAGATCTTGCGCACCGAGCGCATTTGGTCGATGATCTTGTACATCTGAGGCTGGGTGTAGCTCGGATCGTCGCCTTCGTTGTGGCCGTGACGCCGATAACAGACGATATCGATGACCACGTCGCGTTGAAAGGCCTGTCGATAGTCGAAGGCCAACCGCGCCGCGCGGGCGCAGGCCTCCGGATCGTCACCGTTGACGTGGAAAATTGGCGCCTGGATCATCTTGGCGACGTCCGTTGGGTAGACACTGGAGCGAGCAGACTCCGGCGCCGTCGTGAAGCCCACCTGATTGTTGATGACGATGTGAATCGAGCCACCCACGTGGTAACCCGAGAGTTGTGAGAGATTGAGCGTCTCGGCCACCACGCCCTGACCGGCGAACGCCGCGTCGCCGTGGATCAGAATGGGGAGATACGGGTAGCGCTCGACCACCGCGTTCGGCGCCGTACCATCGCCAGGACGCACGACCCGATCCTGTTTCGCACGGACGACACCCTCGACGACGGGACTCACCGCCTCCAGGTGCGAGGGATTCGACGCCATCGACACGTCAATCGTTGACCCGCTGTGACTGGTGTAGGACCCCGACGCACCCTTGTGATATTTGACGTCGCCGCTGCCCTGCACGCTCTCGGGGTCGAGGTTCCCCTCGAACTCCGAGAAGATATCGCTGTACGACTTTCCCACGACGTTGGCCAAGACATTGAGACGACCTCGGTGAGCCATGCCAATGACTGCTTCGCGCACGTCCTCATCGGCGGCGGCGTCGAGAATCGCTCGCAACGCGACGATGGTGGATTCGGCACCTTCGAGGCCGAATCGTTTTTGACCAACGTAACGCGAGTGCAGAAATCGCTCGAAGACCTCAGCTTCGTTCAGTGCCGCCAGGATGCGTCGCTGGTCCTCTAACGACGACGTTACCGCGACGCCTTCCACGCGAGACTGGATCCAGCGCTTCTGAGCGGGGTCCATGATGTGGCCGTACTCAATGCCAATCGTGCGACAGTACGCCTCACGAAGAATGGCGAGAATTTCCTCGAGGGTTGCCTCGTCGCGGCCGGCGAGTCCGCCGGTGATGAAGCGCCGGGGCAGGTCCCAGATGGTCAGGCCGTACGACGAGGGCTCAAGTTCGGCGTGCACCGGTGGCGCCTCGCTGTGCAGCGGATCCAGGTGGGCGTACAAGTGTCCGCGCACGCGGAACATGTTGATCAGTTCCTGGACGCGAATCTGCTTGAGGATCCGCTCCCCGTCGTCATCGCCCAAGGCCGCGTTACGATCCTTCGACCACCGCGCCGGTTCATACGGGATGCCGAGGGAGTTGAAGACGTCATCGTAGAACTCGTGGCCACCCGTGAGGCACTCGGCCACGTACTTCAAGAACAGACCCGACTCGGCGCCTTGAATGATGCGGTGGTCGTAGGTCGACGTCATCGTCATTACTTTGCCGACGCCCAATTGCGCCAAGATGCGCTCGTCGGCGGCCTCGAATCCAGCGGGCCAGGTCAGGGCCCCGACCCCGATGATGGCCCCTTGGCCCGCCATCAAGCGCGGCACCGACTGCACCGTACCGAGCGTGCCGGGGTTGGTGAGTGACACCGACGCGCCCACGAAGTCGTCAGCGCCCACCGCACCCGCGTGGACCTTCCGTACGAGGTCCTCGTAGGCCAGGAGGAAATCTCGAAAGGCCATGGCGTCAGCGTCACGAATCACCGGCACCATCAGATTTCGCGAACCGTCACTCTTCTCAACGTCGACTGCTAAACCGAGCCCCACGCGCTCGTGTCGCACGACGCCCGGCGTGCCCTTCTGGTCCACGGCGTCCACGAAGGTGGCGTTCATCGCGGGTACGGCGCGCAACCCCTTCACGATGGCGAAGGCGATGAGGTGCGTGAACGAGACCTTCGCTCCGCTGGAGCGACGCAGCGCGTCATTGAGCGCCGCCCGATTGATCTCGAGCAAGCGGGCCGAAACCGTTCGTACGCTGGTCGCGGTGGGAATGGCGAGGCTGGCGGTCATATTGGTAACGATTCGCGCGGCCGAACCGCGCAGCGGTGACGCAGCCTCGGTTGCCACCGCCGTCGCCACGGGCGGTGGCGGCGTCGCCGTGGCGACGGCGGGAACCGCCGAACGCTGATAGTCCACGAAGAATTCGCGCCAACTCGCCGACACGGACTCCGGGTCGCTCAGGTAGTGCTCGTACATGTCATCGACGAGCCACGCGTTGGGTCCAAAAGATCCCTTGAGCGGCCCCGAAGTACCAGAGGGTGTCGTCGTCACCACACCAGCCTAATGGGACCAGAAATTCTGTTTCGGATGAGATGGACGCACCGCCGCGCGACGGCCGAGGCGACATCACCGTCGCACGGGCGCCAGTAGATTGCCGTCATGGTCCCCTCGTCCTCAGCACCGCCCAACGGCTTGCGCAGCGTGGGATCACCCGTCACCGGTCTCGCGGTGTTCGAACGCCGGGTACTAGAACCGCTCGCCACCATCGTCTGCGTCCACGGGGGGCTCGATCGGGCGGGATCCTTCGCTCGCCTCGCCCGTCGCCTCGAGCACTTTGACATCGTCGCCTACGACCGTCGCGGATACCAGGGCTCGAGACAGTTGGGACCATCGAACATTGGCCAACACGTCGAGGATCTGGTCGCGCTGGCGCGTCGGGAGTCGAGTCCGGTCATGGTGTTCGGTCATAGCTTCGGTGGCCTGGTGGCGCTCGGGGCCGCCAGCGCCGATCCCGACCACGTGTGCCAGCTCGTCGTGTACGAAGCGCCCCTCAACTGGGTACTCGAACGCGATGGCGTACCGCCATCCATTGGTGGGGACCCGGCGAAGGAGGCCGAGCTCTTTTTCAAGCGCATGGTGTCCCCGGCCGTATGGGAGCGGCTCAGTCCGGCTGAGCGTGAATCGCGCCATCTCGACGGTCCAGCCCTCGTCGCCGACCTCGCGATCGTTCGTAGCGAGATACCCTTCGACGTGGCCAGCATCCGCGTGCCGACGCTCTACGCCTACGGCGAGTGGGAACGCACACCGTACTACCGATCGCTCACCGAACGCCTCGCTGAGCTGAATCCACTGATCGAGGGCGTTGCGCTCGCCGCGGCACGCCACGGCGCTCACTTAAGCCATCCCGATCTCGTGAGCGAGTTGCTCGAACAAACGTGGGGGTCTCGATGCGCGTCGGCCTAACCGGTTCGTCGGGACTCATCGGTCGAGCGGTGGCCAACGCGCTACGCGAGCGCGGCGACGGCGTGGTGCGCTTCATACGTCCCACGACTGGCGCGTCATCGGGTGCGACGGTGCGCTGGGACCCCGCCAACGGACGACTCGACGAAGCCGACCTCCACCGCGTCGGAGGCCTGGACGCCGTGATCAACCTCGCCGGCGCCGGCATCGGCGATCACCGTTGGTCGGCGCAGCGTAAGGGCGTGATCCTCGATTCGCGTGTCGCCTCGACGACATTGCTCGTCGAGGCCGTCGGCACCCTGGCGAGCGGCGTGCGCATGGTCGTGAGCGGCTCGGCCGTCGGCGTCTACGGATCGCGTGGTGACGAGGTGCTCGACGAGACCTCGACACCGGGAAACGACTTTCTCGCCGACGTCTGTCAACGCTGGGAGGCCGCGGCCCAGCCGGTTTCGCGCTTGGGAACCGAGTTGGCACTCTTGCGCACGGGAATCGTGATGAGTTCATCGGGCGGGGCGCTTCGCCGACAGCTACCGATTTTTCGGTGGGGACTGGGTGGCGTACTCGGCGACGGCACTCAGTGGATCAGTTCGATCGCGCTCGCCGATGAGGTACGCGCCATTCTGTGGATCCTCGACCACGGCCTCACCGGGCCCCACAACGTGGTTGGCCCCGAGCCGGCCACAAATCGTCAGTTCACCAAGGCGCTCGGCGCGGCGCTTCACCGTCCAACCATCGTCCCCGTGCCGGCGTTCGCACTTTCGCTGGCGCTAGGCGCGCCATTGGCCCACGGCGCGGTACTGGCCAGTCAACGCGTCGTACCGACTCGACTGCTCGCGAGCGGATTCGAATACACGTACCCAGATCTACGAAGTACCATCACCGCCGCGATCGGCGCGTAGTCTCCCATACCCCGATCGGTGCTGTAGTAGCACCTTCACCCGTGGCGGATGAAAATTATTACGTTTCATTTAGTTTAATTTCATGTGGCGATGAACTTGTCCGAGTGGCTACTGCCCGGTACAGTGGCGAAGAGCCCTTCAACGGTGATGGGTAAGCAAAATGATTGTGTCCACTTTGGTGGCACTGGGAGGCAAGTCAATTATGCAATTAGGGCGCAAGCTACGGCTCGCGATGACCGTTGGCGCAGTGGCCAGCTCGTTATCGTTGGGTCTGATCGCTCCGACCGTGAGTGGGGCTAGCGCCCCCTCAGGGACCATCACGTACGCCGAAGCTCCGAATGGCATCCCGGCGTACATCTTTCCCTTCTATCCACCCAACGAGTGCCTGACTACGAACACCTCGCTCTTCCAAGAGATGATGTTCCGACCGCTTTACTGGTTCGGTGTCGGCTCTAACACTTTGCTTGCCCCGAAACTGTCGACGGGCAACCTGCCGAAGTACTCGCGCGGCAACCGTACGGTTACCATCACGATGAAGGGCTGGAAGTTCGCTGACGGCCAGACCGTCAACGCACAGTCGGTCATGTTCTTCCTCAACATGTACAAGGCAGTCCCGACGGGCTTTTGCACCTACACCCCCGGATTGGGCATACCTGACCAGATCGCCAGCGCCCACGGATCAGGTAACACGGTCGTGATCAACCTGAAGGCCGCGGTGAGCCCACTCTGGTTCACCTACAACCAGTTGGCGACCATTACGCCGATGCCGAACTCCTGGGACCGTACGAGTGCGACGCACACCTCGACCTGCGCCACGGGCGCTTTCGGTGCGGCCTCGACGATTGCCGCGTGCAAGGGCGTCCAGAACTATCTGAACAACCTCGGTCAGAACGTCTCGAGCTTCACCGGCAAAATGTGGCAGAGCGGCGTGGACGGTCCATGGCGCCTGACGCGCATCGACAACTTGGGTAACGCGACTCTGGTACCCAACCGCACGTACTCGGGCCCCCAGAAGGCCCAGGTCGCCGTGTTCAAGATGATCGCCTTCACCACGGCGCAGGCCGAGGAGAACCAGCTGCAGGCTGGTAATATTGACCTTGGCTACGTGGACCCGACCATCTTGACGGCACCGGCACCGGCACCCGGCAAAGCCGGCCCGAACTGGGGCCAATTGAGTTCTCGGTACAACTTGGTAAGCAGTGGAACGTTCGCGAACAACTACATGAACGTGAACTTCCAGGACAGCCCCGGCTCAAAGTTCTTGGACCAGTTGTACGTCCGTCAGGCGCTGCAAATGTCGATCGATCAGATTGGCATCATCAAGAACGCCTTCAAGAACTACGCGGTGCCGACATGGTCGTCGTTGCCACCCAGCATCTCGAAGGCGCTGTCGGGCCCGATCACGAACCCGTACCCGTTCAGTTTGGCTAAGGCCGAGACGACGCTCACGAGCCACGGTTGGACCAAGCAGAGTGGACAGTTGGTGTGCACCAGCGCGGGAACTGGCAGCAACCAGTGCGGTGCGGGCATCTCCAACGGTGACAAGCTGGCGCTCAACATCGAGTGGGTGTCGGGCTCGCCGTCCGAGGACATCATGATGAACGCCATCCTGGCCGACTGGTCGAGCCTGGGCATCAACATGAGTCACACCGAAAGCACGTTCAACAACACCGCCGGATCGTGCCCCGCGGCTTACAACTCGTCAACGACCTTCGACATCTGCAACTGGGGCGGTGGCTGGCTGTACGCACCGGACTACCTGCCGACGGGTGAACCGCTGTACTTGGTGGGCGCCGGATCCAACAGTGGCCTGTACTCGAGTCCGACCATGACGAAGCTAATCCTGCAAACGATTCGCCAGAACGTCAAGTTGACGGCGTACGGGAACTACACGGCGAGCAATCTCCCCGTGCTGTGGGACCCGCTGGAGTACTCAACGGGCGAAGTGATCAAGACGCTGAAGAGCAGCATCGGCTGGGGCAACGCCCTGGACAACCTGACTCCCGAGTACTGGCACTTCGGGTAGAACCGAGTCACCGCGTAGCCTTGCTACGGAGCGTGACAAAAGAAGAAGGGGGCCGCAGGGGCCCCCTTCTTCTTTTGTCACCGACCTGACCCATACGCGATGAGCCCCCCCCCGTGTGATTGTGTAGAGATTATGTCGAGTCTGAATCGGGAGTGACTCCGGTGTTCACAAGGAGTTTTGGCGTTTCGGGCACTCGACTAAATCCCCACTCAATCACACGGGGGGATGAGCCCCCTAATGGACCCACCCTGCGGCGCCGCTTTTGGAAGCGCCTCAAGGTTCGCTTAGACATCGTGATCCACGGCCACCCACTCCAAGGCGGGCCACATGCGGACGTGTTTCTCCTCGGTTGGCTGGTGTAGCGAGCGCGAACTTGCGGCGTGCTGCAGATGATTGGTTTGTCCGCTAGTGAGCGAATCAAGGAGAAATGTCTTTTCCAAGCCGGGAAGGTCGTTTCTCGTCGTTGGTTGCGCATTCATGAGTACGTGGCGACGATGACGGTCCGACTTCGGCACAGCCGCCGCGATCTTTCGCCAAGCGCTCTTGGTGGGTTTGCGCAGCCACCCAACGGTGCGCGCCGCGTTGGTCTCTTGCCGAGGGCACTTCGCCGAGCCCTATCGTATGCCCACTCCGCACCGACACCGGAACTCGGTCGCCACTGGCACACGCACCGGTGGCGACGATCAGGACCTCGACTGCTCTCAGCACCACATCGCTCAATGTTAGGATTGACGAGTGTTCACCTATATATTGCGACGTTTAGGCCAGTCCGCCATCGTTCTATTGATCATCATTGTCTTAACGTTTTCGCTTCCGTACTTTCAGCCGCACGGTATCCTGGCTCCCGCGTACGCAGTGCTGCAGAACCACGCGAGCGCCTTGAACGTCCACGTATGGGCTGAGCAGCACGGACTGACGCAATCGTATTTCGTTCGGCTCCTTAAGTACATCGACCAGTTGGTCTTGCACTTCAACCTCGGACACTCCTACAAGCAAAGTCTCTCAGTCAGTTCCATCATCGGTCTCTACGTTCCGCGGACGCTATGGCTGGCCCTGAGTGCACTCATCTTCACAATCCTCATCGCGATCCCGTTGGGTATTCTGCAAGCTTCTCGCCGCAATACCGTGGTCGACTACACGGCAACTGGTACGGCCTTCGTTCTCTACGCGACGCCGGCGTTCCTGCTCTGCATGCTGGCTATCGACGCCTTCGGCTTCCACTGGCCCCACCTACCAATTTCACCGCCGTCCGGGGTAGCCCCCTGGGCAATCTTCACGTCACCGAAGGCGTTCATTCTCCCCGTTGGCTGCTTGACCTTACTTTCAGTAGCTGGCATGAGCCGGTTCATGCGAGGTACGGTCCTCGAAGTGCTGGTCCAGGACTACATCCGAACTGCTCGAGCCAAAGGCTGTGGCTCCCGTCGCGTCCTTTGGCGACACGCGTTTCGAAACGCGCTGGGTCCAATTGTGACGATCCTTGGTCTATCCATACCGGGACTGATCAGTGGCGCACTGATCATCGAGGACGTCTTTAACTACTCCGGACTGGGCGTCCAGACGATCAACGCCGCGCTCACCTTCGACGTGCCGACGGTACTCGGAATCACCATTCTGGTCGCGGTCTTTACCCTGCTGGGCAACCTCATCGCCGACGTCGCGTTGGGTTTGATTGATCCACGTATCCGTATACAAGGAGCCAAATGACCACCGTGTCAGCCGATCTCGCGGTAACCGATTTTTCGGACGTCGTCGTGTCAATGTGGCGCCAGCGTCTGAAGATTTTCATGTCGAACAAGTTGGCCATCGCATCGTGCGTCTACGTCATCATTCTGACGCTGGCTTGCTTTCTGGTACCGCACTTTCACCCGACCAACCAGACGAATCAGGCAACCGCGTTCAGCACACCCCAGAACCAGGCTCCGTCAGCGGCGCACTGGCTCGGCACCGATAGCAGTGGCTACGACGTCATGGGCCGAATCTTCTTTGGGGGCGAGTACTCGTTGACTCTCGGCTTTCTCGCCGGTTTCATCACGATCGTCGTGGGAACGCTCTACGGCATGATCTCGGGGCTCTTCGGCGGTGCGGTCGATGCCGTCATGATGCGCCTCATCGACGCGTTCCTCTCGATTCCGTACCTCTTTCTCCTTATAACCCTGATCACCGTGTTCGGCCGTTCGACGGTGTTCCTCATCTGCATTATCGGCTTCACCGGCTGGTGGGGCAACGCGCGAATCATCCGCGGTGACGCGCTGCTCATTCGAAATCTTGACTACGCCATCGCCTCGACGTCCATGGGGTCCAGACGCTGGCATATCGTGCGCCGTCACGTCTTTCCCAACTCCATCAGCAATATCGTCACCGTAGCGACCTTTTCGGTCGCTGACGCCATTCTCTTCCTCTCCGCCTTGGGATTTCTGGGTCTGGGCATTCAGTCACCCCAGACGGACTGGGGGACGATGCTGCAGTCGGGCACCGAGCAGATTCAGAACGGGTACTGGTGGGAAGTCTTCCCCGTGGCTATCGTCTTCATTCTCGTGGTTGTAGCGATCAACTACATCGGCGACGCGCTTCGAGACGCCTTTGAGGTTCGCCTCCTCGAACGCTGAGTCGATACGGCACGTCGGCGTGTATCGATAGCGTTCACGCGGTGTACGTCGAGCGTCGAGCATGCAAGACTGCAAACATGCCAATCGAGTGCGCGATAGGGCTCGACACGCCCACTGCCGTCGCTGCTCGTCGGGCGCCGACACTCGATACCGGGCCCCAAGGGGGGTCTTGACGTGGACCCTCGGCGAGCGCGTCACCTGAGTTTCTTCCTGGCAATTCTGACCTCACTGGTCCTCGTAACGACGAGTGCCGGCGCCGTTCATGCCCGGACGGACGCCACCATGCTCACGATGGCCGAGGCACCCGGTGCGAGCGCCAACTTCATTTTGCCGTTCATGAACTGCAACTACGACTCCACGAACAACACCGAGTACTTCCAACGGCTCATGTTTCGACCCTTGTACTGGGTTGGGCTCGGCACATCGGAACGAGTTCAGTACCCGCTCTCACTCGCCGGTGCGCCCAAGTTCACCAATGGTGGACGGACCGTGACCATCACGATGAAGGGCTGGCGTTTCGCGAACGGCGATGTGGTCGACGCCGCGTCGGTCAAGTTCTACCTCGACCTCTACCGAGCCGACCCCACCGGGGACTGCGCGTACCAACCCGGCGTCGCCATTCCCGATCAACTGACCAACGTGCGAGCGCGCGCTAATCAACTCGAACTCGACTTTGCGCATCCCCAGAATCCCACCATTTTGCTCTATCGGTACCTGTCACAGATCACCGCGCTGCCCCCGTCGTGGGATCGCACGGCGTCTGGCCCGATCACCGGATGCGAGGCGGGCGTGTACGGCTCGCCCGGCACCGACAACGCCTGCGCGCACGTCGTGAGCTACCTCAGCTCCCTGGCGTCGACGACGTCGAGCTTCACGAGTCAGTTCTGGCAGGGCGGCGTCGATGGCCCGTGGCGTTTGGCGAGCTTTGACGCCGTCGGCAACGCGTCGTTCAACGCCAACGCGCGCTACTCGGGACCCCAACGACCTCGCGTCAACACGTTTCGTGAGGCGGCGTACGCGAATGCACCAGCGGTGCTCAATGCCCTCGCCTCGGGTGCCGTCGACCTCGCGATGCTTAATCCGTCACAACTCACTCCCAGCAACCACCTCACGAAAAATGGTAACGCCAGTCGCTTTCGAGTCGTGGCCGCACCACCGTGGTCCATTAATTTCGCGGTCGTGAACTTCTCCCCGGGTAGCACCGACGCCGCCATCGTCAACCAGCTGTACATTCGTCAAGCCCTGCAGTCAACGGTTGACCAAGCGTCGCTGATCGCCGATTTCTTGGGCGGGTACGGTGTGCCAACGCTCAGCCCGATACCCGCGTCCACCCCCCCATTCATGAGCCCGCCGATCAGTCCCGTCTACGGGTTTGATCCAGGGCGGGCCGAGCAGCTCCTCACGCAACACGGCTGGTCACCGCAGAGTGGTGGGTTGACCTGTCGATCGCCCGGCACTGGCCCGAGCGACTGCGGCGCCGGGATCGTCTTCGGTGAGCCGCTGCAACTCCACGTCGTGTGGTCGAGCGGAGATCCAACATTGACGAGCGTCATGTCGCGCGAGGTGGCGCAGTGGTCGGCGCTGGGAATCCACGTCACGTCGTCCCAGGACGCGCCCGGGAACCTTACGACGGACTGTCTGAGCGCGTCCAGTTTCGATCTGTGCACGTGGGGTGGCGGCTGGTCATTCTTGCCGAGCCTGTACCCATCGGGTGAAGCGATCTTCGCTACGACGGGCGCCGTGAGCAACTTCAGCGACCCGACGCTGTCAACGCTGGTAACGCGTTCGCTAGCCACCGCCGCGGCGTTAGGTCCCTACGCCGCCTACGCCGCGCGAGAGCTACCGGTCATCTATGAGCCGGCGCCGGATCAGACGTACGAGGTCGCCCTGACGCTGCGCAGCACCATCGGGCTCGCGCCGAATCCGCTGCACTCGTTCACGCCCGAGTACTACTGGTAGCCGCTCGTCCAACTGCAAGCGGCTGGTCGGGACGCGACCCCGACCGTCTACGAGGCGGCCGCAGCACCGGTCGTGGCAGTGCTGCCGACGGGCTGCAGGGGGAAGTGGCACGCTGCTTGGTGGCGGGGGCCAAAGGACTCCATGGGGGGCTCGACGTTCGCGCAAACGTCCTGGGCGCGCGGACACCTCGTGCGAAAACGACACCCCGACGGCGGATTGATCGGCGACGGTAGCTCGCCGCGCACCTGTATGCCGCGCCGATTCCGTGCCTCGATCGGGTTCGGGATCGGAACCGAGTCGAGCAGACCCTGCGTGTACGGGTGGGCCGGCGAGCGAAAGACGCTCTCGGCGTCCCCGATCTCGACGATCTTGCCGAGGTACATGACGCCAATGGTGTCCGCCATGTAGTACACGACCGCCAAGTCGTGACTGACGAACATGTAGGTCAGGTGGTGCTCGCTCTGGAGCCCCTTCATCAGGTTCAGGATCTGGGCCTGGATTGAGACGTCGAGGGCGGACACCGGCTCGTCGGCGACGATCAGTCGGGGATTGAGCGCGAGCGCTCGCGCGAGGCCAATGCGCTGGCGCTGACCGCCGGAAAACTCGTGCGGGTAGCGGTCGGCAGCGCCCTGGGGCAGACCGACGACATCTAGGAGCTCGAATACCCGACGTTGGCGATCGGCCTTCGTACCGACTTTCTGGACGAGGAGCGGTTCCGCGATGATCTCGTTGACCTTCATGCGCGGGTTGAGTGATGAATACGGGTCCTGAAACATCATCTGGCGCTGACGGTGCTCTTCGAGCGACAGTTTCTTCTTCTTGGCGCTCGTCACCTTGTCTTCAAAGTAGATCCGTCCCGCGGTGAGCGATTCGATGCCGACCAACATTCGCCCGATGGTCGTTTTGCCGCAACCCGACTCGCCGACCAGTCCGAACGTCTCACCTTCGTTGATCGAGAAGCTCACGTCGGACACGGCGTGCACCGCATTGACCTTGTGGCGAATCAAGCCCGCGGTAATTGGGAACTCCTTCACCAGATTTTCCACGCGCACCAGTTCTCGCCCGCCCGTGGTCGCCTCGATCGCGGCGGTGGCGCTTCGTATCACGACCGGTCGGGGGCCGTTCACCGGGTAGAAGCACGCGTACTGGTGTTCGCCGTCACTCGCCAGCGACGGCTCCTCGATACGACAGCGGTCCTGTGCGAACGAACAACGAGGCGCGAAGCGACACCCCACGATCTCCAGGCTGAGGTCCGGCGGAACGCCCGCGATCGAGGCGAGTTCATGCTTCGAGGTGTTCTCAAGGTTCGGCATCGACGCCAGTAGCGCCTGGCTGTACGGGTGACGCATGCGAGCGAACAGCTCCTCGGTGCTCGCTCGCTCGGCGACTTTGCCCCCGTACATCACGATCACTCGGTCAGTTCGACCCGCGATGACGCCCATGTCGTGCGTGATCAGCAGCACGCTCATATTCAGGGTCGTGCGCAAATTATCAATGAGGTCCAGAATCTGCGCCTGGATCGTCACGTCGAGCGCCGTCGTCGGCTCGTCGGCGATTAGCAATTTGGGGTTGTTCACCAAGCCCATTGCGATGATGACGCGCTGGCGTAGACCCCCGGAGAGCTCGAACGGATACTGGTCGAGTCGCTCCGAGGGTCGCGGCATCTCCACCATTTCGAGAACTTCGAGCGCCCGCTTCCGGGCGTCGGCGTCGGAGGCGCCGTGGTGAATACGCAGCCCTTCGCCGATCTGCTTACCGATCTTGGTCGTCGGGTTAAGCGAACTCATCGGATCCTGGGGAATCAGCGCCACCGTTCGACCCCGTTGATCCTGCATCTGCTTCTCGCTCAACGCGTTCAGCTCGACGCCGTCAAGCACGATCGTTCCGGCGGCGATCTTGCCGTTGCCCGGAAGCAGGCGCATGATCGACAGGCCCGTTGTCGTCTTACCGCAACCAGATTCGCCGACCAATCCGACGCTCTCGCCCGGCTCGATGGTGAGCGAGAAGTCGTCAACGGCAGTTACGAACGAGTTGCGCGTTGAGAACTGGACGCGAAGATTTTGGACCGACAGCAGCGCAGACATAGTTACACAATCCTACTCTTTCGCTCCTAATCGCTCGGTCACGGTGGACGCGGATTAGCCAGAGCCTGCGGGCCCGTCGACGCGCCACGCCGGAAGTCGCCACGAGGTCCGATGCTGTGGCGACGGCCCGAGCCGGCCCAGCGCCTCGAGGTGCTGGGGTGAGCCGTAGCCCATGTTCGTCGCCCAGCCGTAGTCCGGGAACTCCCCAGCCAGTTCGACCATCAGCCGGTCTCGGTGGACCTTGGCGACCACCGACGCGGCGGCAATCGTCGCGCTCGTCCGATCGCCACGGATCAGACATCGATAGCTCAACGTCGCGTGCCCAACGTCGAGCGAGGCAACACCCGGGGGTTCACCCGGTGGACGCAGGAGATTTTGTGGACCGTCAAGCAAGGCGATCGTCGGTGCGTCGCGTAGTGCCCCGAGGGCTCGTCGCGCGGCGAACGCGATCGCCCACCGGATCCCCCACTCGTCGACCTCATCGGCCGATGATTGACCGATCGCCCAGTCCGTCGACCACGTCGAGATGGGGTCCACCAGCCGCTCGCGTTGTCGAGCGCTCAGCGCCTTAGAGTCATTGAGTCCCTCGGGCGGTGCCACGTCCCTCGTCACGACCACGGCGCCGACGAAAACCGGGCCGGCGAGCGCGCCTCGCCCAACTTCATCCAGACCGACGACCCGGTGTCCTTCGACGAGCAAGGGTCGCTCGACGCAGAGCCAATCTCGCTGCATCGTCACGACCACCGGGCTTGCACGCCCACGAACGTAACATGGCCACTGATGCCGAGCGACGAGACCACCGATCCCGTGTCCTCTGGCACGCACGTCTTCGTGGTGCCGCTCAAATCCTTCGCCGTCGGCAAGGCCCGGCTGCGTCGCGCCGGTACGTTGGGCGTGAGCGAACTCGCGCGTCAACTCGCCAGCGACGTACTCACGAGCTGTGCGCCGGGTCGGGTGATCGTCGTCTGTGAGTCCGACGACGTCGAAGAGTTCGCCCGTCAACGCGGCGTCGAGGTCGTGCGCGCACCGCACCCCGGGCTCAACCCCGCCGTCACCTTCGCATATCACCAGCTCGTTTCCGACGTAACCCGCGTGACCGTCGTCCACGGCGACCTTCGCGAACCGCGCGGACTGGGCGCGTTCACCTCTCGCTGTGACGTCACGATCGTGACCGACGTTGGCAATGACGGGACCAACGTGCTCTCACTACCCGCGGGACTGGCGTTCGTCTTCCAGTACGGACCCGGTTCGGCGATCGCTCACGCCTCCGAAGCTCGTCGGTTAGGGCTGTCGCTCGAGGTCGTACGAGACAGCCCCTGGTGCGTCGACGTCGATGAGCCGAGTGATCTTCTCGCCACGGAACCGACGAATGGGGAGCCAGCGGCCCCCCATTCGTCGGTTCACCCGTGGTAAGACGAGCTACTACTTCTTCGCGGCGGCCTTCTTGGCCGGAGCCTTCTTGGCGACAGCCTTCTTGGCCGGAGCCTTCTTAGCGGCGGCCTTCTTGGCCGGAGCCTTCTTGGCGGCGGCCTTCTTGGCCGGAGCCTTCTTGGCCGGAGCCTTCTTGGCGGCGGCCTTCTTGGCCGGAGCCTTCTTGGCCGGAGCCTTCTTCGCGGCGGCCTTCTTGGCCGGAGCCTTCTTGGCGACAGCCTTCTTGGCCGGAGCCTTCTTGGCCGGAGCCTTCTTGGCCGGAGCCTTCTTGGCGGCAGTTGCCACATTCCCTCCTTGGGACTCAACGTTGAATCAATGCGGGCCTCGGTTGACCACGTTGGTCAAACGGCAATTTGCAGTAAGGCACCGCGCTGAAAACGTGAACTCGTTCGTGTAACACCCAGCTTCCCAGCTGTGCGATGACCGACCGCAGTGCACGGTCCCAACGCGGAAGACGAAGTTCGCACATCGAAGTTGATGATGCGCACTTCGCCGACCTCCTCCGCGAGGGGACATATAAAAGTTCACTCGTTTCGTCAACCAATGTCAAGCATTTCGACGGTTATTACGACAATTGTTTCGTGTGACTTCCGACAACGGCATCTACCTCGGACGCAGCCACAACGGTGACGTCACCAGCGGACGAGAACGTTCGACGCTCGTCATTGGTCCAAGCCGAAGTGGCAAGACGTCGTCGATCATCATTCCGAACCTCTTGTTGACGACACGATCAGTCGTTGTGACGTCGACGAAAGCCGACGTCGTCTCGACGATGGCGTCTCGACGTCGCGACGGTGCGACTCTTCTGTTCGACCCTTCGGGCATGATTCCCACTCCACCCGGCGTGACGCGCGTTGGCTACTCGCCAATTAATCAATCGCGCGATTGGGACGGCGCGGTACTCGCCACCCGCACGTTGGCCGATGTCGCACGACGAATGACCAATGAGCGCGGTGACGATCACTGGACTGAGCGCGCAACCTCCCTGGTTGCACCGATGATTCACGCAGCGGCACTGCGTGGCGAGTCGCTTGGCCAACTAGCGACTCGGATCGACCGCCGCCGAGTTGATGGCGACGTGGAAACGCTGCGAACGCGACACGGTGATGAACACCCATCGGTAACACTGTTGCTCGCCATCGCCCAGACCGACGAACGTGAGCGTTCCGGCATCTGGTCGACCGCCTCGGGACTATTCGCGGGACTTCGGACCGACGCCGCTCGAGCCGCGGCGCGCGGCGCACCATTGGACGTCGAGGCATTCTTGAGTGGGCCCCATCAACTTCACATCGTGGCACCGAGTCGACATCAAGCAGTGTCGACACCACTGGTCGTTGGACTGATCGACGAACTAGTCCACGCCACCTACGATCGACACCGCGACGGGGCACGACTCCTGCTCGCGCTCGACGAGCTCGCGAACGTCGCGCCACTCCCGCGGTTGCCGGGGATCGTCTCGGAGGGTGGCGGACAGGGCGTGCTGACACTCGCCTGCCTGCAAGATCTCAGTCAAGCCCGGTCTCGTTGGGGGCCGACGGCTGACGGCTTTCTCTCGCTCTTTGCGACCACGGTCGTGCTGCCGGGCGTAGCCGATCGCGCCACGCTCGAGTTACTGCAGCGAATCGCCGGTCGCACGATGGTTCCATCGCACACGGTGCAACGACATCGCGGTCGCGCGACCAGTCACGCGACCAACTGGATTGAACGCGACCGGGCGACCGTCGGCGATCTCGCCACCGGTCGCCCGGGTTGGGGACTGGGTATCGCCGCCGATAAGACGATGCGCTGGATCGCGCTGACGCCAGCGCACGAGCACGTGCGTTTTCGGGACTACCTCGATCGGACGCGTGAATCCCGCTCACGGTAGCGCCCCTCGCCCGGCCCCACCACCAGGGACGACTCTCGGGTACGTTCGAGTTCCCGATCGACTCGACGGGCTTCAACGAGTCGCAGCGGCCGCTCGGCCATTCCGCGAGCGAGGCGCAGGTGCGGGTGCAGTCGGTCGATCGCCGCGCTGATCTCGGCGCCCGACGCACCGAACGGCGACGCGTCGGCCCAGGCCCGCACGAGATCGCGTCGCGTAATGTGCGTGGCACCCTCGAACGCGCCACGAAACCGGTGTTCGTCGAATGCTCGGTAGCGAGGCGCGCGTGGCGTGCCCACGGCTTCGAATCGCGCGGCATCGTCACGCCATTGTTCGACAATCGCGCGACGGGTCCACGTGCTCTTAGGGCCCCGTTCATCGATGTGCCCGCTCCAGATGGCGCGAAACCCCTCGTCGACGCCACTGATCAGCTCATTGCCCGCGAACGTGCGCCAGGCGGACCTTTCGGTGCGAAGGTTGATCACGTCGCGCACCGTCGCGCGATAGATCGAGTCCGCGGCGCCCAGGTGCGCGAACAGCGAACGCGAGTCGGCTACGGTCGACGCCCCCGCGGGCAATGCCCCGACCAAGACGTGATCGTGTAAATGCGGCTCACCGTCCCGATTGACGCCGTGGGTGAAGCTCACCACCCGAGACCACTGAGCGCCCTCGACAAATTCGTCGCCCGCGACTCGCCGCCGAACGACGAGGGCACGTTCCTCTAGATAGTCGACCGCGGCGCTGACACCGTCGCGATGCGCCGAGACCACCTCGGGTGCCACGTCGGTATCGATCGCGATCAGGATCGACAGCGGTCGTGGCGCCGCAACCACCAAGTCGTAGCCGGTCACCGTGGAACGAGCGGTCGTTGCCAATATTGTGCCGACGTCTCTTGCGCTGCGCTCGTCGCCACCGCCGCGCACCCACCAGCCGGGACCACCCGAGCGCAGGCCGTCGAGTTCGTCGGCGCGGTCAGCGGTGAGATACTCGACGTCATTTGAGCGTCGCACAAAAGCGTGAATCACGTTGGACCTCCACGGCCCAACGGTCGCCTAGAGCGCCTGGAGCATCTGACGAGCCAACTCGCGACCGGCGTCGGCGAAGTCCGGTGACGCGACCACCGCACCCGGGCCCGCCTGCACCATCAAGTGATCGAGGAAGGCACGTTCCGCCACGCGGAACCGCACGGCGTGGCGTCCGTCGCGAAGTGGCTGCCACTGGGCACTCGGTAGTGGTTCGAAGATCCAACGAAGTCCCGGCTCGAGTACCACGACCACGTCGACCCCACCTTCGCCGACCTCAGTCAACCAGTTGACCGTGGGGTCCTCGGGACGCATTGCGTCGGCCGGCGACTTGGCCACGACGCCGCTGATCCGGTCGACCCGAAAGGTGCGCCACGCCTCGCGCGTCAGGCAGTACGCCCGTACGTAGGCGCGACCGTTCAGCACGCGCAACTCACGGGGTTCAATGGTGCGCTCTTGCAACTCGTCGGAGTAACCCGGCACGTAGTGGATCTTGATTCGCTCGTGACCCTCGATGGCGGCGCGCACGTCGGCGAGTGAGGCCTCGGGCGCCGCGCTCTCCACTCGCACCCGTGTGCCGACCACCGCTTCGATCTTCTCGATGGCCGAATGCATCGCGGGAACGTCAAAGACACGCGACGCCTCGCGCAGCGCAATGTTTAGTTCAAAAAGATCGCGCCACGTGAGTGACGGCGTCGTGCGCTCGTAGGACGGGCCGAACTCCGCTCGGTACAAGGAGTCGTCGTTGGCCTCGTCCTCCCAGTCGTCGCACTCTTTGATGACGTGCGCCGGGAAGCCGTATCGGCCGTGGAAGGGTTCGAACGATACCATCCGGTCCATCACGTGACGCACCACGTCCGCCGACAGGGTGAAACGGCGCGATAGTTCGCTAATGCGCAGCCCTCCCTCGGCGAGGTGCACGGCGTGTAGCAGTTGCAGCGCTTGCCCGAGCGCGTCGTTCGTCGCGTGCGGCTCAAAACGGAGTTCATCGAGTGGCGCCACGACGCCACGGTTCACGCCGCGAAGCCACGAGGCGAGCTCGTTCTTCAAGAGTTTGGGGCTGGTCACGCGCACCCGGGGTCCAGCGTTGAGGGCGAAACGCATCGCTTCGCGCAGGTTGTCGAAGGAAAGTCCGACTTCCACTAGGCCGCCCTTGCGCTCGGCGGCGAGTGACCCGGGGTACTGTTGGGTCAGCAGCCGGGCGTAGTTGGCCGTCGTGACCACGACCGTATCCACGGGCCTTGGAGTTCGTGCGTACTGCGGACGCCACGACGCCGCCAACTCGCGCGTCGCGTCGTCGACGTTGAATGCTTCGCCGAGCACCAGCGGCATCGACGTCATCCTCGTGATGCGGTAGCCCTTGACCTCATCGCTACCGCGGACGCGCGCGACGAGGTAGGCGGCGCCATCAAAGACGCCAACGGCGAGCGGCTCGACGGTGCGGGTCTTGTTCGCCGATGACTGGTAGTCGAACACCAGCACGCGTCCCAGCCGCAGTGACCGAAGTATTGGATTGTAGTAATTCGAAAACTCGAGTCCACCTTCGGGCGCGGGGCCCTCATTGAAGAGGCTGAAGGCGCCCGAAGGACCGAAGCCGTAGAGGTGAAGGGCGAGCCCGACCACCCGGCGTTCGGCGGCGTCAAAATCAATCGCTGGACCGTTCGCGCCATCGGGATCGATCCAGTAGCCAACCGTGCCATCACCGAGCGCGGTGGTCTCGATCTGGATCCCCAACTCTCGAACCTTCGCCTTGTCACGTTCGAACTTCTGGCGCACGGCCGTTTCACTGCCGCGATACGCGCGCACGCGTCGCGGTGCCTTCTTGTCGACGGGGTACTCGTCAATGAGCAACTCCGCCACGATGGCCTCTTGGGTCAGTGGACGTTGATGCGTCGCGCGCTGAAGGAGCAAGGTCAGCGCAACGAGTCGTTCGCGACTCTCCTCGACACCGACGCGAATGCTCACCTGGACCGCCGACCGCGCCGAGCGCGTCGCCGTTGGCGACCTATCACGTCGGGGTAGTTGAGTCGTCCCGACGCCATTGGCCCGAGCGCCCACCCGACTTCTCCCACAGCGCGATCGCCTCGATGGTCATCGTCCGGTCAATCGACTTGCACATGTCATAAACGGCGAGCGCGGCCACCGTCACGGCGGTGAGCGCCTCCATCTCCACGCCCGTCCGATCGACCGTGTCGACGCTCGCTTCAACCTCGACGTGGGTGTCAGCGATTGAGAAATTGACGTACACGTTGCCCACGAGCACCGGGTGCGACATCGGCAGCAGCGACGCCGCCTGCTTGGCGGCCTGGATCCCCGCCACGCGAGCGGTCGCCAGCACGTCACCCTTGCTGACGGCATTGGACGCCACCGCGGCGGTCGTCGCGGCCAACATGTTTATGCGACAACGCGCTATCGCCCGTCGAGCCGAGACTTCGTTGACGCCGATCTCCCGGGGAAACGCCCCGTCACCCGACGAACGCCGGAGTTGGTGGAAGTCAGCCACGCCGCAATGCTACCGAGTCCCGGGCGAGTCCGGCGACGCGACCGGTAGACTGACTCGGTTGTCTGGTTACCAGGAGTTCTCACCGATGCCGACCTACGAATACGAATGTCAAGTGTGTCACGAGCGGGTCGAGGCCGTCCAACGCTTCTCCGAGCCAGCGCTCACTACGTGTTCCTCGTGCGGCGGTGAACTGCGCAAGGTCTTTTCCGCAGTCGGCATCGTGTTCAAGGGCAGTGGCTTCTACAAGAACGACAGTCGCTCGCCCGCACCGTCATCCTCGACCCCGGCCGCGCCCGCCGCGCCGGCCGCGTCAGCCGCATCACCGTCGGTAACCACGACCTCCGAGTGAGGGCCGCAGGGTCCGTGCGCCGAGCCCGCCGGTAGGCTGGTGGGGTGATTCTGCCGTCGATCGAGAGCCCCGCTGACCTGCGCGGACTGTCGTACGAGGAACTCGGCCAACTGAGTAGCGAGATCCGCGCCTTCATCATCGACACCGTCACGACGACCGGCGGTCACCTGGGCTCAAACCTCGGCGTCGTAGAGCTCACGATCGCGCTGCATCGAGTATTCGACTCGCCGAGCGACATCTTGCTCTGGGACACGGGCCACCAGGCCTACGTGCATAAGTTGCTGACCGGTCGCCGATACGGTTTTCGACGTCTGCGCCAACGCGGAGGCTTGTCGGGCTACCCCAACCGCGCCGAAAGCCCGCACGACTGGATCGAGTCGTCACACGCCTCGACGGCCCTTTCCTACGCGCACGGACTCTCGGTCGCCCTCGAGCAGCGCAAGGAACTCATCGGTCGAGGGGGCCACCGACACGTGGTCGCGGTCGTCGGCGATGGTTCACTGACCGGTGGTATGGCCTACGAAGCCCTCAACAACCTGGGCCACTCCAACCAGCGCGTCGTGATCGTGCTCAACGACAACGGCCGCAGTTACGCCCCAACCATCTCTAAGCTCTCCGAGTCGCTGACCGCGCTGCGACTCAACCGGACGTACCTCACCCTGCGCGATCGCCTGCGCCGCCTCGTTCCGCACCTCCCGTGGGTGGGCAAGGCCGCCTACCGGGGCATCGATGGGTTCACCTCGGTCGTGCGCGAGTTAGTGACGCCGCACACCTTCTTCGAGACACTCGGCGTGCGCTACGTCGGTCCCGTCGACGGACACAACATCGAGGCCCTCGAGGCCGTACTGCGCAGCGCAGCGCGGTGGGATGGCCCCATCCTGGTTCACGTGCTGACGCAGAAGGGTCGGGGGTACGAGCCGGCCGTCTCGGACGACCTGCGCATGCACGACTTTAAATTGCCGCCGCGACTGAATGATGAAGAGGTACCCCCTCAGTCGTTCACCGAAGCGTTCAGCAACGCCCTGGTGACCCTGGGCGGTGTCGACGAGCGGATCGTGGCCATCACCGCCGCGATGGCTGGTCCAACGGGCCTTCTCCAGTTTCAAGAGCGCTTTCCGTCGCGATTCTTTGACGTCGGCATTGCCGAACAGCACGCCGTCACGGCGGCGGCCGGGATGGCCATGGGTGGACTCAAGCCCGTGCTGGCGGTGTACTCCACCTTCTTCAGCCGCGCCTTTGACCAGGCCCACCTTGACGTCGGTCTGCTCAATCTGCCCGTCGTCTTCGTCTTCGATCGGGCCGGCATCACCGGTGATGATGGGCCGAGCCACCACGGTCTGCTCGACATGGCGCTCTGTCTGGCCATTCCCAACGTGACCATCTTTGCTCCCTCCAGTGCCCCCGAGATTCCCGGCATGCTGGCCACCGCGCTCTCGATGTCAACCCCCACCGCATTGCGATTCCCCAAGACACTGCCGCGACCCTTTGACGGCAAGATCGGTGACGGACTGCGGGCCCGCGAGGTCGTTCGCGGGGACGGATCGCTCTGCGTGTTGGCGGTCGGCAAGATGGCGCCCAGCGCACTGGAGGCGCTGGCGGTGATGGGGGCCGACGCCGCCCAGGTGACTCTCTACGATGTCCGCGTGCTGCCCCCGGATCCGGCGATGATCGATGACGCCCTCGAGCACCGTCGAATCATCACGGTCGAAGACGGCACCCGTCACGGCGGTGCCGGCACGCTCATGGTCGCCGCCGCGCGCGACCGCGCCCAGGTGCTCGGACGGTCGTTCCCCACGACGAGGATCCTCGGCGTGCCGCGCGCCTACCTCGAGCACCACCGTCCCGACCAGCTCCTCGAAGAGTTGGGACTCGACGGAACCGGCCTCGCGGCCGCCTTCACGCGTATGCTCAGCGACCAGCCGGAGTTCCCGCGTACTCTGCCGGAGGCACCCCGGTCGCGCTACCTGTAGCGGCCACGGGTGGCGGTCGGTAGCCTGGAGCAGTGACCTTTCCACTAGAACGCACCAGCGAAGAGTGGCGGACCCTGCTGGATCCCGAGCGATACGCCGTACTACGCCAAGCCGCCACCGAGCCGCCGTTCACCGGCTCCCTGCTGCACGTCGACGGCGACGGCGAGTTCACCTGCGGAGGTTGCGGTCAGCGCCTCTTCCGGGCGCAGCAAAAGTTCGACTCGGGTTGTGGGTGGCCCAGTTTCGACGCGTGCGAACCCGGCACGATCGTTGAGCGGCCCGACCACTCATTGGGACGGGTACGCACCGAGGTGCTGTGCGCCAACTGCGGCGGCCACCTCGGCCACGTCTTTGACGATGGTCCGACCGCCACCGGCCTGCGCTACTGCATCAACTCGCTCGCGATCGACTTCACCGAGGCGAACAGCTAAACGTCCAGGAAGCGCCGAATGGCGAGCGCCGATCCCACGGATCCGACCACGACCCCAACCACCAGGACCACCGCATTCGTACCCAGCAGGGCCGCGGTGTCGAGTTGAAACTCATTGTGCAACGGGTACCACGTGTGCAGCGCGGTTACCGCGGCGATGGCGACCGCCGAACCGAGCAGACCTTGAATGAAGCCTTCGGTGATATAGGGGATGCGAATGAACCAGTTGGTCGCGCCGACCAACTTCATGACCGAGACCTCACGTCGGCGCGCGAAGATGGCCATGCGGATCGTGTTGAGGATGAGCACCGTAGCCGACAGCAGCAGGACACCGGCCAACGCTAGAAAGACGATCTGGAGAATACGGATCGCGCGATTCATCTCACGGATCTGCTGTTCGGGTGCCGTGACGGTGAGCACCCCGGACTGCGTCTTGAACGTCGTCTCAACGACGAAGGCGTTGGAGGGCACCGTCGGCACGCAGCGAAACGACGAGGGGACGTCGGACACCTTCAGCACCGACCACTCCGACTGGGGCAAGATTCTCTTGGCCTCTTGGTAATCCTGGGCCTGCGAGTAGAACGCGCAGTTCTTCACGATTGGCAGGCTCGCCAACTGGGATCGCACGCTCGCCATCTCGCTCGCCGACGCCGTCGGCTGCATCCAGACGGTTACGCGGGTCCCCTGCTGCCACTGGGCCGACGCCTGGGCCGCGCTCTGCTTCAAGAGCAGCGCCGCGCCCACCAGCGACAGTGACACGGCAACGGTGAGCACCGCGGCGATCGTCATCATGCGATTACGCCAGAGATTTCCTAACGTCTCCTTCACTGCGTAACGCAGATAGACGCGCATTACCGACTCCCCGCCGGCTCATCAATGCCGTAGACGCCTCGTACCTGGTCGCGAACGACCTCGCCGTGGTCCAACTCGATGACGCGTCGCCGCATCCGGTCGACCAAGGCCTTGTCGTGGGTCGCCATCACCACCGTCGTGCCCGTCCGGTTAATTCGCTCGAGCAACGCCATGATCGACTCGGAGTTCGTCGGGTCGAGATTCCCCGTTGGCTCGTCGGCGAGCAGGATGAGCGGTCGGTTGACGAAGGCGCGAGCCACCGCCACGCGCTGCTGCTCGCCACCGGAGAGTTCACCGGGAAAGTTCTTCGCCTTTTCCGCGAGACCAACCAATTCCAAGATCTGGGGCACCTGGGACTCCACGGTCGAGCGGGGTCGGCCAATCACCTCGAGCGCGAAGGCAACGTTCTCGAACACCGTCTTGTTCGGTAGGAGTCGAAAATCCTGGAAAACGCAGCCGATATTTCGCCGCAGGTACGGCACTCGCCACTTAGACAACTCGCTCAAGTCACGTCCCGCTTCGAGGATCCGGCCTCGATCGGGTAGCTCCTCGCGCAACAGCAGGCGCAGGAACGTGGTCTTGCCCGAACCCGAGGCGCCGACCAGAAAGACGAACTCGCCCTTTTCAATGTTGAGCGACACGTCCTTGAGCGCCGGCGTTCCGTTCTTGTACGTCTTGGCGACGTTTTCGAAACGAATCACGACGACACTCCCTTGCGTAGTGGTAGTTGGTGAACGAACACCCAGATCCTCTGCGAGCATTCTAGTTTGTGCCCACTCGAACCCTTCGCCACCGATTGGGCGCGATCGTTTTCGGTGGTAATCAGGACTGGCCCCGCTGGCGACGCAGTTCGGCTTCCATGAAGGCGTCGAGATCGCCGTCGAGCACGGCGTCGACGTTGCCAGTCTCGACGTCGGTTCGATGGTCCTTGACCAGCTGGTAGGGGGCTTGGACGTAACTACGAATTTGTGATCCCCACGCGTTGTCGGACCGCTCACCGGTCAGCGCGTCCATCTCAGCCCGACGCTCGGCCCGGGCCCGCTCGGCCAACTTCGCCGTCAGGATCTGCATCGCTCGGGCGCGGTTCTGATGTTGACTGCGCTCATTTTGACAACTGACGACGATGCCCGTGGGTAGGTGGGTAATTCTGATGGCCGAGTCGGTCTTGTTGACGTGTTGACCGCCGGCGCCCGATGATCGGTACGTATCGATGCGCAGCTCGCGCTCGTCGATGTCCACTTCGTGGGAGTCGTCGGCGAGCATCGGCGTCACTTCAATGCTCGCGAAACTGGTCTGGCGACGGGCCTGGGAGTCAAATGGGCTAATGCGGACCAGGCGATGCACACCACGCTCGGAGGCGAGCCACCCGTACGCGTAGGGACCCTTGACGATGAAGGTGGCCGAGAGTAGACCCGCCTCCTGCCCCTCCGTTGCTTCGTCAACCTCCACGTCGAAACCTCGTCGCTCGGCCCATCGCGCGTACATGCGCAGGAGCATCTCGGTCCAGTCCTGGGCATCGGTGCCACCGGCCCCGGCGTGCAGTTCGGCGATGGCGTCGTTCTGGTCGTAGGGACCGTTCAGCAGGCTCTGGGTCTCCAGCGCCGTCAATGCGCGGTCGAGCGCGGCCAGACTGGCGGCCAACTCATTCAGCAGTGACCAGTCGACCTCGCCCGAACCGATGGACTCTTTCGAGAAGTCGGCGAGGACCGCGCAATCGTCAAGGTCGCGGCGTAGCTGGTCGAACGAGCCCAATTCATTGGAAAGCCGACCCAGTTCGGTCGTCACCGCGCGAGCGTGATCCTGGTCATTCCACAGGTCGGGCGACGCCACCTCACGGCCGAGGGCGGCGTGGCGAGCCCGGTGATCGTCAATCTTCAAGTAGTCGCGCGCCGAGGTCCACCGATCTTCGAGGCGCACGAGCGACGCCTGCGCGTCGCGCAGCGCGCCCTCCGCCTTAGGGTCGGCCATGGCACTGCTTGAACTTGCGGCCCGAGCCACACCAACACGGCTGGTTGCGTCCCAGTTTCTCCGCGGGGCGACCCGCGGCGGGCGTCGGCAACGCCGCGTGGACGGGAAGTTCAACCGCACCGGGCGCCACTTCTGCGACGTTGGTCACCGCACGTTCCAGTGCGTCTTCCTCGTTGTCGTCCACGTCAGTCGCGGTCGCTTCGACGTGGGTCACGTAGCGAACGAAATCAGTCTCCACCGCCTCGAGTAGGTGCTCGAACATGACGTAGCCCTCCTTCTGCCACGCCGTGAGCGGGTCCTGCTGGGCAACTTGGCGCAGGTGGATGCCATCGCGCAGGTAGTCCATATCCGAGAGATGGTCGCGCCAGCGCTGATCGAGGATCTGGAGCATCACGTCACGCTCGATTTCCTTCGCGGTGTCAAGCCCACCGGGATAACTCTCACACTTGGCCACGTATTGGCTGAGCGCGTCATCGACGACCGCCTCGATGACCTCGTCACGGTCGCCGAATGTCTCGAGGGTGGCCATCGTGATCGACGTCGGGTAATACGTGGGTAGATCGGTCAGCAGCGCGTCCAGGTCCCACGCCTCGGGGAACTCGCTCTCGAGGTGGTCCTCAACCGCCGCGGCCACCTCCGCTTCGATCATCGCCAGTGTGGACTCGTGGATGTCCTCACCGTCGATCACCTGCTGGCGCCGCGCGTAGATCACCTTGCGCTGTTCATTCATGACCTCGTCGTACTTGAGGACGTCCTTGCGAATTTCGGCGTTGCGCGCCTCGACCGTATTCTGAGCGCGCTCGATGGCCTTCGAGACCATCTTCGCCTCGATCGCCTCGCCTTCGGGCATCGCGCGCTCCATGACCCACGAGACCGCACCCGTCGCGAAGAGGCGCAACAGGTCGTCCTCCAGCGATAGGTAGAAGCGACTCTCGCCGGGATCACCCTGGCGACCGGAGCGACCGCGCAACTGGTTGTCGATTCGACGTGAGTCGTGTCGCTCGGTGCCCAGCACGTACAGACCACCGAGCGCGCGCACGTCATCACCCTCAACGTCACAGGTCTGGCGGACCTGTTCGAAGGCCACGTGGTAGGCGGCGTCGTACTCCTCGCTGCCCTCGACCAGACCCCGCGCGATCACCTCGCGTCGAGCCAGGCCCTCGGCGTTGCCGCCCAAGATCACGTCCACGCCTCGACCGGCCATATTGGTCGCGACCGTGACCGCGTGCTTGCGCCCCGCTTGGGCGACGATCTCGGCTTCGCGGAAGTGCTGCTTGGCGTTCAGCACCTCGTGGTCGATGCCCGCCTTGGCCAGCGCCCGAGACAGCAGTTCGGACTTTTCCACCGACGCCGTCCCGAGGAGAATCGGCTGTCCGGCGTCGTTTCGCGCCCGCACGTCGTCGACAATCGCGTCGAATTTGTCCTGCTCAGTTTTGAAGATGAGATCGGGTTGATCCTCGCGACGAGACGGGCGATTCGTAGGAATCGGCACGACCGCGAGGTTGTAGGTGCTGCCGAACTCGCTCGCTTCGGTCTCGGCGGTGCCGGTCATGCCCGCCAACTTCTCGTACAGCCGGAAGTAGTTCTGCAGCGTTACGGTGGCCCAGGTGTGATTCTCCTCTTGAATGCGAACTCGCTCCTTGGCCTCGACGGCCTGGTGCAGGCCATCGGACCACCGGCGACCCTCGAGGGTGCGACCCGTGAACTCATCGACAATCTTGACTTCGCCCGCGTCGACTAGGTAGTCCTTGTCGCGATGAAAGAGCTCCTTGGCCCGGAGCGCCTGTCCCAACTGGTGGACGTAATTGGTCGCGACCGCGTCGTACAGGTTGGTGACGCCGAGTTGACGCTCGACCTTCTCGATGCCCGACTCGGTTGGTACAACCGTCTTCTTCTCCTCATCGACTTCGTAATCGACGTCGCGCACCAGGCTGCGCACGATCGAGGCGAACTGGTAGTACAACTTGGTCACGTCGGAGGCCGGTCCCGAGATGATCAGTGGCGTACGGGCCTCGTCGATGAGGATCGAGTCGACTTCGTCGACGATCGCGTAGTGATGGCCCCGCTGGACCATGTGCTCGCGTCGACGGGCCATATTGTCTCGCAGGTAGTCAAACCCAAACTCGGTGTTGGTGCCGTACGTGATATCGCACTCGTAGGCCTCGCGCTTCTGTTCGAAATCGGGCAAGTCGGGGCCGACGCGGCCCACGCGGAGCCCGAGAAACTGGTGCAGCTGACCCATCCAGTTGGCGTCACGAGTGGCCAGGTAGTCGTTCACCGTCACCACGTGCACACCCTGGCCAGCGAGGGCGTTGAGGTAGACCGGCAGGGTCGAAACGAGCGTCTTACCTTCACCGGTCTTCATCTCGGCGATCCAACCGAAGTGCAGCGCCATGCCGCCCATCAGCTGCACGTCGTAGTGACGCTGCCCCAGCACCCGAGTGGCGGCTTCGCGTACGACGGCGAAGGCCTCGATCAGCAGGTCGTCGAGCGTCTCGCCGTCGGCGAGACGGCGACGAAATTCGTCGGTCTTGGCCCGCAGCTCGTCGTCGCGCAACGCGGCGGTTTCGTCCGATAGGGCGTTGATGGGTCCCACCAACTCGGCGAGCGAACGCACTCGCTTGCCTTCACCCGCTCTCAACATCTTGCTGAACACACTCATGTCGTGAATCACCCTACCGGTCGACGAACCATTCCTGGGGGGCTGCGGGTGTCTGACCTGGTCTTTGACCCCACACTGGCCTGCGGCGGTGTCCGCACGCGGCGTCGGCAGCCCGTGGCTCTCCAACGCCGTAACCGTGCACTTCACCGGCTCTCCCCGGCGCCAGGATGACCCCGACGAGGCAGGACTTACTTCTAAACCGCGCCATGCTCAGCGTCCACAGGACGCCTTACGTGGGTCGTTTCGCCCGCGGCTGGCTTCGACTTTCAACCACAGAACCACTCGCAGCCCCACCGGAGTCTACGTCACGCCCCCCAGTACTCACTCGGTCGCGCCGGTTGGCCCAGTCTTGGGCCACGAGCATCGCCATCAAGCGCAGCCCCAAGACGGCGGTGGCCAGGGGGGCGAGCAACCGACGCCATCCCCGCGCGGTCTGCCACTCGAAGCGCAGGGCGCTGCGGTGGTGCGCAATGATCATGTCGCGCGTCGCGCGCTGGCGTGACAGTCCTTCGACGTGCGTGACGATCGCTTCGGGCACGGCCGCCACCTCAAAACCAAGCGCACGGATCCGCCAACACAGTGCCATGTCCTCGGCGAACATGAAGTAACGCTCGTCGAAGCCGCCAACGCGCTCGAAGACTGACCGTCGCACGACGAAGCACGCACCCGAGACCCAGTCCACGGTGCCGTCGGGCCGCGGCGCTCGGTAGCGAGCGGTGGCTGGATTTTGGGGCCACCAGGGCGCCAGCAGGGCGTGCGCGACGGCCAACCACACGTTGGGGAACACGCGCAACGACGGGTAGGGCGACCCGTCGGGACGAAGGATCGTTGGCCCGACGATCCCAACACGCGGATGCTCGTCAAGAAAGCTGACCATGGCCCCGACCGCGCCATCGTGCACCACGACGTCCGGATTCGACACGAGCAGGTACGCCCTGGCGGGCAGCGCCGCGGCACCGCGGTTCACCCCGCGTCCGTAGCCGAGGTTGATGCCGGGTTCGACCAGCGTCACCGCACCCAGCGCAGCGGTGGACGTCGAGCCCGGCGAGCCGTTCTCCACGATGACGATGTGATCTACGCCATTGGACCGCAACGACGCGACGCACGCCTCGAGAGCCTGGTCCGCGTGGTAATCCACCACGACGGCGGCGATTGATCGGCTCACGACGCGTGGCGATCGCTCAAGAGCCGCTCGACGCCCGCTCGCCAGTCGGGCAATCCACCCCACCGAGCGTGCCACTTGGTCGTGTCCAAGTCACTTCGACGAGGTCGCGTGGCGAGGGGCGGCGGTACGAGCTGTTCGGTGGTGATCGCCTCGGCGAACGCCTCGCCGCGTCCGAGGTTGAGACCAACGAATCGGGCGAGGTCAAACCAGGTGGTGGCACCCTCGTTGGCCACGTGCCACACCCCACCGGGTCGTTCGCGCACCACCGTGACCAGGGCGCGCGCCAGATCCGCGGCGAGCGTGATCGTCCCGGTCTGGTCGACGACGAAGCGCACGGTGGCACCCGACCGTGCCCGGTCGGCGATCACGTGCACGACGCTGCGTCCGCGCACACCCATTACCCACGACGTACGCACGATCGTGTCGTGTCCCGAGCAGCGCTGTTCGCCGCCCCACTTGGATGCTCCATACACGTTCAGGGGATGCGGCTCGTCGGTTTCGACGTAGGCCGCACCCTTCTCGCCGTCAAAGACGTAGTCCGTCGAGACGGCGACGAAGTGGGCGCCGACGTCGTTCGATGCGGCCGACAAGAACCCCGTGGCGTCCGCGTTGACGCGAAAACACTGGTCGACATCATTTTCAGCCTGATCAACAGCGGTATACGCCGCGAGGTGGACGACCACGTCGGGACGGGCCATCTCGAAGGACCGGCGAATCGACGCCGCGTCGGTCACGTCGAGTTCGTGGCGGGTCAGTGCGAGGACCTCGAACTCGTCGGTCGTCACGCCACGCCCATCGGGTTGCCACCGTGGATCTGCGCCCGGCGGCGGGTTGGCGCCGAGCCACGAGACGAGATCAACACCGACCTGGCCACCGGCGCCCGTGATCAGCACGCGCGTCGGCCGGGTCATCGAACACCGCGATCGTCGTGACGAAGGTGCACGACATCGGCCGCGGTAACGACGCGCCGAGCGCCGTCGACCTCGAGGACGAGCGCGCCATCAAGGTCGACGTCCACGGCCAAGCCCACGACCGGGTTGTCCACGAGTTCGACGCGTACGCGCTGACCAATCGTTGCCAAGCCAGCGAGGTACTCCTGACGCAGCACCGCCAGCCCGGCGTCGCTGTCCAGGTGCGCCCGACGAGCTTCGAGCTCCTCTAAGACGATGTCGGCCAGCGCCGCACTGCTGATGGTGACCCCCGTCGCTCGCCGTACGCTGGTCGCGGGCACGTCCGACGGGTGGGCCGTGAGGTTCAGGCCAATGCCGACCACCACCGCCGGCGGCTCGCTCACCACGAGCTCACCGAGTACGCCGCCCACCTTCTGTTCGGCGACCAACAGATCGTTCGGCCACTTGAGCGTTGGACGTAAGCCGCACAAACGCACCAACGCCGCGCGCGTCGCCAAGGCCATCGCTGACACCGCCCACAACGCCCCACGCACTGTCGAGGGGCGCAACAACACCGAGAGCAGGAGCGCGCTATCGGGTGGCGCTTCCCACGTTCGATCGAGGCGACCTCGCCCGGCGGACTGGAAGCGCGCCAGGACGCCACGGCCTTCGGGCGCACCACGGCGTGTCTCGGCCACCAACCACCCATTCGTCGAGTCAATCGAGTCCACGTTGTCAATGCGCCAGATGATGTGGTCCACGCTCAGACTTTAGGGTTTGGGCTTCGGGTGGTAGAAAAGAACAATGCCGGGACGGAGGATCGCGTGTTACACAAGGTTCTAATCGCCAACCGCGGCGAGATCGCGGTGCGCGTCATGCGTACCTGCCGCGAACTCGGCGTCGCAACGGTCGCGGTGTATTCCGACCTCGATCGCGACGCCCTGCACGTGCGCATGGCCGACGAGGCTTTCGCGCTGGGTGGTGCGAGCGCCGCCGAGAGCTACCTCAACACCGGGGCCATTATTGACGCGATCACGCGTTCGGGCGCTGACGCCGTCCACCCCGGTTACGGCTTCTTCTCGGAAAACACCGACTTCGCTCGGGCGATCACGTCGCTCGGGGTCACGTTCATTGGCCCCCCACCCGAAGCGATCGAGGTCATGGGCGACAAGATCTCCTCGCGTCTCGCCGCCGAGCGTGCCGGCGTGGCCGGCGTGCCGGGGCGCAGCGAGACGTTGTCGGGCCCCGACGAAGTGGTGGCCTTTGGTCGCGAGTTCGGCTGGCCGGTCGCCATCAAAGCCGCCTTCGGCGGTGGCGGGCGCGGGATGAAGGTGGTCGAAGGCCCCGACGACGCCGCCGCCGCGCTCGAAAGTGCCCAGCGCGAAGCCCAGAGCTACTTCGGCCGCCCGGAGTGCTACGTCGAGCGCTACCTGTCGTGGCCACGTCACATCGAGATGCAAGTGCTGGCCGATCAACATGGCAACACGCTCTGGTTGGGTGAGCGCGACTGCTCGGCCCAGCGACGACACCAGAAACTGGTTGAGGAGTCGCCCGCGGCAAACTTTCCCGATACCGTGCGCATCGCCATGGGCGAAGCCGCGGTCAAGGTATCGCGAGCGTGTGGATACTTCAACGCGGGCACCGTCGAGTTCCTCTACCAAGACGGCGAGTTCTACTTCCTCGAGATGAACACCCGATTGCAAGTCGAGCACCCAGTTACCGAGTTGGTGACCGGCCTCGACCTCGTGGAGTGGCAGTTGCGCATCGCCGCCGGCGAAGCGCTCACCTTCGCCCAAGACGACGTGCGGTGCGATGGCCACGCGATCGAAGTCCGCATCAACGCCGAAGACCCGGCCGGCGGCCGCTTCAGCCCGTCGCCGGGACGAATCTCGGAACTTCGACCACCGGCCGGCCCGGGCGTGCGCCTGGACGCCGGCTACGAGGCAGGCGACACGATCTCGCAGTACTACGACAATTTGATCGGCAAGCTCATTGTGTGGGCCCCCGATCGCGATCGCGCCCGACGTCGGATGCTGCGCGCTATCGAAGAGACGGTCATCGAGGGCGTGGCGACGACGTTGCCGGCCGACACGATCATTCTCGCGAGCGACGACTTCGTCAACGCAACACATTCGACCAGGTGGGTAGAGGAGACACTCGACTTCGCTGGCGTGGCGAGCCCCACGGTCGCCGCGAGCGCCGACGACGTCCGCGTGCGGCGCGACGTGGTCGCCGAAGTCGATGGCAGGCGCGTCGCCGTGTCGCTCTGGCTCACCGACGCGCCGGACCCGGGGCTGCCGCGCGCCACCAGCACCGCGGCCAAACCACGACGACAACATCACGCGGGCGTCGTTGGTAGCGGTTCGGGCACCGTCGTGGTGCCGATGCAGGGCACGATCGTCAAGGTTGCGGTGGCGGTCGGTCAGTCGGTCGAGGCCGGCGAGACCTTGGTGATCTTGGAGGCGATGAAGATGGAGAACGCCGTCGGCGCCGAAAAGTCCGGCGTGGTGACCTCCATCAAAGTCAAGCCCGGCGATGCCGTGAGCGCCGGCGACGTGGTCGCCGTCGTCGAATGACCGCGCGCGATTCAGCGACGCTCGCGGTCGAGGACGCTCGGGCCGACCTGCTCGAACTGAGCCACTTCATTCACGCCCATCCGGAGCTCGGGTACGCCGAGTTCGAGAGCGCTGGCGCCGTCGCGCGCCTCGCCGAAGCGCACGGTTTTGTTGTCGAACGGGGCGCGGCCGGGCTCGCGACCGCGTTTCGCGCGACCCGGGGTGACGGTTCACTCCACGTCGCGTTTTGCGCGGAATACGACGCCCTCCCCGATGTCGGACACGCGTGTGGTCACAACATCATTGCCGCCACGTCCCTAGGAGCGGCGATCGGCCTCGCCGCGGTGGCCGACCAACTCGATCTCACCGTCGTCCTACTCGGCACGCCATCCGAGGAAGGCGGTGGCGGCAAGATCGACCTTCTCAACGCGGGCTATTTCGATGACGTGCACGCCGCACTGATGCTTCACCCGTGGCCGAACGATCGGCTTGATGCCGCGTGTCTCGCGGTGGACCACTTCGACGTGCGCTACGAGGGTCGCGAGGCGCATGCGTCGGCCGCGCCCTGGGAGGGCGTCAACGCGCTCGACGCGCTCACGATCGCTCAGGTCGCGCTTAGTCTCGCTCGCCAGCAGTTTCGCCCCGGTGACCAACTTCACGGCATCGTCGTCGACGGAGGCTCGGCCGCCAACATCATTCCGTCGCGCGTCGTCGGACGCTACATGGCGCGTTCGGTCACCAGCGCTCGACTGGCCGAACTACGTGAACGCCTGCATCGATGCTTCCGCGCCGGCGCCGTCGCCACCGGCGCGTCGCTGACGATCACTGAGTTGGGTAGCTCGTTTTCCCACATGGAGTCCGATCCCGATATCCTGCGCCACTACCGCGTCGCGGCCGAGCGCCTCGGGCGCTCATTCGAGCTCGACGACGCCGGCGAACCGCCACCGACGCTCTCGACCGACATGGCCAACGTCTCGCTGGCCGTACCGTCGATCCACCCGCTGTTCGCCATACCGACTGGCGGCGCCGTGAACCACCAACCCGAATTCGCGGCCGCGTGCGTGGGCGAGGCGGCCGACCACGCCGTGGTGCAGGGCGCTATCGCGCTGGCCATCACGGCCGTTAACGTGGCCCAGGACGACACCTTACGCACCCGACTCATGGAGAAGACATGATCAACGAACACGCCATCGTTCGAATCGATCCGCGCGATCACGACGCCTTCGAAGCGGCCGTGCGGGGCGCCTTCGCGATTATCGAGGCGGCGCCGGGCTGTCACGGCGCCGAACTGCGCCCTCAGCACGAGGATCACGCCATCTATCTGCTCACAGTGCGCTGGACCTCCGTTGACGCGCACCTGCGTTTCCGCCAAACGCCATTGTTCGAGCAGTGGCGAACGGCCACGCACCCCTTCTACGTCGTCGCCCCCGAAGTGACCCACTTCCTGGAGCCCATCGACCGTTAGCTCGGTTGATAGGTCCCGAAGGTCTCACGCAACGTATCGGCGACCTCGCCCAACGTCGCCATCCGCGCGAGCGCGAGTTTCATTGGGTACAACAGGTTCGCCGAGCCTCGTGCGGCGTCGGCCACATCGGCGAGCGCGGCGCGCACGGCCTCCGCGTCGCGTTCTCCCTTGACGCGGCGCACGCGCGCAACTTGTTGCTGCTGCTGGGTCTCGTCGATCGGGAACACCTCGGTCGGCGCGCTCTCGCGGTCGGCGAACTGGTTGACGCCGATGACGACCTTCTCTCCTCGATCAACGCGCCGCGCGAAATCGTACGCCGCGGCTTCGATCTCGTCTTGCATGTAGCGCGCCTCGATGGCGGCCACCGCGCCACCCATCTCGTCGATCGTCGCGATGTACTGACGAGCCAGACGCTCAACGTCCGCCGTCAACGATTCGACGAAGTACGAACCAGCCAGCGGATCCACGGTGTCAGCAACGCCGGACTCGTACCCCACGATCTGCTGTGTTCGCAGTGCGAGCTTGGCGGCTCGCTCGGTGGGTAACCCCAGCGCCTCGTCAAAGCCGTTGGTATGCAGACTCTGGGTGCCACCGAGCGCCGCCGCCAGGGCTTGGAGCGTGACGCGGACGATGTTATTTTCGGGCTGCTGGGCGGTCAGCGTTGATCCACCCGTCTGGGTGTGGAAGCGCAACATCAACGAGCGCGGGTCCGTGGCGCCGAATCGGTCGCGCATGACCGACGACCAGATACGCCGTGCGGCTCGATACTTCGCAATCTCCTCGAAGAGATTGTTGTGGGCGTTGAAGAAGAAACTGAGCCGCGGCGCGAAGTCGTCGAGCGATAGCCCGGCCGCCAAAGCGGCCTCCACGTACGCGATACCGTTGGCCAGGGTGAAGGCGACTTCCTGCACCGCCGTCGAACCCGCTTCGCGGATGTGATAGCCCGAGATCGATATCGTGTTCCAATTCGGAATTTCGCGTGCGCAGTACGCGAAGGTGTCGACGATCAGGCGCATTGACTGGCGCGGCGGATAGATGTAGGTCCCGCGAGCGACGTACTCCTTCAGGATGTCGTTTTGAATCGTGCCGCGCAACTGGGTCCCGGGGACGCCACGCTCCTCGCCGACCAGCTGATAGAGCAACAGCAACGTCGAGGCCGTTGCGTTAATCGTCATCGAGGTGGTCACGCGGTCCAGGGGTAGATCCGCGAGCAGCAGGCGCATGTCCTCGAGCGACGACACCGCGACGCCAACCTTGCCGACCTCGCCCTCGGCGCGGGGATGGTCGGCGTCGTAGCCCATCTGCGTCGGCAGGTCGAAAGCGCACGAGAGCCCGGTCTGGCCGGCTTCGAGGAGGAACTTGAAGCGTTCGTTGGTGGACTCGGCCGTACCGAAGCCGGCGTACTGGCGCATGGTCCACAGCCGACCGCGGTACATCGTCGGGTGCACGCCGCGCACGTAGGGGTACGCACCCGGCTCGCCCAACTGGGTCTGGGGATCAAAGCCCTCGAGGTCCGCGGCCCGATAGACCGGTCGTATCTCAATGCCTGAGTCTGTCTCGCGTGTCTCGTCACCCACCGCTCGTAGATTAGATCGTGGTTCAACAACTCTTTGGCGAAATGCCAACCGTGGCGGGTGCGCGTGGACCACAATGGACTGGTGTACTGTCCCGCCTGCGGAAGTGAGACGGCTGCGCCCTACTGCAGCGTGTGCGGGGCGCCGATCGCCAACGCCGCGTTAACCTTCGGCTCCTCCCAGCAACTCGGCGGCTGGTGGCGTCGCGTAGGCGCGACCTTCACCGACAACATCATCCTGCTGCTACCGACCACCGTCGTACTCATTTTGATCGGTGCGATCGCCGGATCTCTGGTCGGGGCGCTCGCGGGCATCGCCACCCAGGGCGCGTACCAGGTGCTGCTGCTCAGCTCACCGCGTGGCCAAACGCTCGGCAATCGAATCGTCGCCACGCGCGTACGCGACCGCAACACCGGGGGGCCCATCTCCACGCGCCAAGCGATGTGGCGTTGGGGCTTCATCGCGGCCTACAGCGTTGTCGCCCTCGTCAACAGTCCAATTTCGACCGCCATCGCCACGATGGTCGCACTGGTCGACGTGCTCTTCCCCTTGGCGAATCCAATGAAGCAGACGATCCACGATCGGCTGGCTGGCACGATTGTCGTCACCGCCAGTTAGCGGTGCGAGTCAACGAAGAGGGCTTGCGTCGACCTAGGCCCGCACCGTCGCGTGCGGCATGCAGAGGTCATCGTATTCGGCGATCACGATCGGATCCGCGTCGTCGCCGCACGCGGGACACGACGGGTCACGACGGACCTTGAACGTTCGAAAGCTCTCATCCATGGAGTCGTAGGTCAACAGCCGACCCACCAGCGGCTCGCCCAGGTCCAAGACGAGCTTGATCGTCTCGATCGCCTGAATCGACCCAATGATGCCCGGCAACACGCCCAGTACACCCGCCTCCGCGCAACTCGGCGCGAGTTCGGGCGGTGGTGGTTCGGGAATCATGCAGCGGTAGCACGGTCCAACGTAGGGATCGAAGATCGTTACCTGTCCCTCGAAACGGAATATGGAGCCGTGCACGACCGGGATCCGTTTCACCAGTGCCGCGTCGTTCACCAGGTACCGCGTCGGAAAGTTGTCCGTGCCATCCACAATGACGTCGTAGCCATCGATAATGTCCAAGACATTGTCCGCTCCCAGTCGGGTGTCGTAGGTCTTTACTACGAGATCTGGATTGATAGCGGTCAAGGTCAACTTGGCACTTTCCACCTTGCGCATGCCGACGCGATCGAGATTGTGCAAGACCTGGCGTTGTAGGTTCGACGCGTCAACGACGTCCATGTCGATGATCCCGATGGTGCCGACGCCGGCCGCCGCCAGGTAGAGCGCGGCCGGCGAGCCGAGCCCGCCCGCACCCAACAAGAGGACCTTGGCGTCGAGCAGTTTCATCTGGCCCTCGTCGCCGACCTCGGGCAGCAGCAGGTGACGCTGGTAGCGGTTGCGCTGATCGGCACTGAGCGTACGCGGCGTCGACCAGGTGAGCCCCTCGTCCTTCCACCGGTTGAAGCCGCCGATGACCGACACGACGTCGGTGTAGCCAAGGTCTTGGAGCGTCTTGGCGGCGAAGGCCGAACGCACCCCGCCGGCGCAGTAGACCGCGATCGGTGCGTCCTTGTTGGTCAGGCGAGACTCGACGGCAAACTCGAGGTTTCCCCTCGGAATGTGCACGGCGCCGGGGATCGCACCCTGCTCGTGCTCGTCGGGCTCGCGAACGTCGAGGAGCTGGTAGCGATCGAGTCGCGCCGCCACGTCGTGAGGTTCAACCTCACGAATCGTGCGTTTCGCCTCGTTCAATAAATCGCGTGGGCTCGGCACGGTCTACTCCTTTGGCTTGGCGAAATCCTACTGTCCGTGTCGAGATTCCCGACCGCGCGTGCTAAACCACGGTGCGTGGACATGGCCCAACTCCTGGCCCGGCGACGTATGACGCGTTCCTTCGACGGTACGCCGGTGGACTCGGACTGGTTGGACGACCTCTGCGCGACGGCACTGTGGTCCCCGACCGCGGGCAATTGCGCGGGGGTGCGCATGTACACCGTCGGCGCTGAGCGGGTTGGGGCCTATTTCGAGCGGGCGACCGACGCCGAGTGGCGCGAACGAGCCGCGCGTTTCGAGGGGCTGCGCCGCGCCGGGGCCGTGGTGGTGGTCACCTCGCGCCCCCAGGACTACCTGGATCGCTACGACGAAAGCGACAAGCGGGCGTCGGGTCTCGCGTCGCGCGATGCGTGGCGCGTACCGTACTGGCACACCGACGCCGCAATGGCGGCCATGTCACTGCTCTTGCTACTCGAGGAGCGTGGGTGGTCCGCGACCCTGTGGGGCAACTTTCGTCACGACGGCGACGTCCTGGCCTGGATTGGCGCCCCCGATGAGGCACTCTTCGGTTCGATCCTTATCGGCCGAGCCGACGGCGGCGGCGTCCGACCGCGTTCGCTCGACCGAGATGTCCCGTCGCGTGCCGCGCGGGTGCGTCGGGTCGACTAGGGACGCCGAGCTACGGCGTCGATCACTTCGACGATGGTGCGCAGACCAAAGGCCGTCCCCCCCTTGGAGGTGTAGCCACGCGTCGCGTCGCTGCGACCCGGTCCCGCGATATCGAAGTGCGCCCACGGTCGTCCGCCGGTGAAGCGGCGCAAAAAGAGCGCCGCGACGACCGATCCCGCTAGACCAATCTTGCCAATGTTCTTCAGGTCCGCCACGTCGGAGTCGAGTTGTCCCTCGTACGAATCGGTAAGGGGCATTCGCCACAGTTGCTCGCCGGACCGAGAACCGGCCGCGAGCACCGCGGCCGCGACGTCGTCGTGCGACGCGTACAGGGCGCCCACCTCATCACCCAACGCCACTCGCTGCGCGCCGGTGAGGGTCGCAATATCGATGATCAGGTCCGGTGCCGACTCGGTGGCGAGACTAAGTCCGTCGGCCAACACCAACCGACCCTCGGCGTCGGTGTTGAGGACTTCGACGGTGAGGCCATTGCGTATCGTGAGAACGTCACCGGGCTTGACCGACCTCGAACCCGGCAGGTTCTCCGCCATTGGCGCGATCACGCTCAGGCGAACCGCCACGCCCAACTCGCTGATCGCTCGCAACGCACCGAGGACGATCGCCGCCCCCGACATGTCAGTCTTCTGGTTCATCATCGAGTCGGCTGGCTTCAGTGACAGGCCGCCCGAGTCGAAGGTGATCCCCTTGCCGACGAGCGCCACGTGCACCAGTGGTGCCGTGGGCTCGGGATCGTAGACGCCGTAGAGGAGCCGCGTGGGCTGCGCCGACCCCTGCCCGACTCCGAGCAGGCCGCCCAGCCCCTCGGCCCGCGCCCGGGACTCGGTCCACGCCTCGATGCGCACGTGCGGCGCAGCTTCGAAGAGTTCGATCGCGACGCGGGCCATCTCGCGCGGCGTCATCAGGTTCGCCGGCGTATTGATCAGCTGGCGGGCCCAGTTGACTGCGCTAGCGACGACGGCACCGCGTCGCGCGCCGGCCGCGGCGGCGTCGTGCGACGCGACGGCGGGCAACGGACGACCGACCGGCACCAGGTCGAACGCCGGGGTGGCCGACCGCTTGTAGTCGTAGGCGGCCAGCACCGCTCCCTCGGCCACGGCCTGGGCAATCACGAAGGCGTCGTCGACCTCGTCCACGGCCAGCAGAAAGCTCGCCGCGTCGCCGCCCGCGAGTCGAACGCCGGCCGCGGCACCCTGTCGAAACCCGTCGGGGTCACCGGCCCCGACCGACACCAGCACGACGGTGGGCTCGCCCGCGGCGCGCAGCATTGCGTGGGCGCCCGGTTTCTCGCTCAGCCCGAGGCGAGCGACCCAGTTCCCATCGTCGCTGCGCGCGAAGGAGAACGTATCCAGGGCGACGAGCAGCGCGTCGTCCAGCGTCGCCACGCCATCACGAATTCGCACCGGCACAATGATGGTCGAGCGTTGCGAGGCGTCATTGAGCGTGGCGATACGTACGGTGTTCGACATGTACTCTCCTCAGTGCGCTCGCGCGGTCCGGTGGCTCGGCCCCTCGGCCCAGCGCGCCATCGTCCAGACTAAGTCACTCAGGCGGTTGAGATAAGCAACGACGAAGCTCTCGTCGAGTGGGAGGCCGACCGCGATACGCTCCGCCCGGCGTACGACCGTGCGCGCGACGTCCAACGCGGCCGACAGTGGGTTCTCGCCGGGAACGACGAACTCGCGTGGCATGGTGATCTCCTCGGACAGTCGATCGATCTCGCGCTCGAGCCGCTCGACCATCTCACTCGTGACTAGTGATTTCGCCGCCACGAGCTTCTTTCGATTCACCGGCGCAGTCGCCACCTCGGCCATCAAGACCCAGAGATCGCGCTCTAGCGTGATCAGCAGCTCGCCCAGCGAGCTCGTCGCCTCGGTCATCGAGCGCGCCCACCCCAGCGCCGCCTGGGCCTCGTCGACGGCGCCGTTCACCTCAATCGCGGCGGCGCTCTTAGGGACGCGACCGCCGAAATAGAGGCCCGTCGTCCCGTCGTCGCCGTGGCGGGTATAGATCTTCACGTCATCAGCGTAGTGATCGTCACTCGCCGATAGCCTGGCCACTGCATGGAAACGGTTCATCTGCCCTACGCGAGGCCAGCGGCCAACGACCCCTACCTGGCCGCACTGGCTGACCGTGTTCTCATCTACGACGGCGCGACCGGGACCAATCTGCAGCTCCAGAATCTCTCGGCCGCCGACTTCGGCGGTGAGGCCTTCGAGGGCTGCAACGAGATCCTCACCATCACCAAGCCCGACGCCATCGAACGACTACACCGCTCGTTTCTCGACGTCGGCGTCGACGTCATCGAGACCGACTCGTTCGGAGCGTTCGCCACGGTACTGGCCGAATACGGTATCGCTGACCGCGCACTCGAGCTCGCCATCGCGTCGGCGACGATCGCGCGGCGCGTCGCGGATGAGTACTCGAGTCCCGGCTCGCCCCGTTTCGTCGCGGGTTCCATCGGCCCGGGCACCAAGTTCCCGACCCTCGGGCAGATCCGCTATGACCACCTGGTTGCCAGCTACGAAGAGCTGGCCTACGGTCTGCTCGAGGGGGGCGTCGACGTACTCCTGGTAGAGACCATGTTCGACCTACTCGCCGGCAAGGCGGCGATCGCCGCCTGTCATCGGGCCATGGCCCGCCACGGCCGGATCGTGCCCATCCAGGCCCAAGTAACGATTGAGCTGTCCGGTCGCATGCTGCCCGGCACCGAGATTGGCGCGGCGATCACCGCCCTGAGCCCGTTGGGCATCGACGTGCTGGGCATCAACTGCGCGACGGGGCCGGTTGAGATGTACGAACCGCTGCGTCAACTGGCCGGGGCCGCACCCCTGCCCGTCTCGTGTCTACCCAACGCCGGGTTGCCGAGCGTCGTCGACGGCGCGATGCATTACGACCTCTCCCCCGAGGAACTCGCTGAGCACCACACGCGATTCGTCACCGAGTACGGCATCAACGTTGTGGGCGGTTGCTGCGGCACCACACCCGAACACCTGGCGCACGTCGTCTCGGCCATCCGGCCCCTGTCGCGGGCCCGTCGCGCGCCAGTGCTTGAGCCGGGGGTGGCCTCGATCTACGCCGCGACCCCCTACGAGCAGGAGCGCTCGGTGCTGCTGGTTGGCGAGCGAACCAACGCGAACGGCTCCAAGAAGTTTCGCGACGCCATGCTCGCCGGTGACTGGGAAACCTGCGTCAGCATCGGCCGCGATCAGATCCGTGAGGGGGCGCACGTCCTCGACGTCTGCGTTGACTACACCGGGGCCGACGGCGTACGCGACATGGACGAGGTCATGAGTCGTCTCGCCACCCAGTCTTCGGTCCCCATCATGGTGGACACCACCGAGACAGCGGTGGCCCGTCAGGCACTGACGTGGCTGGGCGGCAAGGCAATGCTGAACTCCGTGAACCTCGAGGAGGGTGATGGACCGGGCACTCGACTAGACGGCTTCTTAAGTCTCGCCGCCGAATTCGGATGCGCCGTCGTGGCGACGTGCATCGATGAGGAGGGTCAGGCGCGAACGGCCGACTGGAAGGTCCGGGCCGCGAGCGCGATCACCGACCTCGCTGTTTCGCGTTACGGTCTCGACCCTCGAGACATCTTCATCGATCCGCTCGCGCTGCCGCTGTCCACCGGCATGGCTGAGTCGCGACGTGACGGGATCGAGACGATCGAAGCCATCGGCCGGATCAAGTCCGAGTTACCGGGCGTGCGGACCATCCTCGGCCTCTCCAACGTTTCCTTCGGGCTCAATCCCGCCGCGCGCCAGGTCCTCAACAGCGTCTTCTTGCACGAGTGCGCCGCGGCCGGTTTGGATGCCGCCATCGTGCACGCCTCCAAGATTTTGCCGCTGGCGCGAATCGACGACCAGGCTCGCGCGGTGTGTCTCGATCTGATCTACGACCGGCGACGAGAAGATTACGATCCCTTGAGCACGCTCCTCGGGCTCTTTGAGGGATTGAGCGTGGCCGCCGCAGCGACGACCCCACTGGACGACCTAGCGCTGGAAGATCGCCTACGCCGACGCATCATCGATGGCGCGCGCGTGGGTCTCGAGTTAGACCTCGACGCCGCGCTCGCCCAGGGCATCGGGCCGCTCAGCATCGTCAATGACCTGCTCCTGGACGGCATGCGCGAGGTGGGTGAACTCTTTGCGTCCGGCGAGATGCAGTTGCCCTTCGTCCTACAGAGCGCCGAGACCATGAAGGCCGCGGTATCCCACCTCGAGCCCCACATGGAGAAGAGCGACCAGGGAGGCCGTGGTCGCGTCGTACTGGCGACGGTCAAGGGTGACGTCCACGACATCGGCAAGAACCTGGTCGACATCATCTTGACCAATAACGGCTACGAAGTGATCAATCTCGGCATCAAGGTTGGCATCAACGAGATGCTGCAGGCGGTTGACGAACATCACGCGGACGCCCTCGGCATGAGTGGCCTGCTCGTCAAGTCAACGCTCATCATGCGCGAGAACCTGGAACTCATGAATGAGCGCGGCATGCAGCGCGTCCCGGTGTTGCTCGGTGGCGCCGCGCTCACGCGCACGTACGTCGAGCGCGACCTGCGCGAGGTCTACCAGGGTCGCGTGTTCTACGGCAAGGACGCCTTCGAGGGGTTGCGCGTCCTCGACCGGCTGGGCGAGCTGCGCCGCCTCGACGAGGATGACCCCCGGTTTGGGCGCGAACCGTCGACGCGGCGAGTCCATCGCCGCCTACCGTCGAACGAGGCGGCGGACTCGACCGGCCAGCCTCGGCGCAGCCCGTCGGTGCCCCTGGACAACCCGCTGTTCACCCCACCGTTTCTCGGCAGTCGAGTGGCCAAGGGCATCGCCATCAGCGAGATCAGTGACTACCTGAACCTCACGGCCCTCTTTCGCAACCAGTGGGGGTTTCGTCCCGAGGCGGGCGAGGGCGATCCGTCGTTCAAGGAGCGGATCTCGGCGACACTGCGCGAGCAACTGGCCATTGCCAAGCGCGATGACCTGCTCGTCCCCCAAGTCGTGTGGGGTCACTTCCCCGCCGCGGCCGACGGGAACGACCTGGTGATCTTCACCGACGACGCGCGCAACCACGAGCGCACTCGCTTCACCTTTCCGCGCCAAGGCGCCGATCCCTACCTGTGCATCGCCGATTTCTTCCGACCGCTCGGATCGCTAGATCGCGACTACGCGAGTTTCATGCTCGTGACGATGGGGCCGCGGATCTCGGAGCGCGCGCGCGCTCTCTTCGACGAAAATCGCTACACCGACTACCTGCTCTTGCACGGGCTCGGCGTCGAAATGGCCGAGGCGCTGGCCGAGTTCTGGCACCACCGCATCCGCGAGGAGTTGGGCTTCGCCCACGAGGATGGACCGACCCTGGCCGGACTCTTTCGCCAGAAGTACCGCGGTGGGCGCTACTCGTGGGGTTACCCCGCCTGTCCCGACCTCGCCGACAACGCCAAGGTCGCCATGTTGCTCGGTGCCGATCGGATCGGCGTGAGCGTCTCGGATGGCTTCCAGTTGCACCCCGAACAGACGACCGACGCGATCATCTGCCACCACCCGTCGGCGAAGTACTTCATCGCCTAACGCGGGGTCGCGTCGAGCGATGACCGCTGAGTGTCGCGACCAGACAGGCGCAACGCGAAAACCTAAGGTTGAGTCGTGACGCACTCCCCTTCTCGTCGCGCGCTGCTGCGGGGCATTGGCCTCGCGGTTGGCGGCGTTATCCTCAGCGAATCCGCCGACGCGTCGACGCCAACGACGACGGTGCCCGACGGCGTGATTCCCCACGGCGCCCGCGCCGAGTGGGTACGGCGCGAAAACACCAGACCGGGCGACGGCTCGTGGCTGCGGGGCGTCGCGGCGCCGGCCGGTGAACTCGAGGGCTACGCCGACGCCACGAGCGTCAACCTCGGCGGTACCATTGCCTTCTTCGTCAGCACGCCGTCGCCGACGTACTCGTTCTCGGTGTTCCGCATGGGTTACTACCAGGGCCTCGGTGCTCGTCTGGTCCAAACCGGTGCCCACCTTCGAGGCGTGAGCCACCCCATACCCGCGCCGGATCAGTACGGCACCGTCGACTGCCACTGGCCAACGGCCTTTCGCCTGCGCCTCGATAAGCGCTACCTGCCGGGACAGTACCTGGTACGCCTCGAGAACGCCTCGCACCAGTTCCGCTTCATTCCGTTTCTCGTGCGCGATGATACGTCGCGCGCAACGTTCGTCTACCTGAGTGCCGTGACAACCTGGCAGGCCTATAACACCTGGGGGGGCTTCAGCCTGTATCGACAGACGACACCCGTCGGCGCGGTGCCGATCAGCGACGTTAATCGGGCGGTACGCGTTTCGTTCAACCGGCCCTACGACCGCGTGTTCGCCAACGGGGCGGCCGACTTCGTCGGCAATGAATTCCCGCTGCTCTTTCTGGCCGAGCAGCTGAGTTTGGACCTGACGTACTGGACGGACATCGACCTGCACCAGCGTGGTCAACTCCTCACCCGTCATCGGGCGCTGTTGTCGTTGGGCCACGACGAGTACTACTCACCGGCCATGCGCAGCGCGGTCACCCGAGCGGTTGCCCGCGGCGTCAACGTGGCGTTCTTCGGCGCCAACTTCTGCTATCGCAAGATTCGATTCCAGCCGGGCGTCAACGGCCCCGACCGCCTGATGATCAACTACCGCTCAACGGCCGACCCGATCACCGCGACCGACCCCGCGCTCGCGACCGTTAACTGGAGCCAGTATCCGTCGGACCTGCCCGAAAGCACCTTCACGGGCTCGATCTACGGGGGGGTTGACGGTACCGGGTCGCTCACGGTGGTCGAAGCGTCGTCGTGGCTGTGGCGCGGCACCGGCGTTCGCAACGGCACCGTTCTCGCGGGCGCCCTAGGTGGCGAGTTCAATCACTACGATCCGGCGACGACCAACCCGCCCAACGTACAGATCCTCGGCCATTCCGCCGTCGGCGGTGGCGTGAGCGACGTCACCTACGTCGCCGAGCGGGGCCAGGGCGGCGTTTTCGCGAGTGGCACCGGCCACTGGATCTTCGACCTCTCGGACGCCCCACGACTGGGCAACTTCTGGGTGCCGGCGCCGCTGGCGATCGTGACCCCGGTCGTGCGACGCGCCACGATCAACATCTTCTCACGTTTCGCGATCGGACCCGCCGGACTCACGACACCGTCGGTCGCCAACACCGCCACGTACTATTGAGTAGTGCGACGCAGCTTGGTCAGAGGTGCTTGACGCACGTCATTTCGGCCACCACAAACTGCTGCCAGTCGTACTCCCAGTGCGTCAGGTGCGTCTGCCAATACTTGGTGTAACTCGGCAGCGACTTGGCGAAGACGTCGAACTTCAAGTAGTCGACCAGCTGGGTCATCACTTCCTTCGTGCCGACGTTGGGCGCGGTCGCGGCGAGCTTCTCAAAGGTTGGCAGTACGGACTTCGCGAAGGCGCGGTACGCCGACCAGTTCTTCGAGTTCACCGGCGCCTTGGGGTGGAAGGAGAAGAGGGTCGAGCAAAATGGGCTCGGACTGGCCGAGACGAGCTGACCCGCCCCCGCCGGCGTCACGGTTGTCGTAGCCAACCCCAGCGCCAGCGCTACGGTGAGCGCGCTGACGCGTCCAGCAATGCGAATCCACGTTCGCTTCATTCTCCCCCCAATCAATCAGAGCGCCCGCAGGGCTAGCGCGGGCCGCTTGCTGAGAATAGCCTTAGCACACGCGACGTCAACGGGCGCGAAACGCGGACGCTATTCATCACCACCCGTAATGATCAGGGTTAACGGCGAATCGGCAGGCCCACCGGCGTCGCCGCGCTGAGCGCCTCACCGGCGTGGTAACTCGAGCGCGTCAGCGGTGAGGACTGGACGTGTCCCAGCCCCAACCGACGGCCCCGCCGAGCGAGTTCGTCGAACTCGGCGGGATCCCACCACCGCGCCACCGGCAGGTGATCGGCGCTGGGGCGCACGTACTGCCCGATCGTCACGATGGCTACACCGACGCTCGCGAGGTCGGCGAGGGCTTCTTCGACTTCGTCCGGCGTCTCACCGAGTCCGACCATCAGTCCCGACTTCGTGGTGAGACCCTGCGCGCTCGCGCGCGCGAGCACCGTCAACGATCGCAAGTACCCGGCGCTGGGGCGAGCGGCTCGCTGGAGCCGGGCCACCGTCTCGAGATTGTGGTTCACCACGTCGGGTCGAACGTCGAGCACCAGTTGGAGCGAGGCGGCGTCGCCCTTGAGATCGCTGATGAGCACTTCCACCGCGGTTTCCGGTGAGCGATCTCGAATAGCTACCACGGTCGCGGCGATCGCGGCGGCGCCACCGTCGCGAAGATCATCACGCGCCACGCAAGTCACCACCGCGTGGCGAAGCCCGAGCCGCACCACCGCTTCGGCGACTCGATCGGGCTCGGTCGGGTCCAGCGCCAAGGGTTTACGCGTATCGATGAGGCAGAAGCCGCAAGCGCGCGTGCATCGCTCGCCGTTGACCATGAAGGTCGCGGTTCCCGACGCCCAGCACTCGTAGATGTTGGGGCAGCCCGCCTCCTCACACACGGTCACCAACCGAAGGTCCTCGGTGAGCCGTCGCAGTGATTGGTAGCGCGATCCCATGTGCGCCTCGACGCGCAGCCACGATGGCTTGCGCGCGCGCAGGTCGACACCGGCGTCGGGATCAACCCCGGCGTGGCGCAGCCGACGCAGCAGCGGGCGATCGCCCGTCGAGCCAACGCCACCGCGATCGACCGCGGCGACCGAGCCCGGTCCCCCCAACATCCGATCGAGCTGCTCGCCCAGGAAGTCCCCCGCCTCGGACGACGAGACGCGCACCCCCAGGGATCGTAGCGACGCGACCGGCTTGTCGGCGATGCCGCACGGAACGATGGCGCGGAATCCGGCCAGGTCGACATCGACGTTGAGCGCCACGCCGTGCAGCGTGCGACGTTGCCCGGCTCGATTGCGTTCGGTGCGCACGCCGACCGCGGCGATCTTCGCCGGCTCGTCATCGAGGTTGGCCCAGACGCCCGGATAGCCCTCCAGGCGACCTACTCGACCGAGTGCGCCCGTCGGATCGAAGTGCGTGGCCGTAGCGATCACCGCTTCCTCGAGTCGTCGCACGTGTGCTCGCCCAGCCGATGGATCGTCCGCGACGCTTACCACCGCCCACGCGACCACCTGTCCGGGGCCGTGATACGTAACGTCACCGCCTCGATCGGCGACAACAACGTCCGCATCAAGGGTCTGCGGGGGCACCAAGAAGTGCTCGGGCTGGGTCCGGATGCCCATCGTGTAGGTGGGGGGATGCTCGAAGACCAAGACGTAGTCATCGCGTGCGTCGAGAATTGCTCGCTGGAAGTCATTGGCCTCGCGGAAGGTGACGCGACCCAGGTGGCGACGACGCAGCACTCAGTGCTCGCTCTCGAGGTCAAGACCGGCGAGCAGCTCCGCGACTCGTTCGAGGTAGTTGGTGGCGCTAAACGGCTCACAGACTCGGTGATCGAACGACAGTCCGAGGATGACGCGTCGGCCAACCGACACCGTGGGACCACGCTCGGGGTCGTCGACCACCACCGCGGCCCGACGAACGCTGCCCATCGACAACACCGCGACTTGGGGCTGGATGATGATCGGCTGGGACCAGAGCGCATTCGGTCCCGTCGGGCCCACCAGTGTGAACGTCCCACCCATCAGGTCGTCGGCCGTCAACTGGCGGGTCGCCACACGATCTTGCAACTCGTGCGCCCGTCGAGCGAGCGCCCGAAGGGTCAGTCCAGCCGCGGCGTGCACAACCGGCACGAGCATCCCGTCGCGATGCACTTCGCGCATGAAGCCAAGGTTGACCGTCCGGTGCACCACGAGCTCATCACCGGCGAACGTGGCGTTGAGAAACTCGAACTCGCCCAACGCTCGAACCGCCGCCAGTCCCACCACGACCTCGTCGGAGATTGGCACGCCGTCACGAGTCACTCGACCGAGCGTGTCCAACCGATCAATGATCGAGGCGTCGACCTCGACCGCGACGTAACCGTGCGGCGTGCTTTGCGTGGAGAGCGTCATGTGCTGACCCATGCGGCGTAGCCCATTGGACAGCGGGACGACAATGTCGTCAGTCGGGCCATTCATCACCGCGCGTTCCGCGTCACGTCGGGTGATGGCGCCGCCCGGTCCCGACCCGCGCACGGTTCCCGGCTCAACGCCCCCGTCGGCGAGAATTCGACGAACCACGGGCGACATCACGACGCCCGCCGGCGACGGCGGGGCCGGTGGCGCCACCGGCGGCAACGGGGACGCCGCGGGTGGCGCTGGCGCGGGTGCTGGCGCGGGTGCTACGAACGCTTCGGGCGTTGGGCGAGCGGCCGGCGTCGACCCTGAACCGGTACCGGCTGCCTCGTCAATGACCGCGACGCGTGAGCCCGTCTCGACGGTGTCACCCTCCCCCGCCAGAATGGCGATCAACACGCCGGCGGCGGGCGAGGGCATCTCGGAGTCAACTTTGTCGGTTGACACCTCAAAGAGCGGTTCGTCGCGAGCCACGACGTCCCCCACCTGCTTGAACCAGCGGGTGATGATCCCTTCGGTCACCGACTCGCCGAGCGACGGGAGGGTCACGTCAGCCAACGTGCAGCCCCCGGCCGGCCAGCGCGAGTAGCGTTTCACCGAAGGTTTCCGACAGCGAGGGGTGCGGTTGGATCAGGGCCGCGGCTTCCTCGGCGGTCGCCTCCCAATTCACGGCGTAGTAGGCCGCGCCCAACTGTTCGGTGACCCAAGGACCCGCCATGTGCACACCGAGTATCTGGCCCGCGGTCCCGTCGGGACGCTTCTCCGCGATGACTTTGACCACGCCGTCAGTGTCACCAATGATTTGGGCCCGACTGTTGCCGCCGAAGGGGTCCTTCTTGACGATCACCTCGTAGCCACGTTCCTTCGCCGCGGCCTCGGTCAGGCCGACGAAGGCCACCTCGGGGTTTGAGTAAATAGCCCACGGCACGCGGTCGTAATCCACCGGAATCGCCGGTTCGCCGAGAATGGTCTTGATGGCTACGATCGCCTCGGCGAAACCAACGTGGGCCAGTTGCGGGGTATTGGCGACGATGTCACCCACGGCGAAAACGTGCGGATTGGCGGTGCGCATCGCCGCGTCGGCCACCACGAAGCCACGTTCGTTGACCTCAACGCCGGTGCCCTCGCCGAGCAGCCCCTCACTTCGGGGCCGGCGCCCGACGGCGAGAACGATCACGTCCACGGCCACGTCCTCACCACCATCAACGTGCACGGTGGTCGTACGTTTCTTCGGCGAGTGCCCAGTAACCGTGACCCCGGCGCGCACGTCGATGCCGCGCTTCTTGAAACTGCGCTGCACGACGCTCACGACTTCGCTGTCGCAACCCATGAGAATGGTCGGCAGGCTCTCGAGCACCGTCACCTTCGTCCCCATGTCAGCGAGCATCGAGGCGAATTCACAGCCGATCGCGCCACCACCGATCACGACGGCACTGGTCGGCAGCGTCGAAAGGTCAAGGAATTCATCGGAGGTGAGCACGATAGTGCCGTCCAGGTCAAAGCCCGGCAGCGTGCGCGGCACCGAACCCGCGGCCAGGATCACGTTGGTCCCGCGCACCTCGGTGCCGGCGTCCGCGCCGTCGACCACCCGAACCGTCAGGTCGGCGTCGAGCCGTGCGGTGCCCTCGAATACGGTGACCTTACGCCCCTTCAGGAGACCAGCCAGGCCCTTGTGCAGCTTGTCGACCACTTCGCTCTTGCGACGCTGGCTTATCGAGAAATCAACGGCTACCGCGCCGATGTCGATCCCGAAGGCGCTCGCGTGCTCGATCGTTCGACGTACGTGCGCAGTCTCGAGAAACTCCTTGGCCGGCACGCATCCCCGATGCAGGCACGTACCGCCGACCTTGTCTCGCTCGATGAGCGCGACGGACAACCCCGCCGAGGCGCCGTAGAGCGCGGCGGCGTAGCCGCCCGGGCCACCCCCAATGATCACGACATCAAACTGGTGGGCCTCGTTCGCCACGGTCCCGTCCCTTCGTTTCCTGGTCTCGTAGACCTAGGGAATCCTAATGTTTATCGACCGGTAATCGACGCGCGATCGCGTTAGGCGTCCTCACCGCGTTGACGATCGGCGGCGGCGGTCGCCAGTGCGTCGACGAGTTCGTTCATTGGGTCCCCCGAATGACCCTTGACCCAGGTGAAAACCACGGAACGGTCACCGCGCAGGGTCAGATCGAACAACGGCTCCCAGATGTCGCGATTGGCTACGGGTTGTCCCTGTGAGTTCTTCCACCCGCGACGCCGCCAGCCCACGTACCACTGGTCGTTAAAACACTTCACCACGTACGACGAGTCACTGACGATCTCGAGGTCACCGTCGGGATTCGCGCGCAACGCCTCGAGCACCGCGCGCAACTCCATCCGCTGATTGGTGGTGTGACGCTCGGCACCGCTCGCGTAGCGCTCTCGAGACGCGGCCCACGCCCAGCCACCGGGGCCGGGGTTTCCACGGCACGCCCCGTCGGTGTAGATGGGCGTCACAGTTTTCTGGTGATCCACGCGTCGGTGTCACTCGTGAATCGAGTGACCGCCGGTGGCAGGTCGCCACGCAACACTTGAGCCAACGTGACGTGTTCGAGCACTTCGCGCAGGGCGGCGCGCACCGCCACCCACACGTCGCGCAGGTGTGTGGCTTCGCCGCCGTAGTTGAGTGTCTCTGGTCGCATACCGCGTACGCCGGCCATCGGGCCACTGACCACGCGCAAGATGTCGGCAATCATGATCGTCTCGGCGTCGCGCGCCAGACGGAACCCGCCTTCGGGACCGCGCTGGCTGGTCACCAGTCCGCCCCGGCGCAGATCCGAGAGAATCGCCCCGAGAAACTTCGCCGGCAGCCCCTGCTCGGCCGCTAGGTGTTCGGCACTCACCGAGGTCGAACTCGCGGCCAGGGTTAGGAGGGCCCGAATGGCGTACTCGGCCTTCGCGGGAATCTGCACGGGTCCATTCTGCCCTAGCCGGCGACCCTCGCCGTTCGTTGCTCGCGAACTTTTACAGTGGTGGCGTGTTCAATCTCCACGACCGTCGCCTGTACCTCTGCGTGGGTCAGCGCCCCGACATGGCCTCCTTCTTGCCCCGCGTGCTGCGTGGCGGGGTCGACGTCGTGCAATTGCGTGACAAGGTGCTCGACGACGACCAGCTGCGCGCCACGGGAACCTTGATGGCGGCGATCTGTCGCGACTTCGCCGTACCCTTCATCATGAACGACTCGCCCTACCTCGCCGCCGACACGGGCGCCGACGGCGTGCACGTGGGGCAAGATGACGTGACGGTGCAGCGATGCCGCGACCTGCTGGGACCCGACGCTATCGTCGGACTGTCAACGCACGACCCCGACGAATTCACGCGGGCCCTCGAGGAACCGGCGACGTACCGCAGCGCCGGTCCCATCGTGGCGACGCCCACCAAGCCCGGTCGGCTGGGCACGGGTGTGGCCTACGCCGTCGCCTGCATGAAGCGAAGTGACCAGCCGGTATTCGTGACCGGTGGAGTTGACGCTTCAAACGTCGCGAGCCTCGTGGCGGCCGGACTGGGTCACTTCGTCGTCGTGCGGGCCATCACCGACGCGGCGGACCCCTACGCCGCCGCGGTCGCCATCCGTCACGCCATCGACGAGTCGATGAGCTAGCGGTGTCGGTCCAGCCAGCCGAGAAGCGTGGCGACCATGCGCGGATCAGCGCGCAACTGATGACCCGCCCCCTGGATCAGGCGAAGTTCGGCTCGCCCCTCCGCGGCGGCGAGTAGATCGCGTGCGTCGCTCGGCGCTACCTCGAGGTCGTCGGTGCCGTGTCCGATCAACAGCCGACGAGGCGGCAGGGACGCAATGGCCGCCAGGGGGTCGATGCTGAGCACGTCGGTCTTCAACGCATCGGCCTCGAGCAGCTTGCGCTCGTCCCCGACGACGCCCGCACCAATAATCCACTGACGAAACGCCGGTGCCGGCCCGCACCACGCCTCCAGGTGCGCCGGTGCGGCAAAGGTGGCGACGCCGCGAACTCGTTCGTCGCCCGCGGCCACCGCCAGGGCCAGTGATCCCCCGAACCCAAATCCCGCCAGGGAGATTCGACCATCGTCCTGTCCCACGCGCGCCAGTAGTCGCGTAAGGTCATCGCGCCACTGGGACGCGGAAAAGGTGCCCGTGCTGCCGCCGACACCCGAGAGCGTGCCGGTCACCACGGTCCAGCCCGATTCTGAGGCCAGGTGCTCCGCCAGTTCGGGCAGCAGTCCGGCGGCCTGACGACCCATGCCCGCGGCGCGCGGAAGGCCGTGTACGAGGACCAGGACGTGACCGGTTGACGGTCTGGTCCCCGACGTCGCCACGCGCAGATCGAGCACCGACTCACCGCTCTCGAGCTGCTCGTGAGCGAGCACGCGACTAGATCCCCAGACGCTGGGCGAGCAACTCGCGATGGTAGGCCGGGTCGCCGAGAAAGAGCTCAGAACTCTTGGCGCGCTTGAAGTAGAGGTGCGCTGAGTGCTCCCAGGTGAAGCCGATCCCCCCGTGAATCTGAATGTTCTCAGCCGCACAGTGAAAGTACGCCTCGGAGCAGAACGACTTGGCGAGGCTCGCCGCGACCGGGAGCTCTTCGTTCAACTCCTGGGCCGCCCAGGCCGCGTAGTAGGCGGCCGACTTGGCCGACTCGACGTCCAAGAGCATGTCGGCGCACTTGTGCTTGATCGCCTGGAACGAGCCGATGGGACGACCGAACTGCACCCGGCTCTTGGCGTACTCGACGGAGCTGTCGAGTACGCGCTGGGCACCACCGACCTGCTCCGCCGCGAGCGCCGCGGCGGCGATTCGCAGCGTCGTCTGGAGTCCCTCGAGCGCCCCACCCTCAACGCCGACGAGCGTGCCCGCCGCGTCGCTGAGCACCACTCGGCTCTGCTTGCGCGTCTGATCCATCGTCGCCAGCGGCGTGCGCTCAACACCGGGGTCATCCCCCGCGACCGCGAAGAGCGACAGACCGGCACCGGTCATGGCCGGGACGAAGATCACCGACGCGACCGAGCCGTCGGTCACGTAACTGCGCACGCCGTTGAGTCGCCAGCCGCTAGCGGTCTGCGACGCGGTCGTCGAGGTCGTAGCCAGGTCCCACTGACCGGCGTCGTCAGTAATCGCCAAGGTGGCGATCGACTCGCCGGACGCCATGGCCGGCAGGTACCGGGCGCGGTCCGTCTGGTCGCCGACCTGCAGCACGGCGTTCGCGGCGAGGGCCACCGTCGAGAAGTACGGCGCGCACAGCAGCGCCGCGCCCATCTCCTCAAAGACGACGTACAACTCGACGGGCCCGAAGCCCTGTCCGCCGTACTCCTCGGGAATGCCGAGGCCCTGGAGCGCGAGTTCCTCGGCCATCTGGCGCCACACGGCCGGGTCGTAGCCTTCGGCGGTCGCCATCAGTCGGCGGACCTCAGACTCGGGCGACTTCTCACTCAAGAACCGTTTCACCATCGCGCGCAACTCTTCTTGCTCCTGCGTAAAGCCGAAGTTCATACTCACCCTCGATTCCTACCGTCCAGTAAGCCGGCGCACCTGCGAGGTTAGCCAATGCGCCAGCACCTCGCGCGTGGCAGTCTGGCGGTGTGCCAAAAGCTGAACTCGTATGGAGCGACGCCGCCGCCGACATTCACCGGGTCGTCGTCGGTGCATTGGCGAACAACGTCTACGTCGTGCGGTGTCGCCGCACGGGCTTCGGCGTGCTCATCGACGCCGCCGACGACGCACCACGACTGCGCGAGCTCGCCATCGAACTAGGAGTGCGCCTTATTCTGCAGACCCACGGCCACGCCGATCACGTCGGCGCCATGGACGAACTGCGCCGACAGGGCTACCCCGTCTGGGCTCACCCCGGCGACGCGGCGCTCTACCCCGACTTCGACGAGACCCTCGACGACGGCCAGGTCATCGACGTTGGTGACCTGCGACTCCGAACGATCCATACGCCCGGACACACGCCGGGATCGGTCTGCTTTCGCGTCGACGGCGCGCCGGTGCTGTTCAGCGGCGACACGCTGTTTCCCGGCGGACCGGGCGCCACGTCGTATGCCGGCGGTGACTTTGCGCTCATCATCCGTTCCATCGATGAGCGACTGATGGCGACGTGCGGTGACGACGTCATCGTGTGGCCCGGACACGGTGCGCCGACGACCATCGGGACCGAGCGGCCCCACCGTGACGAGTGGGTCGCGCGCGGCTGGTGAGCGGCAGTGAATTTCGACGAGGACGGTAGGCTCACCATGTGGTTGAGCCCCTCTTAGAACTTCGCAACGTCCACGCCACCGCCGACGAATCCGTCATCTTGCGCGGGGTCGACCTGAAGGTCTACCCGGGCGAGGTTCACGCGCTCATGGGACCCAACGGCGCGGGCAAGTCAACCCTGGCGAGCGTGGTCATGGGTCATCCGGGCTACCGGGTCACCGACGGCCAGGTTCTCCTGAGTGGCCAGGACATCACGACACTGCCACCGGACGAACGAGCTCGCCGCGGCGTCTTTCTCGCCTTCCAGTACCCCGAAGCCATCGGCGGTGTCTCGGTGATTCAGTTCCTACGTCAGGCGATCGTGGCCCGTAAGGGCCTCACCGAGCTCTCCGTGCTCGAAGTTCGACTTGAGCTCGCCGAGTGGATGGACCGCCTGGGCATGGACCCGGCCTTCGCCGAGCGCCACTTGAACGAGGGGTTTTCCGGCGGCGAACGCAAGCGCAACGAGGTGTTGCAGATGGCCCTGCTCGAGCCGGTGATCGCGCTGCTCGACGAAACGGACTCGGGCCTCGATATTGACGCGCTGCGCGTCGTCGCGCGCGGCGTGCGTACGGTGCGCGAGCAGCACCCCGACATGGGCGCCCTGGTGGTCACCCACTACGTCAAGCTCCTTGAAGAGATCGAGCCCGATCGAGTCCACGTCCTCGTCGACGGACGAATCGTGCACAGCGGCGGCGTCGAGCTCGCGGCGTCCATCGAAGTGGACGGCTACGACGCCTGGCGGACGCTCGTCCGATGAGCGCGTTCGACCCGCGCCGCGTTCGTGTTGACACGCCACTGCTCGGTCGGGTCATTAACGGCCGGCCCATCACGTATCTTGATTCGGCCTCTTCGACGTTGCCCCCTCGAGCCGTGATCGAGGCGATGGATCGGTACTACACGCTTCACCACGCCAACGTGCACCGTGGCGTCTACCAGACGGCCGTGGAGGCCACCGACGTGTACGAGGGGGCCCGCGCCGCCGCCGCGCGATTTATCCACGCCCCCGGCGGCGCCGACGAGATCGTCTTCACGAAAAACACCACCGAGTCGTTCAACTTGCTCGCTAAGTCGTGGGGGGCCGCCAACCTGCAGGCGGGCGACGTCGTCTTGGTGACCGAGATGGAGCACCACGCCAACATCGTGCCGTGGTTCCAGCTGCGCGACGCCCGCGGGATCGACGTGCGATTCGTTCCGGTCACCGATGACTTTCGTCTCGACCTGTCGAACTTGGACCAACTGCTCGACGGCGTCAAACTCTTCTCCTTCACCGCCACGTCAAACGTGTTGGGTACCCGAAATCCGGTCGCCGCCCTGGCGCGCGCGGCGCACGAGCACGGCGCGCTGGTCGCGGTGGACGCCGCACAGTCGGTCGGGCACCAGCCCACTGACGTGGTTGACATGGACGCCGACTTCCTGTGCTTTTCTGCCCACAAAATGCTCGGCCCGACTGGACTCGGCGTGCTCTGGACGCGCGCGGCCATTCTGGCGTCGATGCCACCGTTTCTCGGCGGTGGTGGCATGATCGCTGACGTACGCCTCGACGGGTACGTACCGGCCGACGGACCGACCCGCTTCGAGGCTGGTACGCCGCCTATCGCCGAGACCGCGGGCCTCGAAGCCGCGATACGCTACCTCGACGGTCTGGGACTCGAGAATCTCATGGCGCACGAGCAGACGCTGACGAGTGACGCCCTCGCACGCCTCGACGCACGCTTCAATGGTCGCGTACGCGTGATTGGTCCGGCCAATTCGGTCGACCGTGGCGGAGTGCTCAGCCTCGACGTCGACGGCGTGCACCCCCACGACGTCGCCCAAGTCCTCGACCAGTTCGGCGTGTGCGTGCGTCCGGGGCACCACTGCGCCAAACCGCTGATGCGTCGCTTCGGACTCGCCGCGACGGCGCGAGCGTCGTTCGGTCCCTATTCAACCGTCGCCGACACCGACGTACTGCTCGACGCGCTCGATAGCGCCGTCTCGATGTTCGGGTAGTCGATGGCGAACCTCGACGACCTCTACCGCGAGATCATTCTCGATCACTATCGTTCGCCGCGCAACCGAGGCGAGCTCGACGCCCCGGGCGTCGTGCGCACCGAGGGCTACAACCCACTCTGCGGCGACGAGCTCACCGTCTTTCTCGACGTGCGTGACGGTATCATCGTCGACATCAAGCTCACCGGGCACGGCTGCTCAATCTCCCAGGCGTCCTCTTCGATGATGAGTGCGGCAGTGAAGGGCAAGACCGTCGACGAGGCGCGCGAGACCATCGAGCGCTTCAAGCAACTGATGACCGTGCACCAGACCGCCTTGGACGATCGCGCCGAGCCGGTGGTCGCTGACCTTCGAACGATGGGTGAGCTGGCCGCACTCCAGGGGGTCGTGAAGTTCCCCGTGCGCATCAAGTGCGCGACGCTCGCGTGGAATACGCTCAGCCAGGGGCTAGACGACGCCTACGGTGTGCAGGGCACGGGGTCCCAGTAGGGCACGACGTTGGTCGGATTGGACGTGGCGGGCCGCGCTGTGGCCCTGGTCGACGTCGCCGATGACGCGTGAATCGTGCTCGACGTCACGGTCGGCACCGTCGTCGTGGTGACCACCGGCGGCAGGGGCGTTTGCCCCTGCTGGTTGGGCGACGGATTCGTCGGGGTGAGCAGCGAGGAACCAAAGATATTCACCAGCAGTTGCTGCGCCTCGGGCTGTTGGACGAAGAGCACGTCGCCCAGCGGCGCGACGGTCGCGGGAAACGTCGGCAGCGTGTAGGTGAGCATGTTCGCTGGATTGAAGCCGTGGAACTTCACGGCGAGCGCGATCAACTCATTGAGGGTGAAGCCACTGTCCAGTGTGATGCCCTGGGGAATCTTGGCGAGAAAGGAGTTGATGGTCAACGGGTTGTAGAGGTGCTTGGCCCGACTAATCAACGCCCGAATGAAGACGTTCTGTCGATCGATCCGACCGAAATCACTCGTGGGGTCGTAATTCCACACCCCGTGCTGGAACCACTGGTAGTGACGGCTTCGAGCCACGGCGAGCGCCTGGAACCCCGTCACCAGCTGACAACCGGCGTGCGCAACGTTGAGGCCGGAATAGGCGTCCTTGGCGGGAAAGGGAAAGTCGAGATAGACCCCGCCGATCGCGTCGGCGGCGTTGATGAGTCCGGCGAAGCTGACTTGGATGACGTGGTTGATCGGAATACCGAAATTGGCGGTGATGGTCTGGGCGAGCAGTGAAGGCCCGTTGCCGTAGTTGACGTTGATGCGGTTGAATTTACCGAAGAGCGCCTGGTTCGCGAGCAGGGTGACCATCGTGTCGCGCGGGATGGAGAGGATGGTGATCGTGCCGGCGGCCGGGTCGATGTGCATGATCTTCACGACGTCACTGCGCTGGCCCGACACGGCGCCCGCGGACGCTCCCGTCTGACGAGCCACCGCACCCGTGAGCCCCACGCGCGAATCCGATCCGATCTCGAGGATGTTGAACGGGCGGCCCGACAGCTGGGGTAGTTCGCCCGCCACGTTGACCTTCGGGATCTGGCTGAATCGCCACTGGGCGTAGAGGTACCCGCCGCCGACGAGTACGACCACGAGGCCGACGATCGACGCCGTTCCAATGAGCGCGATGCGGCGCACGCGGTGGGGTCGGCGTACCTTGGCCACACGGGGCCGGCGGGTCGGATCGGCTCGCTGCTCGACCGCCTCGCCGAGGGCCCGCAGGCGCGCTTCGTTGGCCAGTGCGCGCTTGGACGCCTTGGACGGTCGGTCGGCACGATCCCGAGGGGCGCTGTGACGTCCTTCAGCCATCGGTCAACTGTACTCCGGACTCGTTACGACGCACTCGTGTCGCGAAACGGCTCGTAGCCGTCGCGCTCGAGCGTCTCGGCGAGTTCGGGCCCGCCCGTCGCGACGACGCGACCGCCGCTGACCACGTGAATCATCGTCGGGGTCAACTCGTGCAACAGCCGTCGAAAGTGCGTGATCGCCAGAACGCCACAATCCCACTCGGTGGTGGACTCGGCGAGACGCCGCGCCACCGAGCCGAGCGCGTCAACGTCGAGACCCGAATCGATCTCGTCCAAGATGGCGAAGCGTGGTCGTAGGACGCCGAACTGGACCATCTCGGCCCGTTTTCGCTCACCGCCGGACAGATCTACGTTGACGAAGCGCTCGAGTAGTTCTGCGCGCAGGTCAACGCGCCGCGCCTCGCTCGCCATGCGCTCGTTCAAACCGTCGCGAGCGACACCCGCGGCCGCGAGCACGTCAACGAGTCGAACGCCGGGTACTTCCATGGGCTGCTGCATCGCGAGAAACAGACCGTGACGAACGCGTTCGGTGGGCGAAAGCTCGAGCAGCTCCACGTCGTCGAGCCGTACCGAACCACCGAGTACCTGATAGCCGGGGTGACCGGCCAGCGCGTGCGCGAGGGTCGACTTGCCCGAACCATTCGGACCCATGATCACGTGAACTTCGCCCGAGCGCATCGTGAGATCGAAGCCCCGCAACACCTCCTTACCACCCACGGCGACGCGCAGGTTCGAAATCCTCAGCACGGCGCTCACGGTACGACCACCTCGACCCGCCCGTCTCTGATCAACACGTCGTAGCGGGCCACCGGCCGCGTAGCCGGAAACGACTGGGGCTCGCCATCCTTGAGGTCAAAGATCGCGCCGTGACGAGCGCACTCAATCGTGGCGTTCGTCGCGTCGACTTCACCCTCGGCGAGACTGAATTCCTCGTGGCTGCAGCGATCGTCGAGCACGTAGACGTCGTCGTCGATTCGCACCACCACGAGCGTTCTCGATCCGACGTGCAGTTGACGAGCCTCACCGCTCACGAAGTCATCGAGCGACCCAACGTCGACGGCGTTCACGCGATCACCGCCACGGACCGCAGCACCGACGCGACGTCATCTTCCACGAGGCGCGCCACTGATGACGGCAGCGCATCGAGCATCTCGAGAAAGAATCCTTGAATCATCAGCCGCTCGGCATCGTGACGCTCGACACCGCGCGATTCGAGGTACCACCGCTGCAGTTCATCGAGCGGACCAACGCTCGACGCGTGGGCGCAGACGACATCGTTCTCACGGATGTCCAGGTTCGGCACGCTGTCGGCGTGCGCGAAGGGCGACAGGAGCAGGTTGTGGTTCGTCTGGCGGGCGTCGGTCTTCTTGGCGCCCTTTTCAATCTCGATCAGTCCGGTGTAGACCGACCGCGACGATTCGGCCACGGCACCCTTGGCCAACAGCGTCGAGCGCGTTCGCGCGCCACGGTGGTACTGGCGCGTTCGAAAATCGTGAACCTGAACGCCACTACCGAGAAACGTCGTGCGCAACTCATTCTGCGCACCGCTCGCGCGCAGGTCGGCGTCGTTGCGCGACCGGTTGTAGTTGGCGCCCATGCCCAAAACCGACTGGTTCAGTCGCGCGTCGCGGTCCAGGATCGCCGTCGTGCGCGCTACGTGCCAGGCCGTGGCGGCGAGCCGCTGATACGTGACGAGTCGCAGCGAGGCGTTTGGCCCCACCTCGAGTTCGCTCACCGGGACGACGACGGCGCCGTCGCCGCCGTCGTAGTACTCGATGACCGTCGCGCTCGATCCGGTGCCCAGCCTCACCTGGGTTCGGGGGAACGACGCAGTGGCGTGCGCACTGTGAATGATGATGATCGGCTCGTGGACGATCACGCCAGGTTCAACGCTCACGACCGTGGTCCCCGGGGCCAACGCGGTGTTCAGCAGCGCAAAGGTGTCACTGGCGTAGCGTTCGAAAGGGTCGTCGCCACCGAAGGCGAGAGAACTCGGTGCTTCGTCGATGGTCACGCCTTTGACGTCGGTGCCATCAACCACTCGATACCCGTCCGCCACGCGCACGACGCAACTCGAGAGTCCCGCGAGCGACGTGGCGAAGGGGGCCAACGGGGCGTCAACGGGAGCGGTCGGCACTCGATAGCGATCAAGGTCAAAGTCCGACAGCGGGGCGTATCGCCACACCTCGTCGAGCGTCGAGGGCAGCCCGGCCGCTTCGAACATCGACCACGCCCGTCGTCGCGTCTCGGCGTCGGGCCGACTGGTGATCAACGAAGTGGCGGAGTCGGCGAACGAGTTCATAGGCGAGGGCTTACGCAGTGTACTGGTGGAACACGGCACCGGTCCGCCGGTCTAGTGTGCCAGCGGGCAGGAGGTGTCATGGAATTCACATCGGCGGTCTTAGATCTCGACGTCGCGGGTGAGGTGGCCACGCTGTGGCTGAACCGTCCCGACGCGCGCAACGCCATGGGTCGAGCCTTCTGGGAGGATCTGCCCCGCGCCGCCGGCGCGCTGCGCGACACGCCCGAGGTTCGCGCGGTCGTCGTGGCCGCGCGGGGCCAGGACTTCACGGTGGGACTGGACCTGAAAGAACTCGGCGCCAACCTGCTGGCCGAGGATCGTGCGGGCTCGCCAGCCGAGCGCAACGCCGCCCGCTACCGCGCCGTGCGAGCCATGCAGGGCGCGGTGAACTCGATCGCGGATCTGCCGATGCCGGTCATCGCGGCCGTCCACGGCTACTGCCTCGGCGGCGGCCTAAACCTGATCAGCGCGTGTGACGTCCGCCTGGCGGCTCGCTCGGCCATCTTCTCGGTGCGCGAGACCAAGGTCGCGATCGTCGCCGATCTCGGTTCGCTACAGCGACTCCCGCGGATCATCGGGGCCGGTCACGTCGCCGAAATGGCGTTCACCGGCATGGACGTCGACGCCGAGCACGCCGGCGCGATTGGTCTGATCAATCGCGTCCTCGAGGACCAGGAAGCCCTGCTCGCCGCGGCGTACGACCTCGCCGAACAGATCGCCGCCAACTCACCGTTGGCCGTGCGAGGCACCAAGGCGGTGCTGGCCGCCAACGACGGTCGGACAGTCGCCGAAGGACTGGAGTTCGTCGCCAACTGGAATTCGCTGTACCTGCGAAGCGACGACCTCGCCGAGGCGATGCGCGCGTTCGTCGAACGGCGCAAGCCAACCTTTACGGGGCGCTAGCGGCGCCAGAAGCGCCAGCCGCGTCGGTCGCGTCGGTCGGCGTCGTCGAGTTCACGACGCCGCTCGTTAACCAGCTCGGGCGCCACGGCGTTGACAATCTCGCTCGCCTGTTCGAGCAGGGCTCGACGATCGTCCAGGGGCACATCGGTGTTGGGCGCCGATTCCACGGGACGATCCACCAGCGAACCGTGCGACCACCCCACGTCGGCCAGGCGCCGCTCGTAGGTTACGCAGTCGTCCGGGCAGGCCCAGGGCTGATCGGGCGCGTTGCCCAAGACACAGAACCGCGCTACTTCACCGTTGCGGTACGTGCGGCTCTGAAAGTGCTTGCACTCCTCGCGCATTCCCATCGGACAATCCTTCCACGCGAGCAGTGGTCGAGTCGGTCAGCCAATCGAGCCCTCCATTTGCAGCTCAATGAGTCGCGACCATTCGACGGCGTACTCCATCGGCAGCGTGCGAGTAACCGGTTCGATAAAGCCGTTGACGATCATGCCCATGGCCTGGCCCTCGGTTAAACCACGGCTCATCAAGTAGAACAACTGGTCATCACCGATTTTAGAGACGGTCGCCTCGTGACCAATGGAGGCGTCCTGTTCACCGATCTCCATGTAGGGCCTGGTCTCGGAGGTCGAGAACTCATCGAGGATCAGCGCGTCGCAGCGCACGAAGCTCTTCGCGCCAGTCGCACCTTCCTCAACCTTCACGAGACCGCGATACGCGGTCAAGCCGCCGTCCTTGGAAATCGACTTGGACACGATGGTCGACGTCGTCTCGGGCGCGCAGTGCACCATCTTTGCGCCAGCGTCTTGGACTTGGCCGGGCCCCGCGTAGGCGACCGACAGCACCTCGCCGGAGGCCTTGGGACCCATCAGGTAGACCGAGGGGTACTTCATCGTGAGCCGCGAGCCGATGTTGCCGTCGATCCACTCGACGTGCGCCTCGGCCTCGGCGCGCGCGCGCTTGGTCACCAAGTTGTAGACGTTATTCGACCAATTCTGGATCGTGGTGTAGGTGATGCGCGAACCGGGCAACGCCACGAGTTCCACGACCGCCGAGTGCAAGGAGTCCGTTGAGTACACCGGTGCCGAACAGCCCTCGACGTAGTGAACCTGGGAACCTTCGTCAGCGATGATGAGCGTGCGCTCGAACTGACCCATGTTCTCGGTGTTGATTCGAAAGTACGCCTGCAGCGGCTGATCGACGTTGACGCCGGGTGGAACGTAGATGAACGAACCGCCGCTCCACACCGCCGAATTGAGCGCGGCGAACTTGTTGTCGTTGGGCGGGATCACCGTCCCGAAGTACTTGCGAACCAGATCGGGATACTCGCGAACCGCGGTATCCATGTCGCAAAAGAGCACGCCGAGACGCGCGAGGTCTTCGCGGTTGCGGTGGAAGACGACTTCCGACTCGTACTGCGCCGTGACCCCGGCCAGGTACTTGCGCTCGGCTTCGGGTATCCCCAACTTCTCGTAGGTCGACTTGATCGCGTCGGGCAAGTCCTCCCAGCGCTCAACCTGGTTCTCGGTGGGCTTGATGTAGTAGTAGATGTCGTTGAAGTCCAGATCGGGCATGCGCTCGGCGAACCACGGCAACATCGGTTTCTTTTCGAACCGCTTCAGCGCCTGGAGCCGGAACTCGCGCATCCAGGGCTCCTCGTTCTTCATGGCGGACATCTCACGAACGATTCCTTCGTTCAAGCCCTTCTTCGGCTTGAACACCGGGATCTGCTCATCGGACCAGCCCAACTGATACCGACTGAAGTCCAGGTTGTCGATCGTCATCTCGCTCCTTCGGGAACTAATTACCCCTACGCAATAGTACTAACTCGCCGCGGGGTCCTGCCCAAAATTACTGGCAGAGTGGAGTGGTGCCACTGACCCCTTCTGCCCCCCAACGCCCCCACGCCATTTCTCGACACGGCGACACCCGCGTCGATCCCTACTACTGGCTGATGGACCGTGACAGTCCCGACGTGTTGGCGCACCTTCGAGCCGAGAACGACTATCTCGCGAGCGCCCTCGCTCACCTCAAGCCGCTCGAGAACCAGCTGTTCGACGAAATCAAGATGCGCATCGAAGAGACCGACATCTCCGTACCGGTTCGTCGCGGGTCGTGGTGGTACTTCGAGCGAAGCCGCGAGGGTCTCAACTACCCCATCAGCTGCCGGGTTCGCGCCGCGGCGGGCGACGTGACCCCGCCGGTCATTGATCCGCTGTGCGAACTCGACAACGAGCAGATCATCCTCGACGAAAATGTCGAGGCCGAGGGTCACGACTTCTTGTCGGTCGGCGTCTTTGACGTCAGCCCCGACGATGCGTGGGTGGCCGTCGGCACCGACTTCGACGGCAACGAACGCCACCGCGTGACCATTCGGTCACTGACCGGTGGCGCGCCGCTGCCCGAGTCGCTCGATGACGTCTACTACGGCTTTGCGTGGTCGGCCGACAGTCGCCACGTCTTCTACACCCGAGTCGACGACGCGATGCGCCCGTGGCAGTTGTGGCGTCATCGACTCGAGACCGCGTCGTCCGACGACGTTCTCGTCTACCAGGAAGACGACGCCCAGTTCACGGTGTCCGTCGGCCGTTCGAGGGACAATGAGATGATCGTCGTCTCGCTCACCTCGTCGACCACCACCGAGGTCCGCTACGTACCCGCCGACCGGCCCACCGAGCCCCTGCGAACGATCGACGAGCGCCGACACGGGATCGAGTACGGCGTCGAACATCTGGTCGACGCCCACGGGACTCGATGGTGGCTCAAGGTGACCAACGAGGAGGCTACCGATTTTCGACTCGTGGGTCGGCCCGTCGCCGAGGACCACTGGCGCGAGCTGATCGCCCATCGACCGGGCACGCGCCTCGACGGCGTCGACGCGTTCGCCTCGCACCTGGTAATCAGCGAACGCGACGAAGGTTGCGCGGCCGTTCGCGTGGTGCCACTTCGTGCCGATGCGACCTTGGGCACCGACCTACTTGAGCAGTCGTGGCTGGTGGACGGCGTGGACCGACCGAGCACGGTGGCCGTGGGCGCGAACCCGATGTTCGACACCGGCTTGGTGCGGGTCGCGATCACGTCGATGGTCACTCCCCACCTCATCGCGGACGTTGACCTGGTGACGCGCGAACGTCACGTTCGTAAGCAGCAGATCGTTCGCGGTGGCTACGATCGCGACGCGTACGTTACCGGTCAACTCTGGTTCGAGGCGAGCGACGGCGAGCGAATTCCCGTCTCGGTGGTCGCCCGTCGAGACGTCGTGCGCGTCGACGACGGAACGCTTCGCCCACTCGGGCCCGCGCCGCTGCTCTTGTACGGGTACGGGAGCTACGAGATATCAATCGATCCATCGTTCTCCTCGATCCGCCTCTCCTTGCTCGACCGGGGCGTGATCTTCGCCGTCGCGCACGTTCGAGGCGGTGGCGAGATGGGCCGCTCGTGGTACGAGATGGGTAAGCTCGCCCAAAAGCCGACCACCTTCAGCGATTTCGTTGCGGTGGCTCGCGGCCTCGTGGCCGAGGGGTGGACCGACCCACGACACTTCGCCGCACGCGGTGGATCAGCTGGTGGACTGCTCATGGGGGCCGTGGTCAACCTCGCACCGGACCTCTTCCGCTGCGTCGTGGCCGAAGTGCCGTTTGTTGACGCGCTCACCACGATGCTCGACGCCTCGCTACCCCTCACGGTCGGCGAGTGGGAGGAGTGGGGCGACCCCGACGCCAGTGCCACGGTCTATCGAACGATGAAGTCGTATTCGCCCTACGACAACCTTCGCGCGACCAACGACGACGGCAGCACCCGCGTCTACCCCCACATCCTGGCCGCGGGCGGGCTCAACGACTCGCGCGTCGGATTCTGGGAACCCGCGAAGTGGGTGCTGCGACTGCGCGATCTCAATCCCGACAACGTCGCCTACCTCAAGACCGAGATGGGGGCGGGCCACGGCGGCCCATCGGGACGCTACGACGCCTGGCGAGACGAAGCGCAGATCTTGGCGTTCGTCATCGACGAGATAGTGCCGTCGTCGTAACGAAAACGAACGGGGTGGCCACCCACGTCGGCGGGTTGGTCACCGACCACGTTGTCGCGAGGCGAGCTACAGCGTAGGCGTTGGGTGCTAGGGCGATCCGTGCCGGCGTGGTGACGGGCGAACCCGTGTTGGTTCGTCCACCGAACCAGGCATGCCGATAGTGAAGATACGCACCGGTCGCGATGATGAGCGCGACCAGGATTACCAACACCAGCCACCGACGGCGGCGGGTCAACGCCGACCGGTGGGCCGAACGCGCCAGTGCCCACTGCACATCGTGGCGGTGCGGACTCACGCCCACTTCCTCGGGTCCCAAGGTCGGGTCGCTGAACACGTACTCCTCGGACGGCTCAAGGCGCGGGGGCGCCGGCGTCTGTCGCGGCGAGGGCGTTGCGCCGTCGATGAGACGAAACCCCTTCGCCGACTGATACGGCGACGGTGGCGCTTCGAGCAGTGGTCGATTGGCTGAGGACCGCCTGTCTCGACGTACGAGATACCGACGCATCGCGATGGCCGCCACCACCAGGGCCGCGACCACCACGCCAATCGCCACGGTCATTGAACTCCACCCGCCCGTCTCGTACGGCCAACCTAGCCGTCTAGGAAAAGCGTAGTGAAGTCACCTCACCTACGCGAGTCCCCCAAAGCCGCCTTGGTAGAAGACGAGCGGTCGGCCGGGGAACGACGCCACAAAGTCGACGCGCACCACTGCCACGTCGTGGTCGCCGTGCCTCGTCAAGGCGACGATGGGTCCTTCGACGTGCGCAATCGAGCCCTCGAGCAGAGGCGATCCGGCCGGTCCGCGCGTCCACTCGCCAGCGCCAAAGCGATCCGCACCCGAGGTCGCGAAGCGCCGGGCCTCTTCGAGCTGATCGTCGGCCAGGATATTGACACCGACCACGCCACGCGCGCGAACACGAGCCCACGACTGCCCGTCCACCGCTGCGGCGAACGTGATGAGCAGCGGATCGAGCGAGAGCGAGCCAAACGTCTGACAGGTGAAACCGACGGGACCGTGCTCGGTCGTGGCCGTCACTACGACGACGCCGGTGGCGAAACGGCCGACCGCCTCTTTGTAGGTCTCGAGCGTTGGTGTCGTCACCCAGGCGAGGTTACCGGTCCGAAAAGTTCACCCGATCGGGCTTCGAGTATCGCCGGCCAGTCGCACCGTCGCGGACGTCGCCTCGACGAGGCCGTCTCGCACGAGTGCGCCCAGTAGTCGAGTGAAGCGTTCACGGTCGGTGGTGAGAACCTCACGCATCTCGTCGAGACGCCTTGGACCCTCGCGCAGCACGTCGACCATTCGACCACGTAGTTGGCGATCGGAGCCCTCGAAGGGTGACTGGCGAATCGAAACGGCGGCGCTGCGCGGAGCGGGATCGATCCCCCCGTCGCACCGCCAACGACAGTGGTGTGCGAGCGGACACGACACGCAGCGCGGAGCCCCAACGCAATACTGACTGCCCAAGTCGAGCATCGCCTGATTGTGCGCCGCACTCGCCCGCCTCGGCACCAGCGCGTCGGCGAGACGTTGCGCCTCGCCGTGTGTTAGCCGTCGGTTCTCGATCGCGCGGGCGAGAACGCGCCCAACGTTGGTATCGAGCACGCCGACTGGCGCGCCGAAGGCGAAGGACGCCACCGCGTTGGCGGTATACGAACCCACACCCGGCAATGTTCGCAGGGTCGCGGGGTGTGGAGGAATTTGTCCGTCGTGATCACGAACGATGGCCCGCGACGCATCGTGCAGGTTCGTGGCCCGGCGGTTGTACCCCAGACCGCGCCAGAGCTCCAGGACCGTCGAGCGTGAACTCGCCGCACACGACTGCGCGGTGGGCAGCGCGGTCATGAAGCGGCGCCACGGCTCGACGACCCGAACGGCCTGGGTCTGCTGGAGCATGACTTCGCTGACGAGAATGCCCCACGGGTCGCGCGAACCGATCCACGGCAGGTCGCGCGCCAACTTCGACGAGGCCTCCCGCAGCGCCCGTCGGAACACCGCCAGGTCGCTAGGCCCAGACGTCGTCACCGTACGGACGGCGCCGCGCCGGCGCGAACTCGCTCTTCCACACCATTACCTTTCGGCGAAAGTAACAGACCTCGCGACCATCTTGATTGAAGCCCTTGGTCTCAACCAGGACGACCCCCCGGTCTGGCTTCGACGTCGACGGCGTGACCTCAAGCACGCGCGTCTCGGCGTAGATCGTGTCACCGTGAAACGTCGGATATCGATGGATGAGGCTCTCCACTTCGAGGTTGGCGATCGCGGCGCCCGAGACGTCGGGGACGCTCATGCCGAGCACGAGGGAGTAGACCAGGTTGCCGACTACGACGTTGCGACCCTGGACGCTCTCGTGTTCGGCGAACCACGCGTTGGTGTGCAGCGGGTGGTGATTCATCGTGATCATGCAAAACAGGTGGTCGTCGGATTCGGTGATGGTCTTGCCCGGCCAGTGCCGATAGACGTCGCCCGGCACAAAGTCCTCGAAGTAGCGGCCAAATGGTCTGTCGAACGTGGTCATTGCCCTAGTCTGCCCGAATTTGGTCGGCTACTCGACCGAGAGTGGCCGCGTCGTGAACGAGGCGGTGGCGCCAGGCAGGCTCTCGCCGTCGATCACCATACGCCAGGTGAAGCGTGACCCCGGGTTGAGCGGGATCGGTCCAAAATTCACCGCGATGGGCACGTCGACGGGCGTACCGAGCGGTACGCCAATGGGGTCAGTCGCCGAGAAATCACCGCGCACTTCGATGCTCTGCATCCCTTCGGGCGTTTCGAACTGGACGAGACGTCCGTCGGCGTCTTCTAAGAACAACTCCCAGTGGTGTTCCAGGTTAAATTCGTGGGCGTCGACCCCCACCTTGACCGCCACCGCCGACGGAACGGGATCGGGACCCGTCACCGACCAGCCGCCACCCAAGATGTACAACTTGCCATCAGCGACTTGGGCCGAATCCGCCAGCAGCATCGTCACGTTCACCTGGTCAGCCTATCCTCGCCATCTCACCGCATCCCTGCGAGCCGGTAGTTTACTGATATGTCCAGCTCGAGCCGTCCAACGGACGTGGCCACGCTACGCGAACTCGTCGAGCTCGCGCGCGCCGTCGTCGACGGAGCGGTCGAGCAGTTGCGCGAGCGCGGTGGCCCCGACGTCGAACAACAGTTGGCCTACGACTTGGCCCACGGGGCTAGCGCCATCGAGACGGCGCGCGCGAGCCTCGCGTACGCCGAATTCGGCGAGAGTGAACGGGCGATCGTCGCGGCGTTCCTCGCCATCGCCCTCAGCGACCTGCACCAACGAGTACTGGGGCGAGAAGATCGGTGGGGCGTGGAACAGTCCTGGTTCTCACCGTTCGCCGCGTTCGTCGCTGCACAGCGCCAGCCCACGGTGATTGCCGAGCTGGCCGAGTCCCCCGGCGACCCCCACCTCGGTGAAGATTTCGCGATGGTACGCGAGCACTTCCGTCGCTTCGCCGACGAGCAGATTCGCCCCCACGCCGAAGCCGTCCACCGGACCAATGGCGATATCCCCGAGTCAGTCATCGACGGACTTCGGGACCTGGGTGGCTTTGGCCTGTCGATTCCCACGATGTACGGCGGCGACGCGGTGGGTGGTGCCTCGGAGTACTTGGCGATGGTCGTGGCCACCGAAGAGCTGTCGCGAGCGAGCCTCGGTATCGGCGGCTCACTCATCACGCGTCCCGAGATCTTGACGCGCGCCCTGCTCGCCGGCGGCACCGAGGAGCAAAAGGCGCGGTGGCTCCCGCGCGTCGCGAACGCCTCGGTGCTCGCTGCCATCGCGGTGACCGAGCCCGACTACGGCAGCGACGTCGCGAACCTCACGACGGCCGCCACACGCACCACTGGCGGGTGGCTGCTCAACGGGACCAAGACCTGGTGCACGTTCGCCGCCCGCGCCGACGTCTTGGTGGTGCTCGCGCGTACCGACCCCGATCGAACCCTGGCCCACCGGGGCATGTCGCTCTTCTTGGTTGAGAAGGACCGCGGTGACAGTCACGGGTTCGTCCAGCGCGACGATCGGGATGGAAAACTTGAGGGTCGCCCCATTGACACCATTGGGTACCGGGGCATGCACTCCTACGAGGTGAGTTTCGACAACTGGTTCGTGCCCGACGACCACCTCGTCGGCGGCGAAGCGGGCCTCGGACGGGGTTTCTATTTTCAGATGGCCGGCTTCGAGAATGGCCGAATCCAGACCGCCGCGCGAGCCGTTGGCGTGATGCAGGCCGCCTACGACGCGGCACTCGAGTTCGCGCGCACTCGACGCGTCTTCGGTGCACCGATCATCGACTACGAGCTGACGCGCGCGAAGCTCGGCGCGATGGCCGCCGTCATTCAGTGTTCGCGCCAATTTGCGCTGGCGGTGGCCAAGCTCATGGGCGACGGCGCCGGCTCGACGGAGGCCTCGATGGCCAAGGCCTACGTCTGTCGCGCCGCCGAATGGGTCACGCGCGAGGCGATGCAGATTCACGGCGGGATGGGCTACGCCGAGGAGTATCCGGTGAGTCGCTACTTCGTCGACGCACGAGTGTTGTCAATCTTTGAAGGTGCCGACGAAACGCTCTGTCTCAAGGTGGTGGCGCGCCGACTGCTGGAACGTACCTGACCCCGTTGGGTCACCAGTGGGGCCGACTGCGAACCAACTGCCGACCGCGGATCGACGCGCGAGCGGCGCACGAGCGATCGATGTCGCCTGAGGACCCCAAGACGGCTCGCAGTTCTGACCGCGGGGCGACGCTGGCACCCACGACGACAACAAGAACATGAGCGGCGATCGGGCCGACGAGTCGCTTGCGACGTCGCCGGTCAGGCCGCCCTCGCCATCCAGCGAGGCACTACCGCATCACGCCAGCGTGAGCACGACTCGAACACCGCGACCACGGCAATCGCAAAGCGTGAACCCCACGGTCGAACCGTCGGGCGAACAGAGAGCGCCAACCAATGTTCGTGTGCAGCGCGGCGAGGCTTGGCCACTCCAGGACCTTCGAGATTGTTCGTGGGTGAGCGCGGCCAACAGCGCCGTAGGATCGCGCGTTCAGTTCGGTTGGTTGAACACCGCCGTCGGGCATTCGACGATGCCGTTGGGTCAGCCCTGGGCGCCGGGTTGATCAAGCCTGACGGCGCACGGGGTCACCATATGACGAACGCCGCGGCGGAGAATGTAACCACTGGATTGGACTGGACTGGTCGGCTCAGGATCACGCTGCGTGGTCGAACGGCGTGAACGCGAACTCGTGGGCTCAGCGAATGAACGACGGCGCACGTTCTTCGTCGCGACTCCTTGGCCGTCGCCGTCTCGCTCGAAAACCCCGGGCCACCGCGTGTTAATACCGTACGCTGATGCGTTGGGTGAGTCCGTCCACGGTCATCAGTCCACCGTAAGGCAAGACGTATTGCGGGTCGGTGTGGCCAAAATCGGGGCCGTACACGAAGATCGCGTGCGGGTTGTAGATCGCCAGTGCGCGCAGGACGGCGGCCTCTTGGTCCGCACGAAAGGCGGTACGTTGGGGCAACGTGAGTGGAGCGTGACCGTGCCACGCCTTGGCCTTGGCCACGACGACGGCCCCAAACTGGGCCAGCAAGCCGCGCTCACCGAAGTTTCGTAACATTCGAAAGACGTCGTCAGCCGGTGGCATTTCCTCGGATGTCTCGAGTAGGAGCACGCAACCGGCGTACGCCTCGTTGGGGAGAATCCAACGATTGCTCGCCAGGTTCCAGTGGAGGATCTCGAGGTTCCCGCCCCACGTAGTCCCACTGGCCACGCGTGCGCCATTGTGCCAATGCCAGCCCGTTTCAGGCGTCGTGGGCAGCGGTGCTGCCAGGGTCGAAGGTTCCTCCCACCGGCAATCCAGGTCCGTGAAGTAGTCCACCGGTGCGATCTCAACCACCTGATGATCAAAGAGTGCGTGGCCCAGCGAGGTCATGGCGACGTCGTGCACGCCGCCGGGACGCGCCAGGTGGACGAGTGTCGAGCCACCGTGATAACTGGAAATCCCGAGGTTCCAGAGGTAGTTCAGCAGGTTGGTGTTGTCCGAATAGCCGAAGAACGCTTTGGGGTTTGCCGCAATGAGGTCCGCGTCGAGATGCGGGAGCACGGTGATCTGGTCCGAGCCACCGATGACCGCCATCAGTGCCTTGATCTCGGAGTCGGCGAAAGCGGCGTTCAGGTCCCGAGCCCGCTCGACGGCACTGGCACCGAGCTGACGGGTGGTGGGGTATTCCACGGGAATGAGACCGAATCGCTCACGCAGAACTCGCAGTCCCATCTCATGGACTTCTGGGTACGCACCGGCGCCGGCCCACGAGGGCGAGACGATCGCCACCCGGTCGCCCCGGTCCAACTTGGGCGGCACACGCAACGGTCGTGGGTCCTTCATCGCAAAACCATACTTTGTTGTGTTCTCGCAGGCAATGTCCTGGCCGCGCCTGCGTTCACCGTCGCGACGGTGAAACGGGCACGGACTCCAACGGCGCTCGCCGTCTCGCTGACCTGATGTGGCCAGCGTCAAGCACGAAACTCGACCCGAGGTGTCGAACACGACCGTGGCAACGCCGGGCCTCGCCATCGCCGAGACCCTCGCGAGACGTCGCGGCCTCGCGCAGCAACGCGAATACGGCGACGCGTCACGTGGTGGATCGATGCAGACCGGCCCGTTCGCCTCGAGTCACAAACTTCGTCGCCATCTTGCGACTCGCCTCGTCAATCATCTCGTCGCCGAACATCACCGCGCCAGATCGGTTCTCCTCGGTCGCGACCCGATACGCCTCAAGAATGTCCCACGCCCGATCGAACTGTTCCTGGGTCGGCGAATAGACCTCGTTGAGTACGAGCGCCTGGTCGGGCGTGAGGGCCCATTTGCCGTCGTAGCCCAAGACGCGCGTCCGCTGGGCAAACTCACGAAGCGCGTCGAGTTCGCGGACCTTGAGGAAGGGCCCGTCGATGACCTGCAGTCCGTTGGCCCGTCCGGCCATCAAGATCCGCGAGAACACGTAGTTGAAATGATCGCCGGGATACTCGGGAATCGCCACACCGCCGGTCAGCACGGGCATCTCGATCGACGCGGCGAAGTCGGCGGGGCCAAAGATTATCGTCTCGAGGCGCGGTGAGGCCGCACAGATCTCGTCCACGTTGATCAACCCCCGCGCCGTTTCGATCTGTGCCTCGATGCCGATGTGCCCGGCGGGCAGACCCGCGTTTCGCTCCACTTGGCTCAAGAGGAGATCGAGCGCGACGACCTCGGCCGCGGACTGAACCTTGGGCAACATGACCTCGTCCAGTCGTGGTCCCGCGTTGGAAACCACCTCAATCACGTCACCGTAGGTCCACGGCGTATCCCAGGCGTTCACCCGGACGCAGAGCACACGCTCGCCCCACTCCTGGTCACGAATGGCCGCTACCACTTTTGCTCGGGCGGCGACCTTCTCATTTGGCGCGACCGAGTCCTCAAGGTCGAGGAACGTCATGTCCGCCGTCGCCGACGGGGCCTTGGCGAGGAATCGATCCGAGGAGCCGGGTGTTGACAAACAGGATCGACGGGGAAGATGGCGTGAGCGCGCTGACATGCGCACGAGCCTATTTCGAGTGGACCTCGATCCCCGTCCGTGGCGGTAGCGCCCGCCATACTAAGGCTGTGACCAGGTACTTTGTAGAACTCTTATGTATTCGGCGAGCCTGAGCCACGTCCCAACGGGTAGCGTGGCGACCGTGACTGACGTCGAGCGCCTCGTGCGCCATTCGACGCCGCGGCCGACTCAGGGGCTAGGGCGATGGTCGGCTATCGCCTCGCTCGTCGCGACGGTGCTCGTTGGGATTTTCCCCACACCCGCCGTGGCGAGTCTGTCGAGCGCGCGAGGTGAGGCGGCAACGTTGTACAAGCAGATCCAGTCGATTGACGGCCGCGTCGGCTACCTCGGTCAAAAGTACGACATGACCCTGATCAAGTTGCACAACATCACCCACGTCATCACCAACACCAAGAGCATCGTGACCCAGATCCAACGTGACGTGACCAAGGGCAACGCCCAACTGCGAGCCGACGCGATTTTCGCTTACGTGACCAACGGTTCGGCCGCCAGCAACAATCCAATGTTCTCTTCCAACGCGACCACGATCGGCGAGACCAACGTCTACAACCAGGTCGCCTCGGGCAACGTGTCGACGACGATCGCCAACCTGAAGGACTACCGAATCAAGTTGACCCAGGAGCGCTCGATACTGGCGGCCGAAGACCGCCAGGCGGCCAACGCGGCGCGCACGGCGGCCTCCGCGCTGCACGAGGCCAAGCTCCTGCAAGCCACCCTCCAGAACACGCTCAGCCAAGTGAAGGGGCAGATCGCCACCTTTATTAGCCAAGAAGAAGCGGCGGCGGCGGCTCAGTCGGCGAGCACGTTGCAGAACGCGCAGCCGATCGCGGGCTTCCCGGCCCCACCACCGGACTCGCGAGCCAACATCGCCATACGCGCGGCACTCTCGTTCCTCGGGGTACCGTACGTGTGGGGAGGCGCCTCGCGTGCGGGCGTCGACTGCTCGGGCCTGGTGATGTTGGCCTACGCCGCGGCCGGGATCTTCCTGCCTCACTACTCGGGCGCCCAGTTCGCCGACACGATGCGCGTGCCACTCATCGACCTGCAACCCGGCGACCTGCTGTTCTACGGCTACGAGGGCGACCAACACGTCGCGATGTACCTCGGCAACGGTGAGATGATCGAAGCGCCTTCGGCCGGCTACACCGTGCACATCACGCCGGTGCGACTGGGCTACGGGTTCGCCGGCGCCGGTCGCCCTCGCGCATAGGACGTGTCCGCCTTTCCCACCTCGTTCCATCTGGGACCGCTGACGTTCCACGTCTACGGCTTCGGCCTGGCGATTGCTGCCTACGTCGCGTACCTCTACAGCCGCCGACGGCTGACGCGAGCGGGCTTTGACCTAGCTCGCTACGGCCAGTTCACCGGCGCCCTCGTGGTCAGCGCCCTGATCGGTGCGCGCGCGGCCCACGTCGCGACCAACTGGGGCTACTACGCCGGCCACCCGGCGCGGTGGCTGGCGATCTGGCAGGGCGGGCTCTCGAGCTTCGGCGGCATCGGGTTCGCGTTACCCGTTGGGCTCTACCTCCAGCGACGGTGGTGGCCCGGGTCCTCGCTCGCTCGTTTCTGTGACGCGCTGCTACCGGCGTTGGTGGCTGGGTGGTCACTCGGCCGATTCCTTGGCCCCCAATTCATGGTGCAGGGGGGTGGTCACTTGACCCACCAGTGGTTCGGCATGCACTACGTCGGACAGGTCGGCAAACGCGTGCCCGTGCCGATCATTCAGGGGCTCGAGGACGGCCTCTTATGGGTGGTGCTCATCCGACTCGAACGTCGCGTAGTCGGGCGGATCGTTGGCGTCACGTCGGCGGTCGCCATGACGGTCTGGGGACTCGTGCGCGCGCTCGACGAACGACTGCTGCTCGGCCAACAGTCCCACAGCGGGTCGCTCGGCGTCCAGGGCGCTGCCCTACTCCTCGCGCTGGCGGGCATCGTCCTCGGCGTTCGCCAGGTTCGCCGCTATCGCCGTGACGCGCGGTCGCTAGACGATCGGCTCGAAGCGCGCCGTGAAGTGCCGTAGGGCCGCCGGTTCGTGGACCATGCGGTAACCGGGCAGCGACGATGCGTCGCGCGCCACCGACGTGACGACTTCGATGACGTAATCGATGTGGCTCTGGGTATAGGTACGACGCGGGATCGCTAGTCGAACCAGTTCCATCGCCGCCGGCTGCTCGCCTCCGTCGGGACGTCGACCGAACATCACCGAACCGATCTCGACGGACCTGACGCCGCCGGCCTCGTACAACGCGACCGCCAGCGATTGGCCGGGGTAGCGCAACGGCGCAACGTGGGCGAGCAACGCCCGGGCGTCGATGTATACCGCGTGCCCGCCGATCGGCTTCACCACGGGCACGCCGGCGCGGTCGAGCGCGTCGCCCAGGTACGCCGTCGATCGGATTCGATAACGCAAGTAGTCGTGCTGAACGGCTTCGCGCAGCCCCTGCGCGAGCGCTTCGAGATCCCGTCCCGCCAACCCACCGTAGGTTGGGAAACCTTCGGTGAGGATCAAGAGGTTGCGACACTGCTCAGCCAGGGCGTCGTCGTTGAGCGCTAGCCATCCCCCGATGTTGCCGAACGGATCCTTCTTGGCCGACATGGTCATGCCGTCGGCTAGCGAGGCCATCTCGCGCACGATGTCGGCCACTTCGCGCTCGCCGTAGCCCGGTTCGCGTTCGTGAATAAACCACGCGTTCTCGGCGAACCGACAGGCGTCCAGAAAGAGCGGTACGCCGTGGCGTTGGCAGGTCTCGCTCACCGCGCGAAGATTGGCCATCGAAACCGGCTGACCGCCACCCGAGTTGTTGGTCACCGTCACCATCACGAGCGGAACGTTGGTGGCGTGCCGGTCCAAGACGGCGTCGAGCGCGTCCACGTCCATGTTCCCCTTGAAGGGGTGGATCAGCGACGGATCGTGACCTTCGGCGATCACGAGGTCCAGCGCCTCGGCGCCCGTCGCCTCGACGTTGGCGCGAGTCGTGTCGAAGTGGGTGTTGTTGGGCACCACCTTGCCGACGCCGCCGATCGCGGTGAACAGAATCTTCTCCGCCGCTCGGCCCTGGTGAGTCGGGATCACGTGGCGAAACGGGAACAGCTCCTTCACCGCGGCTTCGAATCGGAACCACGACGGCGATCCCGCGTAGCTCTCGTCGCCGTGCTGAATCGCCGCCCACTGATCTCGCGACATCGCCCCAGTGCCAGAATCGGTGAGCAAGTCGATCAGCACGTCCTGCGCTCGTAGATTGAAGAGGTTGTAGCCGGCCAGCCGAATCGCCTCGGCGCGTTGTGCCGGCGACGTCAAGCGCAAGGGCTCAACTGAGTGGATTCGAAATGGTTCGATGATGGTGGCGAAGTCGTACTCCATGCTTCGATGGTAAGCCGCGGCTCGCAACCCCCCGAAGTGCTCCCTACCAGAGCGAATTCCACTCCGAATCGGTGAGCCGACCGACCTCGGTGACGGGTGCGGCGGGCGTCGTGACGATCTGTCGATCGTCGCTGATGTAGGAAACGTGGTCGAGGCCCAGTCGACGCCAGGGGCTGAACAGTTGGCGATTCGATGACGGATTCGAGTAGATCCCTCGCACTAGCCACGCCGACTCCGACGCGGCAACGATGACGACGGGGCGCTCCTTGGTCCGAACTTCGGGGATCTCCGGATCGATGGCCGAAAAGGGAATCTCCGTGATCACGACCGTCCCGGACCGCGGGTGTTCAACGTCCACGACCCGCGCCTCGGCTGGCGTGACGATCGCACGTCGACGGCCGCCCGGCGTCAGGTCGATCGTCCCAACCCGTTGCGGCTCGAGCGGGGTCGAGCGATCGACGCGTGCCCTCCTGACGGGTTTTGACGGCGATGGCGCCTTCTTCTTCATTTTGGCCGCCTCGCGCCGCAGGCGACGTGCCTCGCGCACCACCGGATCGACCGATTTAGGGGTGAGCAAGGTGCCAGCGCGTTCAGGCACGACGATATCGGGCAGGGCGAACGCCGGTGTGTCCTCAAGAATCCGTCGACAGTGGGCGGCCGCCGGGAACTGCTCGCCGATGGCGAAAGCGAGCAATGCCGCGACGTCTCGATCGGGTACATCTGAGGCTCGTAACGTGTCGACCGCTCGGCTCAACTGGTCAAAGGTGGGATCTTGCGCATGATCGCCGAGCAGGTCGACGATGCGCTCCAGGTTCGCGGTGACCAGGACCTCGAGGAGCGCTCGCACCGCCGCCAGCGGTGCGCCGGCCGCGAACGCCCCAGGGTCGCGTCGCTGCTGCAACTCACGCAACGGCATCCCCACCGCCGGAGACATCTTGGTCGTCGAACGTAGATCGAGCGTCGCCACAACCTCCATGACGGCGTCGGGGTCGAGGTTCGCGAGACCTCGGCGCAGTACGTCGGAAGCGCCGCCTAACGTTGACATCGCACTACTTCAGTAAGTGCTTGGCGACCACGACGCGTTGCACCTGGTTCGTGCCCTCGTAGATCTGGGTGTTCTCACCCGACAGTCCACCCTGTCCACTGAGGCCGTTATTGTCTGGCGGGTCGTCTGCTAGGTCCACTGAATCAATCGTAGTTTGCGTGAGTAGTAGGGATGACAGTAGGGATGGCAACTTGAGGGTTCGTGTCGAAGGCCCGACGCAACAATTCTTCAACCTCGCATTCGCGCCTGAAATCGACCGAACGAATTGTTCCCTGTGGCCCGAAACGCTAGGCATGGTTTCCAAGGGTTGCTGTAGCGTTGGACACCGAGACCGAGAGGTTAGAGGTACGTGTGCATCGAACCACTTGGAGAGTCGCTGTCCTCACGGTCGCAACGATATCGGCATTCATCTTTTCTTCAGTTTCTTGGTCCAATGCAAGCACTCCCACGACGCCTCCAAATTCGACCGCACTCTTCGCCGTCAGCCGAATCCTCAAACTATCCACCGATGGCGCCGGCCCGAGCATTGTGGCGACAGGGAACGATTCGATGTTCGCGATTGGAACGTTTGACCGCTCGAACGGCGCGGTTGATGACCTCATCCGAATCAATTTGACAACTTGGCGAATTGCCGCCGCAGCGAGATTTCCGAACGCGACCAGTGTCGCGTTCGGTGACGGCTCCCTCTGGTGGGCAACGGGCCAACATGCCTTCGATATTCCAGCGCCGGATAGTGGGCGAGCGCTGTTCAAGATTGATCCGACAAATTTGCATCGAGAGAGCACGTACGTCCTGCCGAATCGCACCCTCCTGGTGACTGTTGCCGGGTCGTCACTGTGGGTAGCGACACCCACGATGCTCATCAGACTCGACCCCGGGTCCGGGCGTGTCCTGGCAAAGGTCATCATGGGATTCACACCAACTGATATGTCGCCATCGGGACATGGCATGTACCTTGATGTTCTCGGTTCGAACGGGTCAAAGCAGTTCGTGACTGTTTACGACGCGACGTCGGGAAAAAGGATCGCGCAGCGTCAGCTTCCTGGCGCGACTGGCGGGCCGCTCGCCACGACCGCGCGAGGTGTTTGGGTAACTACCCTTAATCTCAACAACAAGTCCGCCACTGCGCGCTACTACGAAGGCAATCGCCTCGTACCTTCAGCAGTACGAGGCGGATACCCGTTTGACGCCTCGCTGTACCCCGGGGTCGGAGTGATCTGGTTGGTCGACTCCGGAGGTCAGGGATCGACAGACTGTTTCGACACATCTACCGGTCACGTTCGGGCACGGGGTGGCCCATTGGGAGTCGGGGCATCCGTCGCGACGTACGCGGGCAAAACCTATGTGCTCTTCGAACACCCTCTCACCGACTATTTTCTTCACGTCACGCCCTCGAAGAGTTGTAGCTGAGGTCCAGACGTTCGTGGAGTAGTTGCATTCACGTGGCTAAACACAACATCTCGAATGACGAGGCAACACCCGCCGAGTGTCGAGCGCTGGTTGAGGAGTTGGTCGAATCCGTCCGCGCCTACGTAGATCAGATCACGGTTGAGGTCGCCGGAGCGCCGCCGTTCATCGTTGCCGTTGACGAGTTTGGACTGACGCTGCGTTACAAACCAGTGGTGTTCGAGGCTCGACGTGACAGAAGTGCAACCTTGCACTGGCGCCTGAGTTAGACCATGTGGGTCCTGTTCTTTGGCCCGACGCGAGAGGTCTGCAACCCTGCATTGGAGGCTCAATGCTGTCAGCGATTAGCTTCCAAAAGGAACCGTCAGCGCGCGGGAACGGTGAACCCGATTCCCTGCTTGTGCTGGCCCGGAACTTAGGCTGATCCATATGCGGAAATTCGACCTCGCAATCTTCGTGGAGTTGCCACGGTTCCTTGGACACGAACTGATTAGTGATTATGCCACCCTCGACGTGGCGTAGTACTCGGCGGGCGTCAGGTGACCGAGGATCGCCTGGTGGCGTTCGCGGTTGTAGAACACCTC
>JAJZBX010000023.1 GCA_021846325.1 Actinomycetes bacterium | reverse complement strand
GGGTCCACAATCAGCGCGTTGTCGTACCACCCTTGATCGCCATTAAGGTCATTATTCACTCCGGAGTATGCGTAGTTGTCGCCAGTAAAGTACGGTACGCACCCAGTGCCCGGAGTCGTCGTTCCGCCGCTACACATGGTCAACGACGTCCACGACGCCCCGCCGTCGGTGGACTTGTAGAAGCCGACGTACCCCGTAAACGACCCGATGGACGCGTAGAGCGTCGTGGCTGCAGTGGTAGTCGCGGGTGCGATGGCGAGTGTCCCCGTATCGCCGCCGCCGGGTTGGGCCACCTGTAGCGGCTGCGAAAGACTCCACGTCGTCCCGTTGTTGGCGCTGTACTCAATGCCGACGCCCTGCACGTACGCGTAGATGGCGTACGGGGACGTCTTCGTATTGAGGACGATCGACGAGACGTCGTGAGCGGTACCGAGCCAGTTCGTGCCAGCCTCGCTCGCCCACGTCACGCCTCCGTTGGTTGACACGTAGAGGCCATTGTTAGTACCCGCGAGCACGATCGTCGATCCAATCGAGAGCGCCCCCGGTTCGACGACAATGGAACCGATGTTGACGCCCGTGAACATCCCTCCCGGATTCACCGTCGTCCAACTCTGACCACCGTTCGAGGACTCCATGACGCCGTCACCGAAGAAACAGTCCAGGCACTGATTTGCCTCGCCGGTCCCGCCGAACACGTAGGAGGGATTCGTCGGGTCGACGGTGACCGACCCCATCGCGATATTGGGCTGTGAGTCCGTGTGCGTCGACCACGACGCACCCGCGTTCGTCGAGGACCAGACGCCGCCGCCCGCTGACGCGAGATAGAGCGTCGGCGAAGCGCCGGGCGTGAGAGCGAGGCCCGTCACGCGTCCGGAATTCGCTCCACCCCACGTCGTCGAAACGGCGCTCGACTGTTCGGGCTGGGGACCGAGCGGTGACCACGCCAGCGGTGAAGCGTGCGAGCGCACGTTGGCACTGATCGAACCCGCGGTAAGTGCTTGCTCTCCCGCGAGGATCGCGGCCTCGTAACCCGGACCGCGAGTTGAAGCGAACTGGGCGTTGCCCTGCAGCGGGTTAAGGACGAACTGCGAACCGAAACCGCCCGGCGACGCGCCGGCGCTTGTCGGGACCGTCGCCGCACCGATCATGACCAGTGAGGTCACCACCCCAACGTGGGCAATTCGACGCACTCCTGTCCCAATGTGAAACTTGAACACCTCTGACCCCCTACGTCGCGGACGTGCGGCAAAAAGCACTTTTTTACCGTGTGACGTGAGGATACATCAGTAACTTCGCTGAATCGCGATCCCGGACTTTAATGAAGTTGTTAAACGTCATTTAGGGGTGCCTTACTTTCGGCTCAGGGGGCGAACCCTGACCACCAGCCGAACTGGCGCGAACGCTCACGACGGTGGCACATTGCCTCCTCGCAGTCCAAGGATTCGCGAAGTGATCAACGTGTGCACCAACACAGTTGGGGCGTGACGTCGCAGTCGCGCACGTCGGGTCGGGGTCGGCCGCGCCCGCACGCATTGGCGCCGCCGATCCGTGACGCCCCGCTCGATCTCTCGCGTCAATCGCTAGCGCCGTCACCCTGGGTCGCCGTCACGACCAGGTCGACCAAGCGCTCGCGTATCGCGTCAGGGATCACGCTGTTCGGATCGCGCAGGGTCCCGACCAGCCCGCGCACCCCCACCAACGCCGCGTAGAGCGGCGGACAGGTGACGCAGTGCTCCAGGTGTGACTCGAGCTGAGTGCGCTCGCTCACGTCGAGTTCGTCGTCGAGGTAGTCCGACACCAACGAACGCGCCTGGGCGCACCCGAGGGTCACGTCGTGATTAGCCACGTGCCGCTCCTCCTCTCTCGCGAGACTGCTCACAAGCATCATGCGTCCCCGTCGGAGCCGCTGCTTGGTCGCGGGGACCGATAATTCGAACTGTTCGGCGATCTCAGCGACCGTCCACTGCTGGGCGTCGTGGAGCACCACCACGTTGCGGTAGTGAACGGGCACGTGTACCAGCGCCTCGATGAGTCCCGCTCGGTTCTCGGCTCGCTCGAGCACGTCCGCCGCGTCCACGCTGTAGCGCTCGTCGTCCCAACTGCGCTCGACGTCTTCGACGGCGAGTTCGTGGCCGGCGTGGCGCGACCGGTCGATTGCGCGGTGATAGAGAATCCGGTGCAACCAGGTCGCCAGTGTCGACTCGCCGCGAAACTGGTCACGTCGCTCGAGGGCCCGGACCATCGTGTCTCCGACCAGGTCCTCGGCCTCAACACCGTCACCGACCAGCCAGCGCGCGTAGCGATACAACCCGTCGATCTCGGCTGCGAGGGCGGCGCCGAAGACGTCGTCGCGTCGATCCGGCACGGTCCCGGCCATGCTCCGAGGCTACCGCCCGTGGTTCAGTGCGCGTTCGCGCCGTGACGATGGCCGTCGTCGCCTGCCGTGCTGATACCCGTCGCGCTGTAGATCGGGCAGTAGCCGCTCGACGCCGTGACGACCATGATTGCCGCGACAATCACCAAGACGATGCCCCACACGCTCGAGAAGCCGGCGACCACTACGGCGACGACGGCGATGATGGTGCGAACGATCTTGTCAGTTGATCCAACGGTCTTTTTCATGAGGTTCCTTTCGATTCCGTACCCCATAGACGCACGACCGGCGAAAAGGGATACAGCCACTGGCTGCGACCTCCGATCGTCGCCGAGACGTACCGAGCCAGGCACCATCGGTACCCGGCAGAGAAGCGGTCCAGACTCGCCGCGCGGGCGCGCTTCGCGGGCCGGCAAATCCCCGGTGGTCGAGTTCACCCAGCGCACGCCGCGCTCACCCATCGACGCCAGCCGCTGCCCCTCGTCGAAAACACAACATAATGTCAACTTCGTCGATATTATGAAAAGAGTTCAGCGAGCGGTTCTTTCCACTGAACGCTGAGGGGGGCCATTGCACGCGAATTCACCCATCGAAACGAGGGTTGGACGACCGCGAACCGGCACGTGAGATAGTCCTCCTCCTCGTGGGCCGGAAGACGTCCGGCGCACGGTGAAGGGGGGAAGTTATGAAGTTTGCACTGAAGCGCCGTATCGGCGTCACCGTCAGTTCGATACTCGTCGCCAGCGCGTTCGTCGTGCTGCCGGCGACGTCGATGGCGTCAGCGCGAACGGCGCACGTGAGCGCGTCCACCTGCGTGGCGAAGGGCACGGCGACACCGACCCCTAGTGGGTCGATCTCGATGAAGTTCCAGGGGACCTCGAGCGCGAGTTGCAGCGCCACGTTGCACGGGCAGTGGACGGCTAACTCGAGCCAGTTCGACACCGCCTACGCCAACGTCGCCACGGCGGGACCCGCGGGCGACTGGTCGTCGGCGATCGCCTCACCCGAACTCCACGGAACGATCTCGGGCGTGCTACCCGCGTCGAGCACCTCGGGCGGGACGGGTACGGGCGGAACGGGCACGGGCACGTTAGGTTCGGCAAGCATGGCGTGGAGTATCTCCTGCTCGTTCTCGTACCCGCCATTGCGCATCAGTTGCACGATCCACATCGCGACCAATTAGTCGGTCGCGACTGCGCCGCACGACACGGCTCCCGGTAACGACCGGCTTGTAACCGGTGCGTTACCGAGAGCCGTTCGCGAGCGGCTCCCATCGAAACGTCGTGATCGCGGCGACCAGTCCAAAGACGCCCCAGGCGACCATGACCCCGATGTCGGTCCAGGTGACGCCGGTCGATCCCGCTACGAGGAAGGCCACCTGGAGACCCCGGGCCATGTGCTCGAGCGGGAAGACCTTGCCGAGGTCGAGCATCCAGGTCGGCATGATCGCGACCGGGATGAATACCCCCGACAGGAACGCGAGGATCGTCGCCGCGAGCGGCCCGAAGGCCGACGCCGAGTCGGCCGTCGGGCTTAACCGGGTGAGGGCGAGCGCGAGCGCGCTGAAGCAGAAGACCCCGGCCGCCGTATAGGTCACGAGACCGACGACGAGGTTCGCACTCAGTCGCACGTGATAAAAACCTGCGCCCACGCTGAGTAGCACGAGTACGGTCACGACCACCACCACGAGCGTGCGGGCAATCTCGGAGAACAGGTAGACCCAACTCGGCATCGGCGTACCCCGAAAGCGTTTCAAGAGGCCCCGTTCGCGGTTGGTCGTGACGCGCACCACGAGCGAGGCGAAGCTCACGAGCATGATCTCGTAGGCGATGATCGAGGCCGTGTAGTAGGTCCGCGCCGGGACGTGCGCGTCGCCAAAGCGGGTGGCGCCGGTAAAGATCGCGCTGAAGAGCAAGAGCAGCAGGACCGGAAAGAGGGCCGTGAAGCCCAGCGCGCTGGGGTCGCGCAGAAAGCCCCGCAGCGCGTAGCGCGTCTGGGCGAAGGCCAAGGACACGTCACTCACGCTTCGACCTCGAGCTCGTTTCGGGCCGCCTCACCCGCGAGCGTCACGAAGACGTCGTCCAGGCTCGGCTGGATCGCCTGCAGGTTCGCGAGGGTAACCGACGCCTCGCGCGCCCAACCGAGCAGCACTTCGAGGTCGCGCTGGACGTCGTTGGATTCGAATCTCGCAACGACGTCGCTCACGACGACGGGTCGGCCGATCACCCCGGCGAGTTCACCCGTGCTGAAACCCGGGTAGGCGTCAAAGCGGATCGTCGCGCGGTAGCCGAGGGCCGCGCTCAGCTCGTCGGCCGTCCCCTGGGCCGCGATCGCGCCGTCGCGCAGGATGATGATGCGGTCCGCCAGGTGCTCGGCCTCGTCCATGTAATGCGTGGTGAGAAAGATCGTCTTGCCCGCGTCGCGCAGCGCCTCGATCATCGTCCACATCTCGCGGCGCGCGATCGGGTCGAGCCCCGTCGTCGGCTCGTCGAGAAAGAGGATCTCGGGATCGCCGACCAGGCCGACCGCCACATCGAGTCGTCGTTTCTGGCCACCCGAGAGCTGACCGACCCGGTCGTTGGACTTGTCCGAGAGTCCCACCGCGTGAATCGTCGTCGCCACGTCAGTCGCCCGGTCGAAGTAGCGCGCGAACATCGTGACCGTCTCGGCGACGGTGTAGGCGGGGTCCAGTTCGCACTCCTGGAGCACGAGTCCGATCCGATTGCGCCACGCGCGCGTCGCCTTGGCCGGGTCGACCCCGAGCACCGAGACGGTGCCGGCGTTGTAGGGCCGATAGCCCTCGAGGATCTCGATGGTGGTGGTCTTGCCGGCACCGTTGGTGCCGAGGAACCCGAGGATCTCGCCAGATCGCACCTCGAAGGAGATGCCGTGGAGTCGCTCACGCTCGCCGTAGGATTTGTGCAGGTTCTCCACCGACACGACGCGGTCCATGACGCCGACGATAGTGCGCGACCAGGCGTCGTCGAGACCACCGGTGCCCGGTCCCACGGCCGAAGCCACTGAAACGAGGCGACCGCAGTCGAACCCGCTGATACGACGGGCTCCCGCGGCCGCGCGCCGTCACACCGACCGACGAACGAGACCCAAGTGAGGGACAGGTCAGTTGGGGTATCCATTTCGGCGCAGTAACTGTCATGGGTTGGACTATTGCTCGTGGCGAGCCCAGCAACGTGCAGCTGGGCGGTTCCCACGCTTCTCAGTCGGCCGGCTTGCAATCTATATCGCAATCCGCGCAGTTATAGCCATGTCCTCCCCTTTGAGTTAGGTGCTATCAATCACTGAAGCGTCAGCCAAGGGCGTATCGTCGCTCGTTCATGACGCCGAGATCGGCGGCGTCGTGGTGCACCAACGCAGGCATGAGCCGGTTACAGCAGTTATCGGGGTGCAACACCTTGAGAAACTGAGGGGGGCCGAGCGTGATCTCGGCGACCTTGGCATTGTGCTGACTCGAGCGGCGACCGACGACGGGGTGCGGCACACGCTCTCTGACGTCTTGGAGCGCTTTGGGTTCGATCGCGCGGCTCTTGAGGCCGAGCTGGACGAGGATCTGGCCGCCGGTCTCGAGTGAGTACCCGCGGGTCGAGGGAAGACGAGACCCCGCCGCGTCGTGTGACGCGGCGGTCGGGCAGGCCCCCCGAAGCGGTTCGCGTCGAGGTGCGCCTCACGGATCCGGCGATCAACGATCTCGATGCCCCCAAGAAGTCCAACCGGAATACGTTGCGTTGGGCCCTGACGAAGCTCGTGCTCCTAGAACGAGATCCGGAAGCTGGTCGACCCTTGCGCAAGGAACTGCAGGGGTGGCGCAAGCTCACTGAGCGACCGAGACTGGAGAATCGTCTGGCGAGTCACGTTCGACGACGCGGGATCCGTGATCGTCGACGTCGCCGAGGTGTGGGCCATCGGCGCACGCAGTGACGACAAGGTCTACGAGGAGATGTCGGCGCGCGTCGCGGCGCTTCCGGAACGTCCGCGGACAGATACCCTTCGAGAGATTCCGGCCAGATTTGAGCTGCTCATCCAGAAGAGTGAGGAGCCGACGCCAGCCAAAGAAGTTCCCGAGTGGCTTGTCAGCGACCTGACGACTGGGGCGGGCCCGTCACGCGATACGGTCGCCGAGATGACCTGGGACGAGACCCTGGCAGCACTGGTGGAGTGGCGATCGCGGCCAACGAGCAGTGACTAGGTCACGCCACCGTCCTCACGGCGCGGTCACCCAGCACGGAGCATCTGCCCGTCAGTAGCCGTCGCGCATCTCCTGACCAGGGCTCCTCGAAATAGATACCCCAACTGCCCAATTTGGCGGGTTAGCGACAGAAGTCGTTGATCAGCACCTTCGCGACCACTCTTTGAGTTCGTTCCCAGCCTAAGGGGTTGGTTGCCCCACCCGCGAGGACACCTAATTATCTGGCGCGTCCCGATTCGAATTCAACGATCGAGAGAGCCTCGAGCTCCTTCACCAGTTCGCGCAGTCGTCGGTTGGCTTGAATAGCGGGCCGGAGCCGTTCGGCTTCTTCCGCGCTCAAGGTCTTGGTCACTTGGCGACCATCAACTTGATGGGTCCAGGTCGGATAGGGACCGTGCAGCACCGGCGGGTTGGCTCGACAGTGACAGCCCGCTCCAGCGCAGCGCGTCGAACGCAGTGAGAGATTCCCGGGCACCACGGGCCCCAGTCGGGCGATCTCGGCGAGGATGGCTCGACGTCGCTGTTCGCTCTTCATCGTCACCAGCATCTCCTATCACGTACCTTGAGATGAATTCATGTCATGATATCCCGAGATGGTTCTCGGCCAACGCGACGCCAGTGTGCTTCGGCGCTTCGAGGGGTTCTGCGCGCTCGAGGGACTCGGGCCCGACCTCGCGTTACGCGACGCCCACGTCATCGAGGCATTTCTCCAGGTCGGGTGTTGCGGCCTGGCGCCGCACACGCTCGGCACCTACCGCTCGGTGCTTCGCCGCCTGGGTGGTGCTGGCCCCGCGACTCGCCGGTTCCCGGCGTCGCCCGCCGCGCCCCCCTACGACGCGGCCGACGTGGCGGCCCTGTGGTCGAGAGCACGGCACCAGTCGAGCGAGCAGCGCGTCGCCAACGCCACGGTGTTGTTGGCGGCCACGCTCGGCGCGGGACTGCGTCCGCGCGAACTGGCGCTGGTGCGCGACCGCGACGTCGTGCGCGACCGGGAGCGAGCACTCATCGAGGTGCGCGGTGCCCACCCGCGCACCGTCCCGGTCCGGCCCCCCTACGCCGGCCCACTCGTGAAGTTCGCGAAGGATCGCCGTGGGTACCTCTTTCGCCCCCGGGCGAAGGTGCGCGACACCAAGAACCTCGTCGGCGAGATCGCCGCGACGATCGCGCGCGACCCCGACGAGGTGCGCACGCTGAGCGGACGGTGTCGATCCACGTTCATCTGTTCGCACCTCCAAGCCCACACCCCACTGGGTGAACTGTGCGCGCTGGCGGGGTTGGGTGGCGTCGAGTCCCTGCTGCGTTACGCGCGTCACGTCGAGGGCGCGCCCCACTCGAAGGCGGCGCTACGCGCGCAACGCTCGAGGGAATGGTGTCGCGACCAGTGAAACGTCGTCACTCGATGATTGACGACGAGGAGGTGACGTGCTGTCTGGCACTGCTCGAACGCTCCGGGGTGTGCGAGTGGCTCGAAGACGAGCTGCGCCAACGTCATCGCCGGCCCGGTCGACCGCGCGCGCTGCGCGTGCGAGCGCTGCTCTGTGCTTTGTTGCTGCTCGCCGTCGACGACCGGGCCCTCCACCTCAGTGGCGCGACCGAGGTGCTGTTCTGTCGGCTGTCCGACGCGTCCAAGGCCCGACTCGACGTAGTGGGCAGCGCGCACGACGCTCGTTCGTTCGCGGCGCGCTCTCGCCAGGTGCGCTACCTCTTTCACGCGCTGAGCTCGGTGCTTGACCCCTCGGGACTAGTAAAGAACCAACGACTGCGTCTGGACGAATTCGCGCGTCGCTGCGTCGCGCTCGGTGACGATGAGGCACGCGACGCGCGTGTCCGTCTGGAGTTCTTCATGGGTCAACTGCTCGCCGCCAGCGTCGCGCGGTGCGAGCGACCACTCCACCTCGCCTACGGACTCGACGCGACGCCGGTGCCACTGTTCTCGCGCGGACCATCGAAGCGCAGCGGTCTGTGCGCCACGGACCCCGACGGGGGCTGGTACGTGCGCGAGGGCGATCACCGCGAACGAGAGGACCACAAGGGGCGACGTCGCAACCGCATCGCCTGGGCGTTAGAAGCCACGGTGCTCACGAGCGCGTCCCGTGAGCCCGGGCGACTGTCGTCATTCCCGAATCTGGTGGTGGGGCTCGCCCTCGGGCGTCCGGGCGCTGAACCCGGCGCCACAGCGCTTCGGGTACTGCGCGGCGCTCGTGCGCGCGGCTTCGCGCCGGGACCACTCGGGGTGGACCGCGCCTACTCGGGGGCACTTGCCGAGACGTTTCACCTGCCGGTGCGCGCGCTCGGCTACCAGCTCGTCGTGGACTACCGCGTCGAGCAACTCGGGTGCCAGGCGAACAGCCACGGCGCGGTGCTGGTCGAAGGCACCTGGTACTGCCCGGCGATGCCCGAGGTGCTGGTCGCGGCGACCCGGGACCTGCGCGCCGGCACGATCACTGCCGACACCTACCGGGCCCGCATCGCCGCGCGACGCGCCTACGCGCTGCGGCGCAAGTCCGGTCCCGACGCCGACGGTTACGAACGCTTCACGTGCCCCGCGTTGGGTTCGTCGCCCAAGGTTCGCTGCGAACTACGACCGGCGTCGTTGTTGGCGCTCGGCGCACGCACGGTGTCACCACTACTGCCGGCTGCATTGCTCTGTTCTCAGAGCGCGATCACCATCGCGCCCGATGTCGCGGCGCGTCACGCCCAGTCCCTCGCCTATGGATCAGAAGAGTGGGCCCGCAACTACGCCACCTTGCGCAACACCATCGAGGGCTGGAACGGCTTCGTGAAGGACTCCGCGCACGAAGCGTTGGCCCAACCCGCACGACGTCGCGTGCGCGGCATCGCCGCCCAGGGTGTCTTCATCACCCTGCTCTTCGTGGCGGCGAACCTGCGAAAGATCGAGGCACACCAACAACAACTGGCGAATCGCGACGCCATTGAAGAGCGAAAACGCGCCCGACGACGAAGAATCAGTCTCAAGGACTACCTCGCGAGCTGATCGCGCGGTCCGTGCTCAACCCATCTCGCTTCATTCGCGTCATTTCGAATCGGCGCCGACCATGTGAGTCACACCCCGATGACAGAATGCTGCCACGTACTTCTGTCGACGAGAAGGGGTGACTTCTGTCGCTAACTTTTGGCAGTCCCAACGGGATTCGAACCCGTGCCTCCACCTTGAGAGGGTGATGTCCTAGGCCACTAGACGATGGGACCATGAATCGACGGTGAACCGTCGCTTCGCTCGGGGGCAAGGATTCGAACCCTGAATAACTGGACCAGAACCAGTTGTGTTGCCAATTACACCACCCCCGAAGGGCTGGGCAATCTTATCCGAGGCCCCCGCGACCCGCCAACCGCGAGCGGCAGGTGCAGGCCGCGCGACCACGAACTGAGCGTTCCGTAGCCGATGATGCGCCCCAGCCCGACCGCGATGGTCTCCTTGAGGTAGTAGCGCCAGAGCGAGAAGTTGACCGTCGGCGAGTTCGAGACCGGCGCCGGCAGGGGACTGAGCCCCTGTGAGGAGGCATTCGCCATGGCGCGGTCCTCGTGGAAGGGGTCGGTCACGACGAGCACCGTGGTGAGGTGGCGTGCGAGCAGTTGACCGGCGACCGATTGGACGTTCTGCCACGTGTCGTCGCCGCCCCCGACGACGATCCGGTTCTTCGGGACCCCGTGGGCCTCGAGGAACGTCGCCGAGACCCCGGCCTCGGTGTACACGTCACCCGGCTGGTTCCCGCCGGTCACCGCCACCCAGGGCGCGCGACCGGCGTCGTAGAGCGTGAGCGCCTCGTTCAGGCGCGCGCGCAACTCGGCGCTCGGTTTGCCGTTCAGCTCGGCCGTGCCAAAGACCAGGATCGCCTGGGCGTTCGCACTGGAGTGGTGCCGACCAGTGAGCCAGATCTGCACGAAGGTGACGGCGAAGTACCCGACAACTGCGAGCACCACCAGCGTCACGATGCGAAACGCCAGCTTGAGCGGCCAGAAGATCACGCGTTCGCGCGCGCGAGCGCGTCGCGCAGTCGCGCGAGCACCGGCTCGCGTCCGAGGATCTCGAGGGACTCAAAGAGGGGTGGGCCGACGAGGGTGCCGGTCACCGCGCAGCGGATCGGCGCCTGGGCCTTGCGAAGCGCCAGGCCCAACGCCTCGCCCAGCTCCGCGGTCGCCTCGTGCAGGGTCGTCGCCGACCACGTGAGTCCCGCGAAGCGCTCGATCGCCACGGCGAGCATCGTCTGGCCGAGTGGGTCGCCGCCGATGGTCTTGGCGAAGGCCGCCTCGTCGAGGCGGAGCGCGCCAAAGAAGAACGCGACCATCGCCGGCACCTCGCCGAGGGTCGTGACGCGTTCCTGGACGAGCGGGGCGACGCGGGTGAACAGCGCCTCGTCGAACTCCTCGGCCGTCCACGGCGGCGCCGTCGTCGGGCGCCACGGGCTCGACCACGGCGCGACCCAGGGACGGGCCGCCTCGACGAACTGCTCGAGGGACATCGCGCGCAGGTACTCGCCGTTCAGGTGGGTCAGCTTCTTCACGTCGAAGAAGGCCGGCGAGTGGCTGACGTCCTCGAGGGCGAACTGCTCGACCAGCGTCTCGCGGCTCACCTTTTCGTCGCCGCCGCGCGGACTCCAGCCGAGCAGCGCCAGGTAGTTCACGAAGGCCTCGGGCAGGTAGCCCTGGTCGCGGTAGGACTCGACGGCGACGGGGTCCTTGCGCTTGGAGAGCTTCTTTCGCTGCTCGTTGACGAGCATCGGCAGGTGGGCGTAGCGCGGCAGGGGCACCGACTCGACGCCGTCACAGTCATTGAGCGCTTCCCACATCATGACCTGCTTCGGGGCGGTCGGCAGCAGGTCCTCGCCGCGGATCACGTGGGTGATGCCGATCGAGCGGTCGTCGACGAGATTCGCGAGCGGGTAGAGCACGACCCCGTTCGGGCGCACCACGACGAAGTCCTCGTAGCTCGCGTTGGCGAAGGTCACGTCGCCGCGGATGAGGTCGTGCACGACCGTCTCACCCTCGCGCGCCACCGCGAAGCGCAGCGCCGTCTCGGGCGAGCGCGACAAGCCACGGCGACGGCAGAAGCCGTCGTAGCCGGGCTTCGCGGCGTCCTTCGTGCGCTCGTCGATCGCGTCGCGCGTGCAGTCACAGGCGTAGAGACGTCCGGCGCCGTAGAGCGCCTCCGCGGCCGCGGTGTGGTCGGCGAGCAGACTTGACTGCAGGAACGGTCCCTCGTCGTAGGTGAGGCCCAGCCAGGCCATCGCCGAGAGGATCCCCGCTTGCCACTCGTCGCGGTTGCGCTCGGTGTCGGTGTCCTCGATGCGCAAGACGAACGCGCCGCCGGTGTGGCGGGCGTAGAGCCAGTTGAAGAGGCTGGTGCGCGCCGAACCGACGTGGAAGAACCCGGTCGGCGACGGCGCGAACCGTACCCGCGGCGTCACTTAGTCCGCGATCGAGATCGCGCTGTTGGGACAACTCGCGACGGCCTCGCGAATCCGCTCGTCGAATTCGGGACCGGGCTCGTCGTTCAGCACGTAGAGGAAACCATCGTCGCGCACCTCGAAGACTTCGGGGGCGATCCCCATGCAGACGGCGTTGCTCGTGCACAGGTCGTAGTTGACGCTGATCTTCATCTCGCTCCTTGGTCCCTCTAATCGTACCGCTCGACCCGCGCCGAGCGGCTGCGTACACTCGACGACGGGAGGTCGCCATGGAACATCGCAGAATCGGGACTCTGTCGGTATCGGTCGTCGGGATCGGCTGCAACAACTTCGGCACACGCCTCGACGCGCGCGCGACCGGCGCCGTCGTGCACGCGGCCCTGGACGCCGGGGTCAACCTGTTCGACACCGCCGACATCTACGGCGCGACCCAGTCCGAGGTCTTCCTCGGCCAGGCCTTGCGCGAGCGCCGCGACGAGGCGGTCGTGGCGACCAAGTTCGGCATGCCCCTCGACGACGCCCACTTCGGGGCGAGCCCCGCCTACGTGCGCGAGGCCTGCGAGGCATCGCTGCGGCGCCTCGGCACCGACCACATCGACCTCTACCAGCTCCACTACCCCGACGAGGCGGTACCGATCGCCGACACCCTGGGCGCACTCGCCGAACTGGTCGAGGCGGGCAAGGTTCGCCAGATCGGCTGTTCGAACCTCTCGGCCGACCAGTTGCGCGGTGCCCAGGCGGCCGCCGGCGATCACCCTGCCTTCGTCTCGATCCAGAACCAGTACAGCCTGCTCGCGCGCGAGGTCGAGCGCGACGGCGTGCTCGCCGCCTGTGGCGAGCTCGGGGTCGGCTTCTTGCCCTACTACCCCCTCGCGAACGGCCTGCTCACGGGTAAAGTTCGACCCGGCGAGCCGATCCCCGAGGGGACCCGGCTCTCGTTGATGGCCCCCGAGCGAAGCGTCCACTGGCTCTCTGACGCGTTCCAGGCGAAGGTCGGCGCCCTGCTCGAGTACGCAGCGGCGATCAACGTGCCGATCCTCTCGCTCGCCTTCTCCTGGTTGATCAGCCACCCCGAGGTCGCCTCGGTGATCGCGGGGGCCTCGAGCGCTGACCAGGTGCGCGCCAACGTCGCGGCGGTTACCAGCCTCGACTCGAGCGTGCGCGCGCGCCTGGACGAGTTGACCGCCTGAGAGTTTCACAGCCGCGCTACCCCCCGACGACCGATCCGCGGGTGGTCACCGTACGCTTCGCGTGTAGTGACAGACGTCCTAAGGAGCGATCATGCACGTGAGCTTTCCCCGCCGTTCCGCTGTCGCAGCACTGCTCGCCCTGGCGGTCTTTTCCGCCACGCCGGCCTTCGGCGCCGTGCGCCACGAGGTCGAGGTCACGACCCACCACACCGCGAAAGATGGAACGTTCCTCGTGACGACCAAGGGCTTCGCCCTTTACACCTACCGAGCGGACAAGGCCAATCACTCCAACTGCAACGGCACGTGCCTCGCCGCGTGGCCGGCTCTCGTCGTGGCCAAGGGTGTCGCGCCGATAGGGCGCGGCGTGAAGGGCATCGGGTTCTTTCGCCGCTCGAACGGGACCTTCCAGGTAACCTGGAACAAGAAGCCGCTCTACCGATTCATCTCGGACACCAAGGCCTTCGTCGTCGCCGGCCAGGGCGTCGCCGGCTTCTCGCTCGCGCGTCTCAACGCGAAGCGCCCGACGACCACCACGTCATCGGGCGCCTACGGCTACTGAGCGCCCGTCTAACAGCGTGTGTTCTATTTGGCATGTGCGTCAGGAACCACGGCCGACACCATCAAGTCGTGGCCGGCCTACTCAAGTGACCTGACCGGCCAGCTCGAGCAGCGTTTCCCACAGTTCGTCGACGGGATCTCCCATCGATGGGAGTATGAGTCGTTCGCTCACCGCAGGACCTTTTCGGCGAGCTCGCTCAGTGCATCGGCGCCAGCCTTCGCGACACGCCAGTCCTTGTGGTCGAGAAGGCACGCGGCGAGTACGGCCCGCCCGGGTCCTCCGGGGCTGAAGGAACGCTCAATCCTCGCCACTCGTACGTAGGCGGCGGTCTCCGGTGCGGCGATCCGCAAGTGCAACGCAGCAGCGAGGCGCTCCCAGTTCGCCCTTGCGACGTAAAACTCTGGCGTGGACTCGACTTCGAGCACACCGGCCTGGAGTGTCGCAGCCGGATGGACGAGCCACACGTCGGCGTCGTTTGACAGGCGCTCGATAGCCGCGCGGTGTCCACTGATGGAGTACCGGTCCTCTCGTCCGCGAAGTGCGGTGCGCCAAGCGAACGCGTCGGCACCTCGCAACCGCCGCATCTGCGCTCGGACTTGACTGCGTGCCACCATCGAAAGCCAGGCGGCATCGCCTCCCTCGAGCATCTCGAGCAACCCCCACGCGCGCGCTTGCGCGAGCGGTCGCCCGACCCCGACTCGGCGGGACCTCAGTTCCTCCAGCGCGTCTTCCGAGATGACCCAAGCCCGACCGATGTGCGTGCCCCGGAGCGTGCCCGCTCGAAGCATTTTGCGCACGTGAGAGGGACCGACATCGAGTTCGGCCGCAGCGTCGATCACCGAAAGATATCTCATGACTGCGACCTCTGATTACGTCTTTTAACCCGTTATCAAACCTATTCACGTAACATCGTAACGAACTGCTTGTATTACGTCAATAGACTCGATTACGCCACAATTCCTGTTATCAACGGGGATGTGACCCGCGTGACCACGATCTCGGGGACACGAAGGAGGCTCCAGACCCGACGTCGAGGCGATCGGAGAGCCAATCACACGTCACCGTTCGCGGCCGTCTGATCGCGAGACACCTGACCGTTGCCGCGCCGACTCGTGGGTTTTGCGGTTCGACACGCTGCACCCGTACGCTGCGAATCACGGCTTCGACTCGCGTACGTCACTGTCGCCGTCCAGCTTTCGGTGCCAATCGACGTGAAGCCCACACGACCACAACAAATGGTTCGGTGACCTACTCGCCACCGGTGGGCGGCGCCGCGCCTAGTTCGCCTTTACCGCGGCGACCATCTTGGTGAGCGTGTCTTTCGCGTCGCCGAAGACGAGCGTCGTCTTGGGGTTGTAGAGCAGTTCGTTCTCGATGCCGGCGAAACCCGGGCGCATCGAGCGCTTGAGGAACACGACGTTCTCGGCGAGGTCGGCGTGGATGATCGGCATCCCGTAGATCGGAGACGTCTTGTCGTCGGTCGCGGCCGGGTTGACGGTGTCGTTGGCGCCCACCACGAGGCAGACGTCGGCCGTCTGGAGTTCGGAGTTCGCCTCGTCCATCTCGACGAGCTGCTCGTAGGGAACGTTCGCCTCGGCGAGCAGCACGTTCATGTGGCCCGGCATGCGTCCGGCGACCGGGTGGATGCCGTAGAAGACCTCGATGCCCTTCTCCTCGAGCACCTCGGCCAGCTCGCGCAGCACGTGCTGGCCCTGGGAGACCGCGAGGCCATAGCCCGGGACGAAGACGACACGGCTCGCGAAGCCGAGCAGGATCGCGATGTCCTCGGGCGTGCCCGAGCGCACGCTGCGCCCGTCGGCGCGGTCGGTCGCGCCACTCGCGGTGACGTTCGAGCCGAAGGCCGAGAAGAGCACGTTGGCGAGGCTGCGGCCCATGGCCTTGCTCATCAGGCGGGTGAGCAAGATACCCGAGGCGCCGACCAGGGTACCGGCGACGATCAAGAGGTTCGAGCCGAGCGTGAAGCCCGAGGCCGCGACGGCGAGACCGGTGAAGGCGTTGAGCAGCGAGATCAGCACGGGCACGTCGGCCCCACCGATCGGCAGCACGAAGATCACGCCGAGCACGAAGGCGAGCGCGAGCAGCACCCAGAGCAGGGGCTCGGACGCGGTCACGAGGATCGTGACGATGACCGCGACCGACGCCAGTCCGACGATGCCGTTGATGACCTGCTGGCCGGGGTAGGTGACCGGGCGGCCGGTCATGAGCTCCTGGAGCTTCGCGAAGGCGATCGCCGAGCCGGCGAAGGAGACGGTGCCGATCAAGACGCCGAGCAGCACCTCAAGGGTGACGTAGGTCGCCGGGTGGGTCGACTTGATGTGCACGAACTCGGTGATCGACACCAGCGAGGCGGCCCCGCCGCCCACGCCGTTGAAGATCGCCACGAGCTGGGGCATGGCGGTCATCTTCACGAAGCGCGCCACCGGCACCGCGACGATCAGACCGATGAACATCCCGAGCAGCATGAGCGGCACGTGGTACAGGTGGTGGCCGTCGACGTACTTGAAGAACGTCGCCACGATCGCCACCAACATCCCGAAGGCCGCGACCATGTTGCCCTGGCGGGCCCGCTTGGGACTGCCGAGGCCCTTCAGCGCCAAGACGAAGGTCGTCGCCGAGAACAGGTAGAGCAGGTCGATGAGTGTTTCGCGACTCACTGAGCCACCTCTTCCTTCTTCGCGGCGGGCTTCGCCTTGGGCTTGAACATCTCGAGCATCCGGTCGGTCACCACGAAGCCGCCGACCACGTTCAAAGTGGCGAGGATGACCGCGAGGAAGCCGAGGATCTCCTGGAGGTTCGTCGTCGCACCGCCGAGGATGAGCATCGAGCCGACGAGGATGACCCCGTGGATCGCGTTCGAGCCACTCATCAACGGGGTGTGCAAGATGCTCGGCACCTTGGCGATGATCTCGATGCCGACGAAGATCGCCAGCATCAACACCGTCGCGTACTGCAGCAGGACGTTACCCATCACGCACTCTCCTTGGAATCCTCGACCGGCACCGTGATCGCGACGACCGCTACGCCGAGCGCTTCGGCCGTCGGCGCGTGGGCGATCGCGCCCTCGCGGGCCACCGTCACGCCCACGACGACCTCGTCGGACCAGTCGGGGGCGAGCTGGCCCTTCTCGCCGAAGAGCGCGAGCAACTTCAGCACGTTGTTGGCGAACATGAAGCTCGCGTGCGCGCCCATCTGGGCGGGCGGGTTCGCCAGTCCGACGACGCGCACGCCACCGTGGGTGACGACCTCGCCAGCGACCGTGAGCTCGCAGTTGCCGCCGCCGTCGGCGGCCATGTCGATGACGAGCGATCCCTCGCCCATCGCCTCGACCATCGCGGTCGTGACCAGGATCGGCGACTTGCGTCCGGGGACGGCGGCCGTCGTGATCACGACGTCGGCATTGGCGACCTCACTCACGAGAGCGGCCTGCTGCTGGCTTCGTTCCTCGTCCGTGAGCTCGCGGGCGTAGCCGCCCGCGGCGTCGGCCGTGACGCCGAGCTTGACAAAGACCGCGCCGGCCGACTCGGCCTCTTCCTTCGCCGCCGAGCGAACGTCGTAGGCGCGGACCTTGGCCCCGAGGCGCTTCGCGGTGGCGATCGCCTGCAGACCGGCCACCCCGACGCCCATGACCAGCACCTTGGCCGGACGGATGGTGCCCGCGGCGGTGGTGAGCAGGGGGTAGAACCGGTCGAAGTAGGTCGCCCCCGCGAGGGCCGCCCGGTAGCCCGAGACGGTGGCCTGGCTCGAGAGCGCGTCCATGTACTGGGCCCGCGAGATGCGCGGCAGCAGGTCAAAGGAGGTGATCGTGACCCGGCGCTCGTTCATCGCGCGCACCACGTCGAGGTTGAGCA
>JAJZBX010000085.1 GCA_021846325.1 Actinomycetes bacterium | reverse complement strand
CGCCGTGTCCGAACTTCACCGAGTCGATCTTCCTCGTGCCGAACGTGAAGGGCGCCCGACCCGAGGTCAGAACGTTCGCGCTCAACTGCGCCGAGGCGACGTCGGTGACGTCCCACCAAACGGAACGCTTCGCCATGAGGCTCACGATTCCGCGGTCGTCTCAGTCGTCGTACGCGAAATTCGGTTGGTCTCTCGATACGGGAAGTGGACCCTACATCGGGCGCGGCATCAGGGTAGTGCCATCGCGTGGAGCGATTCCGTGACGCGCCGACGACGACACATCAACTTCGCAACTGTACTTGTGGCGGTTATCGCAGTACTCTCGCCGATTCCAATCAGTTCGGGCGTATCGTCCTACGTAGCCGGCGCCACCACCCCAGTGTGTTCGCCGGCGGCCATACAGACGATGGTCGTTTTCAACGCACCAGGAAACCCCTACGCCGATCTCTCCCTCAGCACTAATGCGCCGCACTCGTGCGTCTTGTCTGGTCGACCGACGATCCACCTCTTCAGCGCGACGCGACATCCGCTGGCGTTCGCCGAGTCGCCCTACCGTTGGACGCCAGAACTCGCGACTCCACGAGGGCCAGTCGTCATGACGCCAAACAATCCCTGGGCAATCGTCGAGATGAAGTGGTGCGGCTTCGCGCAGGTCCCGCGTCGAATGGAGATCGACTTTCCTGGGTGGCGCCGTTCCCTTTCAGTCGGGGCTTCGACATTCACGCCCTCGGTGTTTCGCCCACCGGCCTGTCGCCGTGGGTCCGAGAGTCAGATCGCGGTTGACGTTGTGCGCAAACTTGGTCCGCGAGGTATCACCGGCCGCACGCCGCTGGTGTACGTAGCCCCGGCCACCAACCTGCACAACGGCGAGACCGTGACCGTGCGGGTACGGGGTTTCGATATCGGTGCGAAGTTCTTTCTGTCGGAGTGCGCGACTACGGCCGACGCCAACGAGGGCGGATGCGGTGAGCAGTTGGCGGCGCAAACCTTCGGTCTCACCGACGTGACGGGTTCGGGGCGCTACACATTCGTCGTGTCGGACCGAGCCGCGACGAAGGCGAACGACGTGACCGATATCGTCGCCTGTCGCAACGGCTGCGTACTCGTCGCAACGGGTGGCCTGAATAGTTCCTTTGCGACGGCGTCATTGAAGTTCGTCGTACCGTAGTGTCGCTCCTTGTACGAACTTGGACTCCAACCGATGGGTTACGGGCGCCACCGACGGCACCGCTTGGTGAGTTCAACGTCACAGTAAGGTCCGATCCGCGGCAACGTCGCAACCCCGTGATGACACCATTGCCCAAGCGGTGACCCAGTAGCGAGCTGACCGAACGATACGAGACGGTGCGTAAGTTTGTAAAAGGCAGACCGGCGGGCTTCCGATGAACGATCGTGAGGCACGTTTAACGTGCTCGATAACACCATGGCCGATCACAAGGCCCAGCGAATTGTCGTTAATCCGAGCAAGCGGAGGGGAATCAGCGTCACGAAAAGTGGGCCGAGTATTGGCTCTTCGTCCGTGGCACGACCCTCGCGAACCTCGACGGCGACCAGTTTGGGTTACGACCTGATCACAGCCTCGATATCAAAATCAATTAGGCGCACCGCTGCGAGAAACGTACGGGCGTGCCTTTCGTCTTCATCAAGATCCAATCTGGGACGTACTTCGGCGAGGATGACATCATTCCCATCGTGGATGACTTTGATCGCGCGTAGCAGCGTGGTCAATCGCGACGAGTCGAGGAATGGACGGCGCCAGTGGTCAGCCGACTCGCGTTGATTGGTGACGCACGCTGGGCCGGACGAGCACGGTAGCCTCCCTACATCGCTGAGTTGCGGTTCGCACGGGGCCAGAAGATTTCTGACTCGGCGTCGGCGCGGCACCGTGCGGCGTCGAGCGCCTGACCCGGGTGACGTCGGAGATATGAGGTGCTTACTTACTCGATGCGACGTCCGGGCAAAGGGCATCGCACGCGACCGACGAAGACGTGATGAACGAGACGCCCAGGGGGTGCAGGTGCCACAGCAATCACACCATCCAGTGCGAGCCCCGTCCGACGGCGCTCGCCGCTCGAAGCGACTCTTCGTGTTCGACCTCGACGGGACGCTGGCTCCGAGCAAGTCGCCGCTGAGTCGCCCGATTGCCACCTTGCTCACCGCGCTGCTTCGAACGATGAGCGTCGCCGTGATCTCGGGCGGCGCGTGGCCCCAGTTCGAGCAGCAACTACTGGCGCAGCTCGACACGAACGATCACTTCGAGCGACTCTTCCTGCTGCCGACCAACGGCACCCGGTTCTTTCGCTACGACCAGGGATGGCGCGAGTTGTACGCCGAGAACTTCAGCGACGACGAGCAACGGACCATTATCACGTCGCTGCAGCGTGCGCTCGACGAATCGGGACTCGCCGCAACGAAGGTGTGGGGTGAGGCGATCGAGAACCGGGGCAGCCAGATCACCCTGTCGGCACTGGGCCAGGAAGCGCCGCTCAGCGAAAAAGAGCGTTGGGACCCCGATTTCGCCAAACGAACCACAATCGTCGAAATCCTTCAACCCTTGCTTCCAGACTTCGCCATCCATATGGGTGGAACCACGTCGATTGACATCACCAAGCCCGGCATCGACAAGGCCTACGGCATCGCCAAGCTCACCGAACAATTGGGCATCACAACAGACGAGATGCTCTTCGCCGGCGACGCCATCTTCGAGGGTGGCAACGACTACCCGGTCCAAGCCGCGGGGGTCGACTCGATCCTGGTCACCGGGCCCGACGAAACGGCCCGGGTCATCCAGACCGTGATCGCGTGCCTCGGCGACGGGGCCGAGCAGATCACGGCCACGGTGTTGTCATGAGTGACTTCGTCATGCGTCCACTCGACCTGGTCATCGAGCCCGAAGCAGGAAACCCCTACGAGGTCGAGGGCGTACTCAACCCCGCCGCGGTCCGCAGCCCCGACGGTGAGCTCTACCTCTTCCCAAGGATGGTGGCCGCGGGAAACTACTCGCGCATCGGGATCATGAAGGTCATCTTCGACGACGACGGCGAGCCACGGGGAGTCGAACGCCTCGGCGTCGCCCTCGAACCCGAGGCTCCCTACGAGTTGCGCCCCGGCGGTGGCGGCTGTGAGGATCCCCGGATCAG
>JAJZBX010000084.1 GCA_021846325.1 Actinomycetes bacterium | reverse complement strand
GTTGCCGGGGGGTGACCGCTTTCGGATCTACTCGATCAACGGCGACTTCCCGGTCATCTCGACGTCGAAGTACCGCCTGGCGGTGAGCGGCCTCGTCGATCACCCAACGACCTTCAGTTTCGACGACCTGGTCGCGATGCCCGCGACGTCGATGGTGACGGCCTTTCAGTGCGTCACGGGATGGCGCGTCCCCGACGTCGCCTGGAAGGGCGTATCGCTCGCGCATCTGCTCGACGTGGTCGGGGCGCACGCGTCCGCCGTCGCGGTCACCTTCGAGTCCTATGACGGGGCCGACACCGAGAGCCTCACCATCGACCAGGCCCGCCTGCCCGACGTGATCGTCGCCTATCGCATGCTCGACGCGCCCATCACGGTCGAGCACGGCGGCCCAGTACGGCTCTACGTGGCCCCAATGTACGGGTACAAATCCCTCAAGTGGCTTTCGGCCATCCGCGTCGTGGACGCCGTCGAGCCCGGCTACTGGGAGAAGAACGGGTACCCCGTGAACGGCTGGCTCGACGGCTCGACGGGACCCACCAATCCAAACCCTGGTCTCACGTGACTGTCGAGGGCTCCGACGCCGCCGTGGCGCAGCGCGGTCTCGTGCGCTTTGACGCCCTCGAGCGGGTGGTGCACTGGACGAGCGCGGCCCTCTTTACCGTCCTGTTCGCCACGGCGATTCCGCTCTACTACGGCTCGCTCTTCGGACTGGACCTGCCCCGATTCACCGTCGAACAGATCCACCTGTGGACGGGACTCGCGCTGCCGGTGCCCTTCGTGGTGGCGATGGTGCTCCCGGGGGGACGTCGTCTCCGTCGCGACCTGCGCCGGGTGAACGAGTGGACCCGATCCGAGGTGGCGTGGATCGGGTCGTGGGGTCGAGCAGAGAACGCCGCCGACAAGTTCAATCCGGGCCAGAAGCTCAACGCCGTCGTGGTCGCGGCCAGCTCGGTGGTCTTGTTCATCACCGGGGTCGTCTTGAAGTGGTTCAGCCTGGTACCGGTGTCGTGGCGGTCGGGTGCGACGTTCGTCCACGACACCTTCGCCTGGTTGCTCGTGCTCGTGGTCGTCGGACACATCGTCATGGCGCTCTCGCATCGTGAGGCGCTCGCGTCAATGGTGCGCGGACGCGTCAGCGAATCCTGGGCGAAGCGCCACGCCCCACGCTGGTGGGCCGAACTCGACGCGCCCGGCGACGGTCGAGACGCTACCGGGGGCGAGCGGACTCGGTGATGGCGTTCAGCTGACTGTCGTCGAGAATCATCGCGCGCACCGTGTCGCCGATGGTGGCGCCGTCGCCGTCGGGCGCGAGAACGAGACAGTTGGCCCGGGCGATGGCGAAGAGCAGGTGCGATCCGCGCCGGGCCAGCCGCTCAACGTGTATGACACCGTCGTCGTGGATCCGACAGACGCCGTGGATGAGGTGGATCTTGCCGTCTCGTTCGCGCACGAGGTCACAGTCGAGCACCATTGACACGGTGGCGCGTTCGATGTCACGTCGGCCCGCGAGACGTAACAGCGCCGGGCGAACGAACAATTCGAAACCCACGAGCGTCGAGACGGGGTTTCCGGCGAGGCCGAAGAAGGGCGTGTTGGACGACTCGTCGTAGGCGAAGGTGAAGGGCTTACCGGGGCGGATCGCGACCTGCATCGAACGCGCGCTCTCGGCGAAGAGCTCGCCGAGAACGACCTTCACGAAATCGGCGTCGCCGGCGCTCACGCCACCGGTGGAGATCACCGCGTCGCACGTCGAACGCGCGCGCTCGAAGGCCGCGCGCAGGTCCGCCTTGGAATCACGCACGATGCCGAGGTCGAGCGTCGCCATCCCCGACTGACGCAGCGCGGCGAGCAGGGTCGGGCGGTTGGAGTCGCGAATCTGACCCGGGCCGGGGCGCGCCGCTGCGTCGATGAGTTCGTTGCCGGTCGAGAGCACGCCGACGAGGGGTACCCGCTGAACGCTGAGCGCGGTGACTCCCTGGCCGGCGAGCGCGCCGAGCAGGGCCGGGTCGATGACGTCACCGGGGCGAACGAGGGTTTCGCCGACGCGAAGGTCCTCGCCCACGTGCCGCACGCAGTCGCCGAGGGCGACCGGTCGGCCGATGCGCACGTACTGTCCGTCGGCCTCAACGATCACGTCCTCGCGCGGGCAGACGCTATCGGCGCCCACCGGCAGGGGAGCGCCGGTCATGATCCGCATCGCCTCGCCATCGCCCACGACGGCGGCGCTCGTCTCACCGGCGAAGACCGAATCGACGACGCGAAGTCGCGTCGCGCTCGTCACGTCACTGGCACGGACGGCGAAGCCGTCCATCGCCGAATTTACGAAACTGGGAGCGGGCTCGGTCGCCGTTACGGTGCTCGCCGCGACGAGGCCGATCGCCTCGGCGAGCGCGCGCTCGACCGGGGCGAGCGGCTCGAGACGCGAAAGGACGAAGGAGCGTGCTTCGTCGAACGAGATCATCGGTCGTCGCCGAGTCGTAAAGGACTCGGTAGCCGTCGATCGTCGAAAGATTGGTGTGACGAGGCTGACACGTAGGAGAGATTACCGGTCGTTCACGCCGTCACCCGGGGGAAACGTGGTGGCCGGCCGGCGGGCCACGGCTCGCGGTAGGGTCGCCCTTGGGGGGCCGCCGCGAGACGGACCGTTTTTCGAGCGGGCCGTTGGGCGGAAAGTCAACGTGGATCAGCCAGACGACGCCATTGAAGTACACCCGCCCGAATCGGTCGCGGTCGGACGGGTCGCGGTGCGCCTGTCGCTGCAGCGGGCGATCTCGGAGATGGGTGTGGTGCGCGGTGCGCAGGCGCTGCGATCGCTCAATCAAGTCGGCGGCTTCGACTGTCCCAGTTGCGCCTGGCCCGACCCCGACGCGGGACATCGCTCGCACGCCGAGTTCTGTGAGAACGGCGCGAAGGCCGTGTCCTGGGAGGCAACCCGGGACCGGGTGGGACGGGACTTCTTCGCCACGCACTCGGTCGATCAGTTGCGCGCGCAGTCCGACCACGAACTCGAGGGCCACGGTCGACTCACCGAGCCGATGTACCTCGCCCGTGGGGCCACCCACTACGTGCCGATCTCCTGGGACGACGCCTTCAGCCTGTGCGCCACCCGTTTGAGCGAGATGCCTTCGGTCAATCGGGCGGCCTTCTATACCAGCGGAC
>JAJZBX010000010.1 GCA_021846325.1 Actinomycetes bacterium | reverse complement strand
GAATTCATGAGTCACTCGGCGACGTGCCGCCAGTCGAGTTCGAGGCTCACTACTATTCAGCCAACGAGTCAGAAGGTCTGGCCGTTTTGGAAATGATTTAGTCTCCCGGAAACCCGTCGCGATTCACCCACCTAGTGGCTGCGGCCTTCTTGGCGATCTCCGAACGCTGCTTGGCCGTCAACTTCGACGCCCGCGCCTTACCGCCCTTACTCGCGCCTTTAACAATCCGCTCATCGGTCCTGGGTTTCGCGGGTGTTTCGCTCGTAGCCTCTTGCACGACAGCCCAAGCCCTCTGTGCCGAGTCGCCCTTCTTGGGAGTCTTCTTCACGATTCAAAGGCTAACCGCATGGTCGCATGCTTGCCCCTCCAGAGTTTCTCAAACTAGGCCACTACCCAAAAGCGGGACCCACCGAACCGGCGCCGAGCGGTCCACGGAGCCAATTTGTGACCCCCGGCCCTAGTGAGGGCGCCAAAAGTCAGTTCATGCTGTGGTCATGAGTGTACCGGGGGACCGCGTGCGGCGCACCACCCTCGCGCGCGCTGAGTGCCTGCGGCGACTTCGCCAGGCCGACTTCGCGCGCGTGGTGATCTCGGTTCGCTGCCTGCCGGCCGCCCTGCCGGCGCGCATCGCCGTCGTGGACGACCACCAGCTCCTGCTCGCCAGCGCCGAGGAGGCGGTCATCGTCGCCGCGCGACGAGGCGACGTGCTCTCGGTCCAGATCGATGGCCTCGAGTCCGACGGCGCGACCTGGTCGGTCATGGGCTCGGGCATCGCGGTCGAGCCCTCGGGCGACCCGGCCCTCTCGGCGCCCCTGACCCGGGCCATCGCCAGCGGCGCAACCCTGATCGCACTGCCGCTCACCATCGTCTCGGGCGAGCGGGTCGGGTAGGCGCCGCACCAGCGTGCCAGACTGAAACGTGCCCTTTCATCGAATCACCGATCCCGCGAGGCTCCACGCGCTGATCGACGCGATGCTGCTGATCGAGGCCGACGCCGACCTGACCGACCTGCTCCAGCTCATCGTCCAGACCGCGAGCGAGCTGGTCGGCGCGCGCTACGGCGCACTCGGCGTGCTCGGCGCGCAGGCCCCGACCCTGTCGCGCTTCGTCACCTACGGCGTTGACCCGGGCACCCGGGAGCGGATCGGTTCGGACCCCCACGGCCGCGGGGTGCTCGGCGAGACGACGCTCGCCACGTCGCCGGTTCGCGTGGACGACCTCGCCCAGCACCCCGGTGCCGTCGGGTTCCCCGACCACCACCCACGCATGCGACACTTCCTCGGCGTGCCCGTCACGACCGGCGACGGACACGTCTTTGGCAACCTCTACCTCGCCGATCGAAGCGACGACCGGCCCTTCGACGAGGACGACGAGGTGCTCGTCGAGGCCTTCGGCCGAGCGGCGGGGCTGGTGATCGACCAGGCAACGCTGCGCCACCACCTGCGCGAGCTGACCCTGAGCGACGAACGCGAGCGGCTGGCGCGCGACCTACACGACACGGTCATCCAGCGGCTCTTCGGCGTCGGGCTGGCCCTGCAGCTCACCCTCGCCTCGAACCTCGAAGCCGCCGACCGCGAGCGGATCAACCGCGCCGTGGACGAGCTCGACGCCACCGTGCAAGAGATCCGCACCACCATCTTCGAGATCGACCGCGACGACGTCGACGGCACGAACCTGGCCGCCCGGGTGCGCGAGATGTGCGACGAGGTCGGCGCCCGGCTCGGCATCAAGGTCGCCCTGCGCCTACCCCCCGACACCGACCTGGTGACGTCCTCGCGCTGCGCGCGACACACGCTCCAGGCGCTGCGCGAGACCCTCGCCAACGTCGCGCGCCACGCCCAGGCCAGCGAGGCCGACGTCGAGCTCGACGTCGATGGACCGTGGCTCACCCTGCTGGTGCGCGACAACGGCGTCGGCTTCGCGACCACGGTAGGACCGGGTCGCGGACTGCGCAACCTGCGCAGCCGGGCCCGCGAACTGGGCGGCGACGTCACGGTCGACGCCACCCCCGGGCGTGGCACACTGGTGCGGTGGACCGCCCAGCGTCTCGACTGACGTGATCAGGCTGCTGCTCGTCGACGATCACGAGATCGTGCGACGGGGCCTGCGCGAGCTCCTCGAGTCTCACGACGACCTCGCGGTGGTCGCCGAGGCCGGCTCGATCGCCGAGGCCGAGGCCGTCGACGTGGACGCGATTGACGTAGCGGTGCTCGACGTTCGCCTGCCCGACGGCAGCGGCGTCGACCTCTGTCGCACCCTGCGCGACCGACGTCTCGACCTCGCCTGCGTGATGCTCACGTCCTTCGCCGACAGCGAAGCGCTGTCGGCTTCGGTGCTCGCCGGGGCCAAGGGCTACGTCTTGAAGAACGTGCGCGGTGACGACCTCGTCGACTCCATCCGCCGCGTCGCCGCTGGGGAGATGCTGCTCAGCGCCGACCAGATCGAGCGAGCCCGCGAGCGCCTGCGCCGCCAGCTATCTGAGGACATTCGACTCGAGAGCCTCAGCCACCAAGAGGGTCGGATCCTCGAACTGCTGAGCGAGGGCCTCTCGAACCGTGAGATCGCGGCCGAGATGTTCCTCGCCGAGAAGACGGTGAAGAACTACGTCTCGAACCTGCTCGCCAAGCTCGGCTTCCAGCGGCGAACCGAGGCGGCGCTCTTCGCCCAGCGCTACCACGACCGGGCGCACCCCGAGGCCTGAGTGCGCATCGTCAGTCTCGTGCCGTCACTGACCGAGACCCTCGACGACTGGGGCCACCCGCCGATCGCCGGCACCCGGTTCTGCGCGCTCGCCGGGCTCGCGCGCGTCGGGGGCACCAAGGACCCCGACCTCGCGGCCATCGCGGCACTCGAACCCGACCTCGTCGTGCTCGACGAGGAGGAGAACCGCCGTGAGGACTACGAGGCCCTGGTCGGCCTGGGCCTCGCCGTGTACGCCTGCGCCGTTCGGTCCCTCGGCGACCTCGACGACGCCCTCGCCGGCCTCGCCGCGGCCGTCGGCGTCGAGTGGTCCTCACCACCGCGACCCGCGAGGCCGCCGGTACGCGTGCGCGTGGCCGTGCCGATCTGGCGTCGCCCGTGGGTCGCCCTGGGGGGGCCCACCTACGCGACCTCGCTCCTGGCGGCGGTGGGCGTCGCCAACGTGCTCGCCGATCGAGGCGCGTACCCGCGCGTTGACCTCGCGGCCATGGCCGAGGCCCGACCGGACGTGGTGCTCGCGCCCAGTGAGCCCTACCCCTTCGCCGAGCGCCACCGCCGCGAGCTCGAGACGGTCGCCCCCGTCGTCTTGGTCGACGGCCGCGACCTCTTCTGGTGGGGGTCGCGCACGCCCGGCGCGACCGCGCGCCTCGGCGAGGCGGTCGCGCGGTGGGCCGCGATCGCTACTCGAGCGTGAAGACCTCGGGACCGTCGTCGGTCACCGCGATCGTGTGCTCGAAGTGCGCTGAACGCGAGCCGTCGGCGGTCATCACGCTCCACCCGTCGTCGAGGGTGTAGGTCTCGAAGCCGCCGAGGTTCACCATCGGCTCCACGGCGAAGACCATGCCGCTCTTCAGCGTCGGGCCGGGTGTGCCGGGCCAGTAGTTGGGCACCTGGGGGCTTTCGTGCATGGCCGTGCCGATGGCGTGACCGACGTACTCGCGCACGACCGAGTACCCGGCGGCCTCGGCGACGCGCTGGACCGCCCGACCAACCTCGTGCAGTCGGTGGCCGACCACCAGCTCGTCGATCCCGGCCCACAGCGAGCGCTCGGTCACCTCGATGAGCCGGCGCGACGCGGCGTCGATCTCGCCGACCCCGGTCGTGTAGGCCGCGTCGCCGTGGTAGCCCTCGATGATCGCCCCGCAGTCCACCGAGATGATGTCACCCTCTTCGAGGACCAGCTCGCCGGGGATGCCGTGGACGATCATGTCGTTGGGACTAGTGCAGATCACCGCCGGGAATCCGTGGTAGCCGAGGAAGTTCGAGCGCGCCCCGCGACGCTCGAGCACGGCGACGGCCACCTCGTTGAGCTCGCGCGTGGTTGCGCCGGGGCGAATCGCCGCGCGCGTCGCCGCGTGCATCTCGGCCACCACGCGACCGGCGCGGCGCATCTTGGCGAGCTCGTCGGCCGAACGCCTCATCGCGCGATGCGCTCGTCGATCGCGCCCCGTATCGTCGCGGTGACCTCGTCGGCCTCGCGCGCGCCGTCCACGTTGACCAGCAGGCCCCGATCGCGGTAGAAGTCGAGCAACGGCGCGGTGTCACGCTCGTAGACCTCGAGGCGCTGGCGAATCGCCTCGGGCCGGTCGTCGGCACGCTGGACGACCCGACCGCCGCAGACCGAGCAGATGCCGGACCGGGCCTCGGGATCGACGTCGCGGTAGATGGCGCCGCAGTCGACGCACACCCGGCGCGCCGAGAGACGCTCGCTCACCAGTTCGACGGGGACCTCTAAGTTCACACAGAGCGTCACGCCGCTCGGGCCCAAGATGGCCTCGAGGGCCTCGGCCTGGGCCAGGGTCCGCGGGTAGCCATCTAGCAGCGCGCCGCCCGCGGCGTCGGGTTCCTCGAAGCGCTCCTCGACCAGCCGGTTGACCAGGTCGTCGCTGACCAGCTCGCCCGCCTCGAGCACCGCCGCAACTTCGCGACCGACCGGCGTCGCGGCCTTCACCGCGGCGCGCAGGATGTCGCCGGTTGACACGTGGGGCACCGCGTAGGTCGCAGCCAGCCGGCGACCCTGGGTGCCCTTGCCGGCACCCTGCTTGCCCAGGATCACGAGGATCAGTCGGCTCACGATCAGCGCCTGAGGAAGCCCTCGTAGTTGCGCATCATGAGCTGGCTGTCAATCTGACGCATCGTCTCGAGCGCCACGCCCACCGCGATCAGCAGTGTCGTGCCGTAGTAGGGGAAGCGGTTGATGTGCCACAGCGCCATCAGCACCGAGGGCACGACCGCCACACCGGCCAAGAACAGCGCACCGACCGTGGTGATACGCGAGAGCATCTTGGCGAAGTACTTCTCGGTCGGCAGGCCCGGACGGATTCCCGGCACGAACCCGCCCTGCTGGCGCAGCAGCTCGGCCTGCTGGTGGGGCTCGAAGGCGATGTAGACGTAGAAGAACGTGAAGGCGAGAATCAGCAAGAAGTCCGAGGCGATGTAGAAGAAGCTGGTCGGCTGCAGCGACGAGTTCACGAAGCGCTGAAAGCCGGCCCACGGCACAACGTTGGAGAGCAGGATCGGGATGTAGAGCACCGAGGAGGCAAAGATGATCGGGATCACGCCCGACTGGTTCACCTTCAGGGGGATGTAGGTCGAGTTCCCGCCCATCTCCTTGCGTCCCACGACGCGGCGCGCGAAGGTCACCGGGATGCGCCGCTGACCGTTGTCCATGAAGACGATCAGCACCAGCAGGGCGATCGAGATCACGACGATCGTGAAGAACTTCACCGGTCCGCCCTCGGCGTAGACGGCGCGGCCGCCCGAGGGCAGGCCGGCTACGACGTTGGCGAAGATCAGCAGGCTCATGCCCTGGCCGACCCCGCGCTGGGTGATCAGCTCGGCGAGCCACATGACGAAGGCGGTGCCGGCCGTCATGATCGCCACCATGAAGAGCCCGAGCCACAGGTTGAACTTGGGAATCAGGTCGATGTTAAAGCCCAGCAGCGCCTGGTCGTGGCCGTGGAAGGCGTAGATGAGTCCCGTCGACTGCAGCAGCGCGAGCCCGATGGTCAGGTAGCGGGTCGTCTGGGTGATGCGCTTCTCGCCGACCGCCCCCTGGTCACGCCACTCGGTGAGCTTCGGAATGACCGTGGTCAGCAGCTGGATCACGATCGAGCTCGTGATGTAGGGCATGACCCCGAGGCCGAAGACGGCGAGTCGGGTCAGGGCGCCACCCGAGAAGAGGTTCAAGAACCCGAGCACGCCGCTCGCGCCCGCCTTGGACTGCAGCACCTGAACCTGGGACCAGCTCACGCCGGGGATCGGCAGGTTGGCGCCGAGCTGGTAGAGGCAGATGATGGCGACCGTGAAGATGACCTTGTTGCGCAGGTCCGGTACGCGAAAGATGTTCCCGAGTCGACGCAGCACGGCGACGCTACCGGTTCTGGTGCTGGTTACCGGCCGCCGGGGGGCGCACCGCGAAGGGCTTGTCGAGCACGGTGACGCTGCCGCCGGCTCCCTCGATGGCCGCGCGCGCGGCGCTGGAGAAGCCGTGGGCCGCCACCGAAACGGCGCGATCGAGCGAGCCGCGACCGAGCACCTTCACGAGGTCGTTCTTGCGCGCGAGACCCCGCGCCACGAGCACCTCGGGGGTGACCGCGTCCACGCCCAGCGCGGTGATCGCGTCGAGGTTGACCGGCGTGTAGGCGACGCGGAAGGGGTTGGTGAAGCCCTTCAACTTGGGCACCCGCTGCATCAATGGCAACTGGCCGCCTTCGAAACCGGCCGGGATCTGGCGACGGGCCTTTTGACCCTTGGTGCCGCGTCCGGCGGTCTTGCCGCCGTGGCCACCGATGCCGCGCCCAACGATCTTCTTGCGGTGCGTCGAACCCGCGGGCGGCTGGAGCTCGTGCAGTTTCATTCGGACACCTCTTCCACGCTAATCAGGTGCGGCACACGAGCGATCATCCCGTGAATCTCGGGTCGATCGGGCAGCACGTTGGACTGGCCGATGCCGCGCAGCCCCAGCGCGCGCAGCGTACCGCGGTGCTTGGGCTTGGTGGCGATCGACGATCGGATCTGGGTCACCTTCAACTTAGCCATGGCTCAACTCCGTCTTAAAGAGGTCACCCTCGCGCTGACGCTCGCGGTAGGCACGCAGGGTCCCCGAGGGGATGACGTCGTCGAGGGCTCGACCGCGCTGGGCCGCGATCGCCTCGGGGCGACGCAACTGCTTGAGTCCCTCGATGGTCGCGTGGGCGACGTTGATCCCGTTAGAGGATCCCAGCGACTTGGCGATGATGTCCTTCACGCCGGCCATCTCGAGGATGGCCCGCGCGGCGCCGCCGGCGATGACCCCGGTGCCGGGGGCGGCGGGCTTCATCAGTACGCGACCGGCGCCGGAACTCCCGATCACCGGGTAGACGATCGTCGAGCCGGCCAGCGGCACCTCGAAGAGGTTCTTGCGCGCCTCTTCGATACCCTTTTGGACGGCCAGCCCGGCCTCTTTCGCCTTGCCGTAGCCGAGACCGACCTTGCCCTTGCCGTCACCGATGACCATCAGCGCGGTGAAGGAGAACCGGCGGCCACCCTTGACGACCTTGGACACGCGATTGACCTTGATCGTGCGCTCTTCAAACTGCTCTAAATCCATTAGAACTCCAGTCCCGCCTGACGCAGCGCGTCGGCGAAGGCGGCCACCCGGCCGTGGTAGTCAAAGCCCCCGCGGTCGAAGACCACGACGGTGATGTTGGCCGCGTGGGCGCGCTCGGCGAGCACGGCCGCGACGGCCTTGGCGCCCTCGACGTTGCCGCCACTGGCGCCACGCAACGACGGCTCCACCGACGAGGCCGCGGCCAGGGTGCGCCCCGACTCGTCGTCGATGATCTGGGCCGAGATGTGCTTGTTGGTGCGGCTCACCGCGACGCGCGGGCGAGCGGCGGTCCCGGCCAGGCGCTTGCGCAGGCGCGCGTGGCGCCGCTGACGTAGTTCACGAGTCGACCGGGCCATCACTTCGCCGCCTTTCCAGCCTTGCGCAGCACCTTCTCGCCGAGGTAGCGCACGCCCTTGCCCTTGTAGGGCTCGGGCTTGCGGATCTTGCGGATCGTCGCGGCCACCTGGCCCACGACCTCCTTGTCGGCGCCCTTGACGATCACGCGCGTCGGCGAGGGCACCTCGAAGGTCACGCCCGCCGGTGCGTTGAAGGTGACGGGGTGACTGAAGCCCAGCGCCAGGTCGATCGCGTCGGGGCCGTTGGCCGCCGCGCGGTAGCCCACGCCGATGATCTCGAGCTCACGGGTCCAGCCCGTCGTCACCCCGGTGACCATGTTGGCCACCAGCGTGCGCGTCAGCCCGTGCAGGGCGCGGTACCGCGTCTCGTCGTTGCGCCGCTCGACGTTGAGCACGTCGCCCTCGCGCGAGATCGAGATCCCGTCGGGCAACGTGCGCGTCATGGTTCCGTTGGGGCCCGCCACCGTCACCGCGTCACCGCTCACGTCGACGGTGACCGACGCGGGGACCGTGATCGGGTTACGACCGATGCGCGACATGGGTTTCCTCCTGGAGGTTCACGGGTCGGTTACCAGACATAACACAGCACCTCGCCGCCCAGCTTGGCCCGTCGGGCCTCGCGGTCGGTCATGAGGCCGTGGCTCGTCGAGACGACGGCCACGCCCACGCCACCGAGAACCTTGGGCATCTGATCGGACTTTTTGTAGATTCGCAGACCCGGCTTGGAGACGCGCTTGAGACCAACGATGGTCTTCTGGCGGTCGGCCGAGTACTTCAGCTCGATGCGCAGCGTCGCGCCCGGCTTGCCCTCGGTGCGCGTCACGGTGAAGCCGGAGATGAATCCCTCGCGCTCCAGGAGCGTCGCGAGATTCTCCTTCAACTTCGAGCTCGGCATGGCGACGTGGTCGAACATGGCCGCGTTCGCGTTGCGAATACGCGTGAGCATGTCGGCGATGGGGTCGGTCATCGTCATGGGGCCTCCTACCAGCTCGCCTTGGTGACGCCCGGCACCTCGCCCGCGTGCACCATCGCGCGCAGGCAGATTCGGCACAGCCCGAACTTGCGGTAGACCGAGCGTGGTCGTCCGCAGCGCTCGCAGCGCGTGTAGGCGCGCGTCGAGAACTTCGGGGTTCGCTGCTGCTTGATTCGAAGCGACTTCTTGGCCATATCTATCGAGTCTCCTGCTTGAAGGGGAAGCCGTACGCGCGTAGGAACGCGCGGCCCTGCTCGTCGGTCGCCGCCGTGGTGACGATCGTGATGTCGAAACCGCGCGGCGTGTCGATCTTGTCGTAGTCAATCTCCGGGAAGATCAACTGGTCGTTGACCCCGAAGGTGTAGTTCCCGTGCCCGTCAAAGGACTTCGCGGACAGCCCGCGGAAGTCCCGGATTCGCGGGATCGCGAGGCTCAGCAGCCGGTCGAAGAACTCCCAGGCGCGGTCGCCGCGCAGGGTCACCTTCACGCCGATCGGCTGGGTCTCGCGCAGCTTGAAGCTGGCGATCGACTTCTTGGCCCGGGTGACCACCGGCTTCTGGCCGGTGATCATCTCGAGGTCGCGCTGAGCGCCCTCGAGCAGTGAGGCCTGCTGGGTGGCCCGCCCGACGCCGGAGTTGATCACGATTTTCTCCAGCCGCGGCACCTGCATGACGTTGGCGAGTCCCAACTCGTCGCGCAGCGCCGCGCGGATCTCGTCGTCGTAGCGAACCTTGAGACGTGGTCGCTGACTCACAGCACCTCCCCACACTTGCGACAGACGCGCACCTTGGCGCCGTCGGCGTCGCGGTAGCCGATCTTGGCCGGCCCCTTGTGGGCGTCGCACCAGAGCGCGACGTTGGACACGTGCAGGGGCATCAGCTTGTCGATGATCCCGGCCTGCATCATGGCGCCGGTCTGCTTGGTGTGACGCTTGGCGATGTTGAGTCCGTCGAGCACCACCCGGTCACTCTGGGGGCGCGCCTCTTCGACGACGGCGCGCTCGCCGCGGAACTTGCCCGCGATCACGAGCACTTCGTCACCCTTGTGGATCTTCATCACAGCACCTCCGGCGCCAGCGAGATGATTCGCATGAACTTCTTGTCACGCAGCTCGCGTCCGACCGGACCGAAGATGCGCGTTCCGCGCGGCTGGAGCTGGTCGTTGATCAGTACGGCCGCGTTCTCGTCGAACTTGATGTAGGAGCCGTCGGGGCGACGCTTCTCCTTGGCGGTGCGCACGACGACGCAGCGCACCACGTCGCCCTTCTTCACCGCCGCACCGGGGATCGCGTCCTTGACCGTTGCGATGAAGACGTCCCCGATGGAGGCGTATCGACGGCGCGAGCCGCCGAGCACCCGGATGCAGAGCACTTCTTTCGCGCCCGAGTTGTCGGCGACCTTGAGACGAGACTCTTGCTGAATCATCGCGCACGCTCCACGATCTCGGTCAGGCGCCACCGCTTGAGCTTGGACAGCGGCCGGGTCTCCTGGACCCGAACGCGGTCACCCACCTTGGCCTCGTTGGCCGCGTCGTGGACGTAGAGCTTCTTGGTGCGCTGGACCGTCTTGCCGTAGCGCGGGTGGCTCACCCGCTCGTTCACGGCGACGACCAGCGTGGCGTTCATCTTGTCGGACACGACGATGCCCTCGCGCACCTTGCGGGGGTTCTCGCGCGTCACGTTGGTGGACTCCTCAGTCATCACTCACCCTCTCCTTGGGCCTCGGCGGCCGCGATCTCGCGCTCGCGCACGAACGTGGCGAGTCGCGCGATGTCCTTGCGCACCTCGCGCAGGCGCGCCGAGTCGTCGAGCTGGCCGGTGGCCAGCTGAAAGCGCAGGTTGAACAGCGCCCGTCGGGTCTCGCCGAGACGCTCGATGAGCTCAGCGTCGCCGAGCTGACGAAGCTCGGCCAGTCGCTCACTGGTCTTGGCCATCAGATCATCACCTCCGGGGCGCCGTGAGTCCCGGGGCGCACGACGAACTTCGCCTTGATCGGCAGCTTCTGAATGGCGCGCTCCATCGCGGCGCGCGCCAGGGCCTCGTCGACCCCACCGAGCTCGAACATCACGCGGCCGGGCTTGACCACGGCAACCCAGAACTCCGGGTTTCCCTTGCCCGAACCCATGCGGGTTTCGGCCGGCTTCTGGGTCACGGGCTTGTCCGGGAAGACCCGGATCCACACCTTGCCGCCGCGGCGCACGTGACGGGTCATCGCGATGCGCGCCGCCTCGATCTGGCGAGCGGTGATCCAGCCGGCTTCCATGGCCTGAATGCCAAAGTCGCCGAAGGTGAGTTCGGTGCCACCCTTGGCCATACCGGCCATCCGGCCACGCTGTTGCTTGCGGTGCTTGACCTTACGGGGCATCAACATGGCTACTCCACCTCCTTGCGAAAGTGCGGCGTGTCCGTGTGCTCGGTGGCGGTGCGGCGCTCGATCTCTTCTTCGACGCTGAGGCGACGCTCGACGTCGTCGGGCGCAACCAGAAGGTCGACCGGCGCCGCGTCCACGGGCTCGACCGGCATCACCGACGCGGCCTCGGCCCCGGCTTCGGGGGCGCGCCGGCGACCGCCGCCCGCGCGCACGACGCCCTTGGGCGCGGTGGTCCCAACCGGTACGGCGTCGCCGGCGGCCATGGCGGCCTCGCGCACGATCTTCTCGTCGTTGGTGAGCTGGTAGGGCAGGATGTCGCCCTTGTAGATCCACACCTTGACGCCGATGCGTCCGGTCGAGGTGCGGGCCTCGCGAAAGCCGTAGTCGATATCGGCGCGCAGCGTGTGCAGCGGCACGCGTCCCTCGCGGTAGGACTCGCGACGAGACATCTCGGCGCCGCCGAGTCGACCCGAGGCCTGAATGCGCACGCCGAGGGCGCCCGCCTTCTGGACCGTCTGGATCCCGCGCTTCATCGCTCGTCGAAAGGCCACCCGGCGAATCAGCTGATCGCAGATCCCCTGGGCGATCAGCGCGGCGTCGAGTTCGGGCTGCTTGATCTCTTGGATGTTGAGCGAGATCTTGTTCTTCTGACCCGTGATCTTCTCGAGGTCCTTCTTCAGTCGGTCGGCCTCGCCACCGCGTCGGCCGATCACGATGCCTGGGCGCGCGGTGTGAATATCCACGCGGATGCGATCCGAGTTGCGCTCGATCTCAATGCGGCTCACCGCCGCGCTCTCGAGCTGGCGCGTGAGGTAGTCGCGGATCTTCCAGTCCTCGATGACGAGATCCTTGTACCCCTTCTCCTTGAACCAGCGCGACTTCCAGTCGGTCGTGATGCCGAGACGGAACCCGTAGGGATTTACCTTCTGACCCATCTACTTCTCCGTCTCCTCGTTCTCGACGACCTCGGCCGTCTCGTCGACCCCGGCCGCCTCGGCCGTCTCGTCGACCCCGACCGCCTCGGGCGTCTCGGCTTCGGTCACCTCGGCGCTACTGGCCGCTTCGCGCTCGGCCTCGCGCTCGGCCTCGGCCCCGGCCTCGGCCACGCGCTTGTTCAGACTGGCCTGCTGGTCCGCGCGCCGACGCGAGGACGCGACCCGACGGCTGCGTGACGCGGTCGCTTGGGCGCTGCGCGAGGCGCGCAGCACCTCGAGGCGCTCGTCGTCGAGTCGCGACACGATCACCGTGATGTGGCACGAGCGCTTGCGGATCTTGCCAGCGCGACCACGCGCGCGCGGTGAGAAGCGCTTCATCGTCGTGCCCTCGTCGGCGAAGGCCGCCGACACGTAGAGCTCGTCGGCCGACTGGCCGTCATTGTTCACGGCGTTGGCCACCGCGGAGGCGAGCACCTTGCCGACGACGTCGGCCGCTTCTCGACTGGTGAGCGCAAGGATCTCGCGCGCCGTCGTGACGTCCTGGCCACGGACGAGGTCGAGCACGACGCGGGCCTTGCTCGCCGACATGTGATAGCCGCGCAGGACCGCCCGGGTGCCGGGCCGCTCGTTGGTCTTGGGTCCGCTCATCAGCGCCTACCCGTCTTTTCTTGGCCCGCGTGGAAGCGGAAGGTCCGCGTCGGGGCGAACTCGCCGAGTTTGTGGCCCACCATGGACTCGTTCACGAAGACCGGCACGTGACGCCGACCGTCGTGCACGGCGAAGGTGTGGCCGACCATGTCGGGGATCACCGTCGATCGTCGACTCCAGGTCTTGATGACCTTCTTCTCGTTGGCCGCGTTCAGTGCGTCCACCTTCTTCAACAGGTGGGCGTCGATGAACGGGCCCTTCTTCAGGCTGCGTGACATGTCCTACCTCCGCGATCCGCGTCCACGACGACGCCGAATGATGAGTGCGTCTGACGCCTTGGGCAGGCGCGTACGTCCTTCGGGCTGGCCCCAGGGCGAGACCGGGTGGCGTCCGCCCGAGGTCTTGCCCTCGCCGCCACCGAGGGGGTGGTCAACGGGGTTCATCGCGACGCCGCGCGTCTGGGGACGAATGCCCTTCCACCGATTTCGACCGGCCTTGCCCACCTTGATGAGCTCGTGCTCGGCGTTGCCGATCGCCCCGAGGGTCGCCCGGCAGTCGATCGGCACCCGTCGCATCTCAGTCGACGGCAGGCGCAACGTGGCGAAGCCGCCGTCCTTAGCGACGAGCTGGACGCTCATGCCGGCGCTGCGGGCCATCTTGCCCCCACCGCCGGGGCGCAGCTCGACGTTGTGCACCGTGGAACCCGTCGGGATGTAGCGCATCGGCAGGGCGTTGCCGGTGCGGATGTCGGCCCGGGGGCCCGACTCGACGACGTCGCCCACCTTGAGGCCCTGGGCAGCCAGGATGTAGCGCTTCTCACCGTCGGCGTAGTGCAACAGAGCGATGCGGCACGATCGGTTGGGGTCGTACTCGATCGCGGCAACCTTCGCCGGGACGGCGTCCTTGTTGCGCTTGAAGTCGATGACGCGGTACTGCTGCTTGTGACCGCCACCGCGGTGGCGCGAAGTCTTGCGGCCGTAGCTGTTGCGCCCGCCGGTACGGGGCTTGGGGGCGAGCAGCGACTTCTCGGGGTGGTCCTTGGTGATCTCCGCGAAGTCCGAGACCGTCTGGAACCGACGACCCGGGCTCGTGGGTTTGCGATAACGCAGTGCCATGGCCTTCCTTAGTTCTCGAAGAGGTTGATCGTGTCGCCCTGGCGCAGGGTGACGATGGCCCGCTTGGAGTCGGGTCGCGAGCCGCGCACGCCGGTGCGCAGGTTGCGGGTCGACTTACCCTTGCGGTTGAGGGTGTTGACGTTGACGACCTTCACGCTGAAGGCCTGCTCGACGGCGTTGCGCACGTCGACCTTGGTCGCTCGCGGGTCAACGACGAAGACGTAGGTGCCCCGGTCCATCAGGGCGTAGGTCTTCTCCGAGACCACCGGACGGATCAAGATGCTCATGGCGTCACGCATCAGTTCGCCTCCTTGGCTCGCGGCAACGTGGCGTCGGTGAAGAGCACCCAGTCCGCATCGAGCACGTCGTACGCGTTGAGCTCACCGGCGTCGATGGTCGTGACCCGGTCGAGGTTGCTGAACGAGAAGAAGGCGGTCGCGTCCTCGCGACCGAGCACGACGAGCACCTTGCCGTCGAGCGCGAGGGCCGAGAGGGCGGCTAGGGCGGCCTTCGTGCGCGGCTCGCTCCAGGCGGCGAAGGAATCGACCACCGCCACGCGCGACGACGCCGCGCGGTCCGACAGCGCCGAGCGCAGCGCGAGGCGGATCATCTTCTTGGGTGTCTTTTGGTCGTAGGAGCGCGGCTTGGGCCCCAGGGCGATGCCACCGCCGGGGTAGTGGGGCGCGCGGATCGTGCCCTGTCGGGCCCCGCCGGTGCCCTTCTGGCGAAAGGGCTTCTTGCCACCGCCGCGAACTTCCTTGCGCGTCTTGGTCGACTGGGTGCCCGCGCGCCGGGCCGCGAGCTGCGCGGTGACGACCTGATGCAGCACGGCGACGTTGGGTTCGATGCCAAAGATCGTCGGCTCGAGCTCGACGGTGCCCAGCACCCCGCCGTCCAAGCCGCGCCGCTCGACGACGCGCGTCGCCGGAGCGGGTCGCTCCTTCTTGACCGGGCCACGCAGCGTAAAGACCTCACTCATCGCAGACCTCCCGCCTTCATCGGGTTCTTCACCGAGGTGCGCAGCACCACCACGCCGCCACGGGGGCCGGGCACAGCACCCTTGACCAGCACCAGGTGTCGCTCGAGGTCCACCGCGACCACTTCGAGGTTGGTCGTGGTGACCTGGCCGCCGCCCATGCGACCGGCCATGCGGGTGCCCTTGAAGACGCGCCCGGGGGTCGAGCACGCACCGATGGAGCCCGGCGCGCGGTGGTGCTTGTGGTTACCGTGCGCACCGCCCTGGCCGCTGAAGTTGTGGCGCTTCATACCGCCGGCGAAGCCCTTACCCTTGGCCACGGCCGTCGCGTCGATCTTCTCGCCCTTGGCGAAGGCGTCGGCGAGGATCTCTTGGCCCACGACGTAGCCGGTGACGTCGTCGAGGCGCAGCTCGACGAGCTTGGCGCCCGGCGCGACGCCCGCCTTCTCGAAGTGTCCGAGCTCGGGCTTGGTCAGCGTATTGGCCCGACGGGTCCCCCACGTGACCTGCACGGCGCTGTAGCCCTCTTTTTCTGGCGTCTTGACCTGCACGACGCGCGCCGGGCTCACGCGCACCACCGTGACCGGTACGGCCCGGTTCTGGTCGTCCCAGACCTGGGTCATGCCGACCTTCTCGCCGACGATCGCTTTGGTCGCCACGTTTGCCTCTCTCTACTGGTCTGCACGTCGGATCCCGACACACAGACGCTCCGTTCAGGTGACAAACCCGAACGGAGCGCTCGACTGGTTCGGTTCAGTGTCCCTCCGAGGAGGCGACTGAACACATCACGTTTTCCCGCCGCTCGGCGGGCTACCTACCGTACACCATCGGGGCCCGCCGGCGCAAAGGCACCGGCGGGACCGACGTTTCAACCCTGACGAATCTTGATCTCGATGTCGACCCCGGCCGGCAGGTCGAGGCGCTGGAGCGAGTCCACCGTCTTGGCCGTGTGGTCCACGATGTCGAGCAGGCGCTTGTGCACCCGCATCTCGAAGTGCTCGCGACTGTCCTTGTGCTTGTGGGGACCGCGCACCACCGTGTACCGGTGGGTCTCGGTGGGCAGCGGCACCGGGCCCTGCACGCGCGCGTTGGTCCGCTCGACCGTCTGGACGATCTTCGCCGTTGACTGGTCGAGCACCCCGTGGTCGAAGGCCTTCAGCCGGATCCGGATCATTTGACGGTTGTCGGCCACGGCTACTTCACGATCTTCGTGACGCGACCCGAGCCCACCGTGCGGCCACCCTCGCGGATGGAGAAGGTGAGGCCCTCTTCCATGGCGATGGGCTTGCCGAGGGTCACGGTCATCTCGGTGTTGTCGCCGGGCATGACCATCTCGGTCCCCGCGACCAGTTCGATCGTCCCCGTCACGTCGGTGGTGCGGAAGTAGAACTGGGGACGGTAGTTCGCGAAGAACGGCTTGTGGCGACCGCCCTCCTCCTTGGTCAAGACGTAGACCGAGGCTTCGAACTGGGTGTGCGGGGTGATCGAGCCGGGCTTGCAGAGCACCTGGCCGCGCTCGACCTCCTCCTTCTTCGTGCCGCGCAGCAGCGCGCCGAGGTTGTCACCGGCCTGGCCCTGGTCGAGCAGCTTGCGGAACATCTCGATGCCGGTGACCACCGTCTTAGACGTCGGACGCAGCCCGACCATCTCGACCTCGTCGCCGACCTTGACCACGCCCTGCTCGACCTTGCCGGTCACGACGGTGCCGCGGCCGGTGATCGACATGACGTCCTCGATCGACATCAGGAACGGCTTGTCGGTCGAGCGCTGGGGCTCGGGGATGAACGAGTCGACGGCGTCCATCAACTCCATGACCTTGTCGCCCCAGGCCTCGTCGCCCTCGAGGGCCTTGAGCGCCGAGACACGCACCACCGGCGTGTCGTCACCCGGGAAGCCGTAACTGGAGAGCAGCTCGCGCACCTCCATCTCGACCAACTCGAGCAGCTCCTCGTCGTCGACCATGTCGGCCTTGTTGAGGGCCACCACGATGTAGGGCACGCCGACCTGGCGGGCGAGCAGCACGTGCTCGCGGGTCTGGGGCATGGGACCGTCAGTCGCCGACACGACGAGGATCGCGCCGTCGACCTGGGCGGCCCCGGTGATCATGTTCTTGACGTAGTCGGCGTGACCCGGCATGTCCACGTGGGCGTAGTGGCGATTCGCGGTCTCGTACTCAACGTGCGCGATCGAGATCGTGATGCCGCGCTGGCGCTCTTCGGGGGCCTTGTCGATCTGGTCGAAGGGCGTGAAGGAGGTGCCGGGCAGGCGCGTCGACAGGACCTTGGTGATGGCGGCGGTCAACGTGGTCTTGCCGTGGTCGATGTGACCCATCGTGCCGATGTTGACGTGCGGCTTGGTGCGCTCGAACTTCTGCTTTGCCATTGTCGGGGACTAACTTTCTCTCTCGTGACGGGCCCGCGGTGGGCTCGTCTGGTTTCTTGCGGCCCGCCCCGACGACGGTTTGGACCTGGTTGGCACTGGTTGCCCAGTCTCCTACGCGCCGGTGGCCTTCGCGACGATCTCCTTGGCGATCGCGTCCGGTACTTCCGCGTACGAGTGGAACTGCATGGTGTACGTCGCGCGCCCCTGGGTACGCGAGCGCAGGTCAGTAGCGTAGCCGAACATGTCGGCCAGGGGCACCAACGCCCGAATTGCCTGACTATTGCCCTTCTGCTCCATACCTTCGACCCGACCCCGTCGACTGGACAGGTCGCCGATGACGTCGCCCATGTAGTCCTCGGGGGTGACCACCTCGACCGACATCACCGGCTCGAGCAGCACGGGACTGGCCAGGCGGGCGGCCTTTTTCACCGCGATCGAGCCGGCGATCTTGAAGGCCATCTCCGACGAGTCGACGTCGTGGTAGCTACCAAAGGTGAGCCGCACGCGCACGTCGACCATCGGGTAGCCGGCGAGCACGCCCGAGGTCAGCGCCTCGGTGATGCCTTGGTTGACGGGCTGGATGTACTCCTTGGGGATGACCCCGCCGGTGATCTCGTCGACGAACTCGTAGCCGCCGCCGGGTCCCGTGGGCTCCAGGGTGATCACGACGTGGCCGTACTGGCCCTTGCCACCGGTCTGGCGAACGTACTTCTCTTCGACCTTGGCGACGGTCTTGCGCACCGTCTCGCGGTAGGCGACCTGGGGCTTGCCGACGTTGGCGTCGACCGAGAACTCGCGCAGCATGCGGTCGACCAGCACCTCGAGGTGCAGCTCGCCCATTCCCGAGATGACCGTCTGACCGGTCTCCTCATCGGTGCGCACGCGGAACGTCGGGTCCTCCTCGGACAGCGCGTAGAGCGCCTTGCCGAGCTTCTCCTGGTCGGCCTTGGTCTTGGGCTCCACGGCCACGTGGATGACCGGCTCGGGGAAGGTCAGGGTCTCGAGTTGGACCGGGTTCGTCGGGTCCGACAGGGTGTCACCGGTGGTGACCTGCTTGAGTCCGACGGCCGCGACGATGTCCCCGGTGCGGATGGTGTCGAGGTCTTCGCGGTTGTTCGCGTGCATCAAGAGCAGTCGACCGAGGCGCTCTTTCTTCATGCCCCGCGTGGTGTTGATGACCGTGTCGCCCTTCTCCAGGGTTCCCGAGTACACGCGCAAGTACGTGAGCTTGCCGACGTAGGGGTCGGTCATGATCTTAAAGGCCAGGGCCGCGAACGGCTCGTTGTCGCTGGGTTTGCGCTCGACGACCTCGTCCTTGCCGGGCTTAGTGCCCTGGGTCGGTGGCAGGTCGACCGGCGAGGGCAGGAAGTCCACGACCGCGTCGAGCATGGGCTGGACGCCCTTGTTCTTAAAGGCCGTCCCGTTGAGGATCGGCACGCAGTGGTTCTCCAGGGTGCCCACGCGCAGCGCGCGGCGGATGTCGCCGGCCGTGACGACCTCGTCACCCAGGACCTTTTCCATGAGGTGGTCGTCGAAGGTGGTGAGCACGTCGATCAGCGCGGTGTGGTACTCGGCGGCCTGCGCGCGGTACTCCTCGGGGATCTCGACCTCGTCGTAGTTCTCGCCCTTGTCGTCGTCCCGCCAGACCAGGGCCTTCATCGAGGTCAGGTCGATCAGGCCCCGGTAGTTCGACTCGGCGCCGATCGGCAGCTGGATGACCGCCGGCACGCAGTCCAACCGGTCCGCGATCATGTCCACGCAGCGGAAGAAGTCCGCGCCGATGCGGTCCATCTTGTTCACGAAGCAGATGCGCGGCACGTGGTACTTGTTGGCCTGGCGCCAGACGGTCTCGGTCTGGGGCTCGACACCGGCCACGGCGTCAAAGACCGCGACCGCCCCGTCGAGCACGCGCAGCGAGCGCTCGACCTCGACGGTGAAGTCGACGTGGCCCGGGGTGTCGATGATGTTGATGCGGTTGCCGTTCCAGTGACAGGTGGTCGCCGCCGAGGTGATCGTGATGCCGCGCTCTTGCTCTTGGACCATCCAGTCCATCGTCGCCGCGCCCTCGTGGACCTCGCCGATCTTGTAGTTCTTGCCCGTGTAGTACAAGATGCGTTCGGTCGTGGTGGTCTTGCCGGCGTCGATGTGCGCCATGATGCCAATGTTGCGAACCTTTTCGAGGGGGAATTCGCGAGCGGTCATGTTGGTGGGGTTATCTCTCTCGTTACCAGCGGTAGTGGGCGAACGCCTTGTTCGACTCGGCCATCTTGGCCATGTCCTCGCGACGCTTCACCGCGGCGCCGACGCCGTTGGCGGCGTCGATGATCTCGTTGGCCAGCCGTTCGGCCATAGTCTTCTCGCGGCGCTTCTTGGCGAAGTCGGTCAGCCAGCGGATCGCCAGGGTCGTCGCGCGGCGCGGACGCACCTCGACGGGCACCTGGTACGTCGTGCCACCGACGCGGCGGCTGCGCACCTCGAGCTCGGGGCGCACGTTCTCCAGCGCCCGCTTCAGGGTCGCCACGGGGTCGCCGCCGGCCTTTTGCTCGACCGTCTCGAGGGCGCCGTAGACGATGCGCTCGGCGATCGTGCGCTTGCCGCGCTCGAGGATCTTGTTGGTCACCTGGGTCACCAGGACCGACTTGTAGATCGGGTCGGGCACCAGCTCGCGTCGCTCGGCGGGTCCTTTGCGGGGCATTAGCTCTCCTTCTTCGCGCCGTAGCGGCTACGGGCCTGCTTGCGGTCGCGCACGCCCGACGTGTCGAGCGCACCACGAATGATCTTGTAGCGCACGCCCGGCAGGTCCTTCACGCGGCCCCCGCGCACCAGGACGATCGAGTGCTCTTGGAGGTTGTGGCCCACCCCGGGGATATAGGCCGTGACCTCAACGCCCGAGGTCAGGCGCACGCGCGCGACCTTGCGCAACGCCGAGTTCGGCTTCTTGGGCGTCACCGTGTGCACGCGCGTGCAAACGCCGCGCCGTTGGGGCGCGCCCTTCAGCGCGGGCGTCTTGGTCTTGGTGATCTTGTCCTGCCGGCCCTTGCGGACCAGTTGCGCGATGGTGGGCACGCGAAACCTCTTCTCGGTGTACTACGACTCGAAGCCGACGACGTCGGCACGCGGACTGTCAATTCTACGACACAGCGGCCGTCAACGGCAAACCGCTCACATCGCCTGGGCGCCGCCCAACTCATCTTCGGGGTTGGGGGCGTCTTGTTCGGGCAGCGCCGACTCGTCGTAACTGGCCCCGATGTTCTGGAAAGCGGCCAGGTCGGCGCTGAAGCTGTCCTCGCCGTAGGTCTCGCCGAGCAGGCTCGCGAGGTCCAACTCCTCGTCGGACTTCTGGGCCCACGACGGCAGCAACTCGGCGTCGGGCATCTCCAGGCGCAACTCGTCGCGGTCGTAGTACGACAGACCCGAGCCGGCGGGGATGAGCTTGCCGATGATGATGTTCTCCTTCAGCCCGACCAGGTGATCGCGCTTGCCCTCGATGGCGGCCTCGGTCAAGACCCGCGTGGTCTCCTGGAACGACGCGGCCGACAGCCACGAGTCCGTCGCGAGCGACGCCTTGGTGATACCCATCAGCTGGGCGCGACCGTCGGCGACTTCGCGGCCACCGGCCTCGAGGTCGTCGTTGCGGTCGTTGAAGAGCTTCACGTCGATCATCGCGCCCGGCAGCCACGGCGAGTCGCCGGCGTCGACGATCTGCACGCGACGCGTCATCTGGCGCACGATCAGCTCGATGTGCTTGTCGTGGATCGACACGCCCTGGTCGCGGTAGACGTTCTGGACCTCTTCGACGAGGTACTGCTGGGTCTCGCGGGTGCCCCGGAACTTCATCATCAGCTTGGGGTCGAGCGGTCCGTCGTGCAACGGGGTGCCCACCTCGACCTCCTGACCGTCCTCGACGAGCAGGTGGCGGGCGATGGAGATGGACTCCTCTTGCACCTCACCCTCGTTACCGACGACGGTCACCTTGCGCTCGCGACCGATGAGCTCGACGCGCACGACGCCCGAGTGCTCGGCCACCTTGGCCGCGCCCTTGGGCGTACGAGCCTCGAACAGCTCGACCACGCGGGGCAGGCCGTGGGTGATGTCGCTCTCGGTCACGCCACCGGAGTGGAAGGTCCGCATCGTCAACTGGGTACCCGGCTCGCCGATCGACTGCGCGGCGATGACGCCGACGGCCTCGCCGAGCTCGACCAGCTGGTGGGTGGCCAAGGACAGGCCGTAACAGGCGGCACAGACCCCCTGGACCGCGTCGCAGGTGAGCGTGGTGCGCACGCGCACGCGCGTGACGGCCGCGTCATCGCGCAGACGCTCGACGTCGTCCATCAGCAGCATGGTGCCCGAGGCGATGAGCGAACCGTCGGCGAGCGTGACGTCCTCGGCCACGACCCGACCCCACAGCTTGGTTTCGAGGTGAGCCCGCTGGGCCCGGGTATCGGGCGCCACGTGCTCGATCCACATGCCGCGCGCCGTGCCGCAGTCGAACTCCTTGACGATGAGCTCCTGGGCGACGTCGACGAGCCGGCGGGTCAGGTAGCCCGAGTCGGCCGTGCGCAGCGCGGTGTCGCCGAGTCCCTTTCGCGTGCCGTGGGTGGAGATGAAGTACTCCAGGACCGATAGGCCCTCGCGGAACGAGGACTTGATCGGTCGCGGGATCATCTCACCGCGCGGGTTGGAGACCAGCCCCTTCATCGCGGCGATCTGGCGAATCTGCTGGCTGTTGCCGCGCGCGCCCGAGTCGACCATCATACGAATCGGATTGTCGAAGGTCGCGTTCATCGCTCGATCGGTGGCGTCGCCGACTTCCTTGTTCGCGTTGGTCCAGATCTCGATCTCCTGCTGACGCCGCTCGTCGTCGACGATCACGCCGCGCCGGTAGTTGGTCTCGACCTTGGCGGCCTGCTCCTCGTACTTGTTGAGGATCGCGGCCTTCTCGTCGGTCGTGACGACGTCGTCGATCGAGATCGTCAGACCCGACTGGGTCGCGAAGCGAAAGCCCAGCGACTTGATGGCGTCGAGCGACTCGGCGACCTCCTGGCGGCTGTAGCCACCCGAGATCTCCTCGACGATCGTCCCGATCGGTCGGGCGTTCTTGCCGATCAACTCGTTCACGTAGCGAAAGCCCCGCGGCAGCGCCTCGTTGAAAAAGACGCGACCCGCGGTCGTGCGCAGCGAACGGCTCGCGCCGCTCACCTCGATCCCGGCCGCGGCCAGACGCTCGTCGAGCGTCGAAGCGGCCTGGGGCCGCAGGTCGATGGGCGTACGCAGCCCGATCTGGCGGTCGACCAAGGCGTTCTCGATCTCGAAGACGTGACGAAAGACGCGCGGGTGCTCGACGTCGCGCTCCACGGGCAGCGTCAGGTAGTACGCGCCAAAGACCATGTCCTGGGACGGCTCGGTGATCGGCCGGCCGGTCGCCGGGGTGAAGATGTTGTTCGTCGAGAGCATCAGGATCCGCGCCTCGGCCTGCGCCTCGGCCGACAGCGGCACGTGCACGGCCATCTGGTCACCGTCGAAGTCGGCGTTGAAGGCCTTGCAGACCAGCGGGTGGATCTGGATCGCCTTGCCGTCTACCAGGATCGGCTCGAAGGCCTGGATCCCGAGGCGGTGCAGCGTCGGCGCGCGGTTGAGCAGTACCGGGTGCTCGCGGATGACCTCTTCGAGGACGTCCCACACGACGGTCTTGCGTCGCTCGACCATGCGCTTGGCGCTCTTGATGTTCTGGGCGACCTGGGTCTCGATCAGCCGCTTCATGACGAAGGGCTTGAAGAGCTCCAGGGCCATCATCTTGGGCAGTCCGCACTGGTGCAGCTTGAGCTGGGGGCCGACCACGATGACCGAACGGCCCGAGTAGTCCACGCGCTTGCCGAGCAGGTTCTGACGGAACCGGCCCTGCTTGCCCTTGAGCATGTCCGAGAGGCTCTTCAGCGGGCGGCCGCTCTGACCGGCCACCGGTCGGCCACGCCGGCCGTTGTCGAAGAGGGCGTCGACGGCCTCTTGGAGCATGCGCTTCTCGTTGTTCACGATGATGTCCGGCGCCCCGAGGTCGAGCAGCCGCTTCAGGCGGTTGTTGCGGTTGATCACGCGACGGTAGAGGTCGTTGAGGTCGCTGGTGGCGAATCGCCCGCCGTCGAGCTGGACCATCGGGCGCAGGTCCGGCGGGATCACCGGCACGGCTTCGAGGATCATGGCCCGCGGGTCGTTCAGCCGCCGTCCCTGGTCGTCGCGACGGTTGAAGGACTGCACGATCGCCAGGCGCTTGAGGAACTTCGCGTGACGTTGGGCGCTGAGCGGCTTGCGGCCGTCCTTGGCGTCGATCATCTCGCGCATCACGCGCTCTTCCTCGTCGAGGTTCATGCGATCGATGAGCTGCAGGATCGCGTCGGCGCCCATGCCGCCCTCGAAGTACTCGCCGTAGCGGAAGTCCATCTCGCGGTAGAGCACCTCGTCCTCGATGATCTGACGCGAGTGCAGTCCCTCGAAGGTGTCAAAGGACTGGCGCGCGAGCTCGCGCTCCTCGGCAAAGCGCGTGCGCACCGCCTCGAGCTCCTTTTCGGTGCCGCGTTGCAGGGCGCGCAACTCTGACTCCTTGGCCCCGTCGGCTTCGAGCTTCTCGGCGCGCACCTCGATGTCGCGCAGCTTGTTCTCGATCGCGGTGGCCTCGCGCTCGTCGATCTCGGCCAGCTCGTCAGCCAGCGCCTGGCGCAGGTCGGCGAGGTCCTCGTGGCGACGCTCGACGTCGACGAAGGTGACCATGTGCGCGGCGAAGTAGATGACCTTCTCGAGCTGCTTGGCCTTGAGCTCCTCCTTGGGCGCGGTGCCCATGAGCAGGTAGGCCAGCCACGACCGGGTGCCGCGCAGGTACCAGATGTGCACGACGGGCGCCGACAGGGCGATGTGGCCCATGCGCTCGCGGCGGACCTTGTCACTGGTGACCTCGACGCCGCAGCGCTCGCAGACGATGCCCTTGAATCGGACCCGCTTGTACTTGCCGCAGGCGCACTCCCACGCCTTCTGGGGTCCGAAGATCTTCTCGCAGAAGAGTCCGTCCTTCTCGGGGCGCAGCGTGCGGTAGTTGATCGTCTCGGGCTTCTTCACCTCGCCCGATGACCAGCTGCGAATGTTCTGGGCGGTCGCGAGCCCAATGGAGAGCTCGTTGAACTGGTTGACGTCGAGTGGACTCATGACAACTTCCTTTCGGCGGCGCGGCGGGCGTCTTCTTCATCACTGCCGCGTTCGGGTCGGCTGATGTCGATCCCGAGCTCGCGGGTCACCGAGAAGAAATCCTCCTCGGTGTCGGCCAGGTCGACGTGCGCACCGACCTTGTCGCGCACCTCGACGTTGAGACACAGCGACTGCATCTCCTTGATCAGCACCTTGAAGGACTCGGGGATGCCCGGCTCGGGCAGGTTCTGACCCTTGACGATGGACTCGTAGGCCCGCTCGCGGCCCTTCATGTCATCGGACTTCACGGTCAAGAGCTCCTGGAGGGCGTAGGCGGCGCCGTAGGCCTCCAGGGCCCACACCTCCATCTCGCCGAATCGCTGGCCACCGAACTGCGCCTTGCCGCCGAGCGGCTGGGCGGTGATCATCGAGTAGGGGCCGGTCGATCGGGCGTGAATCTTGTCGTCGACCATGTGGGCCAGCTTCAAGATGTAGGCGTAGCCCACCGAGATCGGGTTGTCGTAGGGCTCACCGGTGCGCCCGTTGAAGAGGGTGACCTTGCCGTCGTTGTCCCCCGCCAAGAGGCGCTGGCCGTGGGCGCCGTCGACGTTGAGCGTCGCGAAGGTCTCCTGGATCGTCGGCTTGTCCTTGGCGCGCTCGCGCTCGTCCCAGTGAGCGCCGTCAAAGGAGGGCGTCGCCACGTAGACCGCGGGCTCAGTGCGCGGACGGGTCTTGCGGTACGGACGCGTCGCCGGGTCGCGCTGGTCGTCGTGACCTGACGTGCCGACGGCGGGGTTGACCTCGATGCCGGCCCACCCGTGGCGAGCGGCGTAGCCGAGGTGGCTCTCGAGCACCTGACCAACGTTCATGCGGCTCGGCACGCCGAGCGGCGACAGGATGATGTCCACGGGCGTGCCGTCGGCGAGGAACGGCATGTCCTCTTCGGCCAGGACCTTGGAGATCACGCCCTTGTTGCCGTGGCGGCCGGCGAGTTTGTCGCCCTCGGAGATCTTGCGCTTCTGGGCGACGTAGACCTTGACGAGCTGGTTGACGCCCGGCTGCATCTCGTGATCCTCGTCGCGGCTATACACCTTCACGTCGATGACCTTGCCCGACTCGCCGTGGGGAACCTTCAGCGAGGTGTCGCGCACCTCGCGCGCCTTCTCACCGAAGATCGCGCGCAGTAGCCGCTCCTCGGGACTCTGCTCGGTCTCGCCCTTGGGCGTCACCTTGCCGACCAGGATGTCGCCGGGTTCGACCTCGGCCCCGATGCGCACGATGCCGCGGTCGTCGAGGTCGGCCAGGATGTCGTCGGGCAGGTTGGGGATGTCGCGCGTGATCTCCTCGGCCCCCAGCTTGGTGTCGCGCGCGTCGATCTCGTACTCCTTGACGTGGATCGAGGTCAGCACGTCGTCGCGCACCAGTCGCTCGGACAGGATGATCGCGTCTTCGTAGTTGTAGCCCTCCCAGGGCATGTAGGCGACCAGCAGGTTCTTGCCCAGGGCGAGCTCACCGTGGCTGGTCGAGGTGCCGTCGGCCAACAGGTCGCCGGCTTGCACCCGCTCGCCACCGAAGACCAGCGGCTTCTGATTGATCGAGGTGTCCTGGTTCGAGCGCCGGAACTTGTTGAGGTTGTACTGCTTCTTGCCCAGCGTGTTGCCGTAGCGATCGACGACGTGCTTCTCGTACTCGACCACGATGCGGTCACCCGACACCGAGCGCACGACGCCGTCACCCTCGGCGATGAGCACGTCGCCCGAGTCGAGCGCGGCGCGCGCCTCCATGCCCGTGCCCACGAAGGGCGCCTCGGGCATGACCAGCGGCACCGCCTGCTTCTGCATGTTCGCCCCCATCAGGGCGCGCTGGGCGTCGTCGTGCTCGACGAAGGGGATCAGCGACGTCGCCACCGAGATGACCTGGCGCGTCGAGACGTCCATCAACTCAACTTCGGACGGCTGGACGAAGTCAATCTCCGAGGTCGTCGACGACGAGCGGTTGGACGAGCCGACGCGTAGTCCCGTGCCCACCGGGCCGCGACGCACCAGCACGCGGTCGGCCTTGATGACACCGTGCTCGTCGAGCTCGGTGTTCGCCTGGGCGATGACGAAGCGCTCCTCCTCGTCGGCGGTGAAGTAGCGCACCTCGCCGGTGACCCGACCGCCTTCGACGACGCGGTAGGGCGTCTCGATGAAGCCGTACTCGTTGATGCGCGCGTAATTAGCCAGGTAACCGATGAGGCCCACGTTGGGACCCTCGGGCGTCTCGATCGGACACATGCGGCCGTAGTGCGAGGAGTGCACGTCGCGCACCTCGAGCCCGGCGCGCTCGCGCGAGAGGCCGCCCGGTCCAAGCGCCGACAGGCGGCGCTTGTGGGTCAGTCCCGAGAGCGGGTTGTTCTGGTCCATGAACTGGCTCAACTGGGAGGTCGCGAAGAACTCCTTGATGGCCGACATCACCGGGCGGATGTTGATGAGCGTCTGGGGCGCGATGGCCTCGACGTCCTGGGTGTTCATGCGCTCGCGCACGACGCGCTCCATGCGCGACAGACCCGTGCGCAGCGCGTTCTGGATCAGCTCGCCCACGCTGCGGATGCGGCGGTTGGCGAAGTGGTCCTGGTCGTCGATGTGGTAGCTCGTCTCCTTGGCGGTGCGGTCGCGCGCCAGGTTCAACAGGTAGGTCGCGGTCGCGAGCACCTCGGCCTTGGCCAGCACGTGCAGGTCCGCGTGGGGCCGCTCGAGTAGGTCGCCGAAGAGCTCGACGTTCTTGGCCACCTCGTCGCCGAGCTTGCGGTCCAACTTGTAGCGGCCCACGCGCGAGAGGTCGTAGCGCTTATCGGAGAAGAAGGCACCCTCGAAGTACTGACGGGCGGCCTCCACGGTCTGGACCTCACCGGGACGGGCGCGACGGTAGATCTCGAGCCAGGCGGTCTCCTGGCTGGCGCGCTGGAAGCCCTCGGGGCTGTCCTCGATGTTGTACTTGTCCATGTGTCGCGCGATCTCGAGGTGGGCCTTCTTCCAGTCCGCGTGGTACTGGTCCTCGAGGAAATCGAAGTGGGCGACGAACTTCTCGAAGAAGGCCTCGTCGATGGCGACGTCGAGCGCGCGCAGCAGCGAGAAGATCGAGACGCGGCGCTTGCGCGCAATGCGGGCACCGGCGTTGGCCGACTTGTTCTTCTTTTCCTCGAGGTCGACCTGGAGCCATTCGCCGCGGCTCGGGTGGATGGTCCCCTCAAAGGCGACCTTCTCGTCCTTGCCCGGCTGGAACAGCACGCCCGGCGAGCGCACCAGCTGACTGACCACGACGCGCTCGGTGCCGTTGATGATGAAGGTGCCCTGCTCGGTCATGATGGGGAAGTCCCCCATGAAGACCGTCTGCTCCTTGATCTCACCGGTCTCGGAGTTCAAGAAGCGCGCGCGAACGAAGATCGGCTGGCTGAAGGTCGTCGCACGCTGACGGCACTCTTCGACGGTGAACTTGGGCGGGCTCTTCAGGTCGGGGTCGTCGGGGTCGAACTCGAGCTCCAGACTGAGCCGCCCGGTGAAGTCGGTGATCGGCGAGATCGCCTCGAAGGCCTCGCGAAGTCCCTGGCGCATGAACAAGTCGAAACTGTCGCGCTGGATTTCGAGCAGGTTGGGCAGTGGATACGCTTCACCCAGCGCCGAGAAGTTAAAGCGTTCCGGACTAATGGACCGAGACGTCAACGGTCTAACCTCCGTGTGGTGGGTGGGTGAACCAGGCAGCGCGTCAGCGCGACTGCGACGACGACAACAGGGGACGACGAAGCGGAACGCACGGGCACGGTCTTACGACTCTAGTCGCTCCGACGGGCAATGCGCAAGTGGCGCCCCCTAGGGGATACGCGGCCGCAAAGCGGTTGGGGCCACGTTAGGCAACTTCGCCCCCAAGGTCAAGTACCTCGGGGAATCGGTTCGGGCCCGACCGACCGAGGCGTCGGGCCCGAACCGCGTCGTGCGTGGTTACTTCAGTTCGACGGTGGCGCCGGCGCCCTCGAGGGCGGCCTTGGCCTTTTCGGCGTCGCCCTTGGATACCTTCTCCAGCACGGGCTTAGGCGCCCCGTCCACGAGGTCCTTGGCTTCCTTTAGACCCAGGCTCGTCAGCGCGCGCACTTCCTTGATGACCTGAATCTTCTTCTCACCGCCGCTGACGAGGATGACGTCGAAGTCGCTCTTCTCCTCGACGGGCTCGTCGGCCCCGCCACCGGACGCGGCCGGTGCGGCGACGGCCACGGGGGCCGCCGCGGTGACGCCGAACTTCTCTTCAAACTCCTTCAGCAGTTCACTCAGCTCGATGACCGTCAACTCGGCGATCCCGTCGAGAATCTGCTCCTTCGTCAGTGATGCAGCCATGATGTCTCCTTCTCTCTTTCGTGGTGGTTATTCGGCCGGTTCTTCGTTCGCGGCGTCCACGGCGGGCGCCTCGGGGGCTTCGGACTCGGCGACGGCGCTAGCTGCCGCGTCATCCGCGACTGCCGCGACGGGTGCCGCGGCGTCGTCGCTCGCCGCGGGTGCGGCGTCCTCGACCCCGGCCGGAGTCTCGGTGGCCAGCGACTCGGTCGACGCCACGGCGGAACCACCGCGGCTGTCGATCAGGGCCGCGAGGCCGTAGGCGAGGTTCTGCGGCACGGCCTTCAACAGGCCGGCCATGGTGCGAAGGGGCGACGCGAGCAGTCCGGCGAGTTGGGCGAGCAACGCGTCACGGCTCGGCAGGTCAGCGAGCACGCCCAACTCCTTGGACGACAGCGCCCGGCCGTCGAGCACGCCGCCCTTGACCACCAGGGCCGGCGCTTCCTTGGTGAAATCACGCAGGGCCTTGGCGACCGCCGAGACGTCCCCGTGGACGAAGGCGATCGCCGTCGGGCCCTCCAGGAAGGCACTGATCGGTTCGACCGCGGTGCCGGCGATCGCGCGGCGAACGAGGGTGTTCTTAAAGACCTTGTAGTCGGCGTCGAGCGATCGCAGTCTGCGTCGCAGGGTCGAGATCTGGGCGACGGTGAGACCCCGATACTCCGTCACGACCGCGGTCGTGGTGGACGACACGCGCGAGGACACCTCGTCGACGGTGGCGATCTTCTCGGGACGAACCTTGCTCATGGTGCTCCTCTCCGGATGCCGCCCGGTGCGGGCCAAGACATCCGAAGGGCGCGGCCCCTCGAACTCCTCGTCAGGCGGACCGTCTGGTCCCTTGAGGGGTTTCCCCCACCGGATGTCTTCGGCGTTCTTCTACGACTGTGGCGCCCGCGGGCGCCGGGTCACGATGCTAGCGCGCGAGCCCTCGATCGCGCAAAACCTAGGCCGAAGCCAGCGCCTCGTCAGCCTCGCGGCTGCTCGCCGGGTCAATCTTGACCCCCGGACCCATCGTCGACGAGAGCGTGACGCTCAACAGGTACCGGCCCTTCGCGCTCGAGGGCTTCACGCGAACCAACTCGTCGATCACCGCGTGCACGTTGCGCACCAGGTCGGCGCTGGCAAAACTCACCTTGCCCACGCGAAGTTGCACGTTGCCAACCTTGTCGGTGCGGTACTCGACCCGTCCGCCCTTGAACTCGCTCACCGCCCGCGCGACGTCCACGGTGACCGTGCCGGTCTTGGGGTTGGGCATGAGGCCACGCGGACCGAGGACGCGGCCGAGTCCCCCGACCTTGCCCATCATGTCGGGCGTGGCGATTGCCACGTCGAAGTCGAGGAAGCCACCGGCGACGCGGGCGACCAGGTCGTCGGCGCCCACCTCGTCGGCTCCGGCGTCGCGGGCCGCCTGGGCCGCCTCACCGGCGGCGAAGACCACGATCCGGTTCGTCTTGCCGGTCCCCGCGGGCAGCGAGAGCGTGCCGCGCACGATCTGCTCGGCGCGACGCGGGTCGACCCCGAGTCGCACCGCGAGCTCCACCGTCTCGTCGAACTTAGCGCTAGCGAGCGTCTTGACCCGCTCGACGGCCTCAGTGACGCCGACCGCCGACTCGCGGTCCACCTGGGACAAGGCCTGTAGGTACTTCTTGCCGTGCTTCATTGCTCTCTCCTAGCCCGCCACCGCGATGCCCATGGAGCGGGCCGTGCCCGCCACTTGAAGCTTGGCCATCTCGAGGTCGTCCGTGTTGAGGTCCTTGAGCTTGGTCGTAGCGATCTCTTCGATCTGATCCATCGTCACCGAGGCCACGGTCTCGCGCCCGGCGGTCTTGGCGCCCTTGGCCACGCCCGCGGCCTGACGCAGCAGCACCGGCGTGGGCGGCGTCTTCAGGACGAAGGTGAAGGAGCGGTCCTCGTAGATCGTGATATCGACCGGGATGACGGTACCGCGCATCGACTCGGTGGCGGCGTTGTACTGCTTGCAGAACTCCATCGTCTGGATGCCGTGTGGCCCGAGCGCGGTGCCCACCGGCGGCGCGGGCGTCGCCGCGCCCGCGTCGAGCTGGATCTTCACGACCGCGGTGATCTTCTTTGCCATGGTGTTCTCCTTAGGTCCTAGAGCTTGGTGACCTGGGTGAAGTCGAGCTCCACCGGGGTCTCGCGACCAAAGATGTCGACGAGCACCTTGACCTTGAGTTGGTCCTCGTTGATCTCGGCCACGTGGCCCGAGAAGGTCGCGAACGGTCCCGTCTTGATCTGCACGGTGTCGTTGACCTCGAACTCGTGGGTCGGCAGGCGTCGCTTCTGGGTCGGCTCGGCCCCCTCGACGTGGGGACGAATGATGTTGTCGACCTCGGCGCGCGTCAAGGCGGTCGGACGGGTCTTCTCAGCGCCCACGAAGCCCGTCACCCCGGGCGTCGAGCCGATGACGTAGAAGATCTCCGGATCGGGCTCGCAGCGCACCAGCAGGTAGCTCGGGAACATCCGCTTCGAGACGGTGACTTTCTTGCCGCCCTTGAACTCGGTCACGTCCTCTTCGGGCAGATAGATCTCGTAGATGCTGTCGCCCAGCTCGCGACTCTTGATGATGTTGTTCAGCGCCCCGATGACCTTCTGCTCGTGACCGGCGAAGGTGTGCACGATGTACCAGCGGCCGGGACGCTCAAAGGCGCTCTCGACGGCCTCGGTGACGTCCTCGAAGACCTCGTCCTCGAGGTCGTGGTCGTCGTCGGTCGTGGAGATGTCGCTCATGGTGCCTACTTCTGGAAGAAGAACGTGACGAACTTGGAGAACCCGGCGCCCAGTCCGAAGATCAGTGCGGTCATAAAGACCAGGACAAAGAAGACGATGGTCGTGTAGTTGATGACCTCGGGGCGATTCGGCCAGGCGACCTGGCGCATCTCGTCGCGAACCTCGCGCAGGAACTGGCGGGGCTTGGTGCGTTGACCGCGACGGCGCTGGAGATCCTGGGCGGTGGTGGCGCGACGAGTCGTGGCGGCACCGTCGGCGCCAACCTGGCCCTGTCGCTGCATCATGCGCTTCTGTTCGCGGTTCATCTCGTCTCGATCACTTATCTCGTACTGCGGTTCGAAGGACTCTTCGAGCAGGGCAGGAGGGACTCGAACCCCCAACCCCCGGTTTTGGAGACCGGTGCTCTACCAATTGAGCCACTGCCCTCTGGCCGACGGCCGTAGGGAGATACCAGCCTACCACCATCGCCGGCGAGCCCCTAGCGGGTCTCTTTGTGCGTGGTGTGGCGCCGGTCGAACCGGCAGTACTTGGACATCTCGATGCGCTCGCGGTCGTTGACCTTGTTCTTCATCGTGATGTAGTTGCGCCGCTTGCACTCCTCGCAGGCCAGCGTCACCTGCACCCGCTTCTCATTCTTGGCCATCACCACTCCTTTAACGTCTCGGTACTCCGCCTGGTAGCGGCGGCGGGAGTCGAACCCGCGACACCACGATTATGAGCCGTGTGCTCTAACCACCTGAGCTACGCCGCCTGGCGAGCCCTCTGTCGGGATTGAACCGACGACCCCTTCCTTACCATGGAAGTGCTCTACCACTGAGCTAAGAGGGCGACACGCCGCAATCGGCGCGAAGGGGAATTGTAGTGCCCCTGGGCCAATCCTTTCCACCCGGCCCGCACTACCCTGGCTCCATGCGGATCCGCCTGGTCGACGAGGACGACGCGTCGGCGCTGATGAACATCTACAATCCCGAAGTTGTCGAGACGACGGTGACCTTCGACCTGGTGGCGAGGACCTACGACGAGCAGGTCGACTGGATCCGGGCTCACCGCGCAACCCACCCCTGTCTGGTGGCGGTCAACGACGACGACGACGTCGGCGAACTGGGCGCCGGCGGCGAGCGCATCGTGGGCTTCGCCCTCGTCTCGCCCTTTCGTGACCGGCCGGCCTACCGGACCTCGGTCGAGAACTCCGTCTACGTCCACCGCGCGGCCCGCGGACGCGGGGTCGGCGAACTACTGCTACGCCAGCTGATCGGTGTCGCCCAGGAGTCAGGCTTCCACGCGTTAATGGCCCGCATCGTCGGGGAGAACGACGGCTCGATCCGCCTGCACGAGAAGTGTGGGTTCACCCTCGTGGGCACCGAGATCGAGGTGGGGCGCAAGCACGGCCGCTGGCTTGACGTCGTCGAGTACCAGTACGTGATTGCCGATCGCGGCTAGACCGTCAGCGCCACGCTGCTCGGGCCACGACCACTGGGTCCACCGACCCATCGGCGCGACCAGGACACCACCGAGGATCGCCACCGCCACGGCGATCAGCAAGGGGTTGGCGTGCACGAGCCCGGCGAGGAGCTGGCGTCCGCCGGGCAGCCCGATAAAGGGTCCGGTGATCGACAGGGCGAGCAGCCAGAAGTGCTCGCGGCCGCGGTAGCTCGCGGCTAGCAGCACCAGGCCCCACGCGAGGTACCAGGGCTGCACGACCGGCCCCAGCTCGACGACGAGGATGAGCGAAACCCCGAGCGAGCGAACCCAGCCGCGCTCCTCGCTGCGCCAGAGCAGCCACAGCGCGAAGATCCCCGCGATGAGCAGCCCCACGAATCGGGTACCCGACAGCACCGACGTCACCGAGATCCCGGTCAGTCCCACGGCGTGCAGGGTGTTGCCGAGCGCCATGCCCACCGCGGTCGCCGGGGCGGCCCACGAACGCACGGTCCCGTTGGAGAGCAGGTTTTTGACCCACCCGAAGCCGAAGCCCGCGAGCCACGACGACACGACCAGGGTCAGTACCGCCACCAGCGTCGCCTTGAGGATCGGTACGATTCGCTGTCGCAGGCTCGCCGTGGACCCGAGCCACGTCCACGCGACGTAGGCCAGCCCGAGTGCGGCCGGGGCCTTGATCGCCGTCGCCGCCGAGCAGAAGAGCAGGGCCCACCACGGTCGTCGTCGCACCGCCAGCGCGACGCCGATGACCAGCAGGCCCGTCATGATCGCGTCGTTGTGGGCGCCGCCGATCAGGGTGAGCAGGACCAGGGGGTTCATCGCACCCAGGACGAAGGCCTCACCGGGATCGCGCCCGAGACCTCGCGCGAGCATCGTCAGACCAACGCCGATCAACGCGACCGCCACGACCTCCAGCAGCCGCAGGCCCACGACGGTGGCCAGCTGATTGTGGTTCGTCAGACGCGCGATGCTGCCGTCGAGGAAGAGGAAGAGCGGCCCGTAGGGCGCCGGGGCGTTGCCCCATAGCGGATCGACCGGGTTCACGTAGGGACCGGCGCCCAGGGTGAAGGGGCCGTAGATGTAGGGGCTGAGGTGGTGGCTCGTCATCTCGCCCTGGGCCGCGTAGCTAAAGACGTCACGCGAGAACATCGGTGGCGCGATGATCATGGGCAGGCTCCACAGGGCGAGCATCAGCCACAGTTGACGGGTGGGCGAGCCCGCGTGGATCTTCATCACCTCGGCCAAGCGCAGCCAGACCCGCATCAGCAGTAGCAGACCACCGTAGGTGAGCACGATGGCGACGATGAGCTTGGTCTCGCTGGGGGTGCCCACGGCGCGCGCCGAGGGCTCGCCGAAGAACCACGTCCCAGTCATGTCGAGCTTGAAGGGCGAGTTGGTAAAGGAGCCGCCGGCCAGGATGAGACTCATCGCGACGAGGCCGAGCACGGCGGGCTGCCAGAGGAATCTCCACCCCTCGAAGGGTCCCGGCGAGAAGCGACCGAGTGGCGTGTAACGGCGCTCGAGGAGCTGGACGCCCGACTCGAACCTCTCGGCGAGGCCCTCGTAGGTGTGGCGCACGCGGACGCCCAACTGCTGGACTCGACGCACGCCTCTCCTTTCCCCGCCCGTCGTTCGCGAGCACCACGGTGGCCGGCCCCGCCGCAGCGGGGCCGGCCGCGGTGGGCCGGGAGGGATTTGAACCCCCGTAGGCAAAGCCGTCTGGTTTACAGCCAGATCCCATTGGCCGCTCGGGCACCGACCCGCCGAGCATCCTACAAGACGCGACCACCCGCCGTCCGTCGAGCGTCTTCTACGATGGGGCCATGCCCAGTTTCGACGTCGTGTCCGAGATCGACCTCCAGGAGGTGCGTAACGCGGTCGACCAGGCCAACCGCGAGGCGACGACCCGCTTCGACTTCAAGGGCACCAACGCAGTCGTGGAGCTGGCCGACCAGGTGCTCACGCTGAGCGCCAGCACCGAGGACCGGCTGCGGGCGCTCTATACGCTGCTCGAAGAAAAGCTCGTGAAGCGCAACGTCTCACTCAAGACCCTCGACCCGGGCAAGATCGACACCGCGAGCCACGGCTCGGCCCGTCAGCGCGTCCCGCTGCGCGCGGGCATCTCCCAGGAGGTGGGCAAGCAGATCAACAAGCTCGTCAAGGAAATGGGGTTGAAGAACCTCAGTTCGTCGATCCAGGGCGACCAGGTTCGCATCACCGGCAAGCAGCGCGACGACCTCCAGGCCGCGATCGCTCGACTCAAGGCCGCCGATCTCGTGGTGCCCTTGCAGTTCACGAACTTTCGCGACTAGCGGCGCGCCTCTTCGGCGGCCAGGTGCTCGTCCATCTCCTCGAGGGTGTGGTCGTGGAAGATCCGGTTGAAGACCATCATCTTGAGCACCCAGAAGAGACCGAAACTCACCAGGTTGGTACCCGAGACGATCGCGGTGTTGACGATGTGGGCCCAGTGGTGATCCTTGACCACACCCTTGGCCCAACTGGCCCCGAGCATCGACACCCCGATGCCGAGGAACGACATCAGCCAGAACGGAACGATCTCGGTGCGAAAGTGGCTACGGCCGTGCTTGCCCCACGTCCACGTGCGGTTGAGGTAGTACGACGGCAGGGTGGCGATCAGGTTGCCGTAGACGGTCGCGTAGATGACGCCCTTGACGATGTGAAAGCCGTAGAGCACCGAGATCGACGTGAACGACACGATCGTCGAGATGACCGAGACCGAGGTGAAGCGGATGATCTTACGACCCTCGTGCGTCTTAGACCACGCCCAGAGGGCGCGTAGTCGATTGATCATCCGGACCAGTCTACCGGACCGGGTGGTTCGCCCCCGGCCGAGTGCCACAATGGGTCCATGTCCGAAGCCCTCGATTTCCTGCTCGCGCTGCTCGATTTGGAGACTATCGAGGTCAACACCTACCGGGGCCAGCACCCCAAGGAAGAGCGTCAGCGCACCTTCGGCGGTCAGGTGGCAGCCCAGGCCCTCGTGGCGGCCGGTCGCACCGTAGCGCGTGGGCGGGTCCACTCGCTGCACTCGTACTTCCTTCGCCCCGGCGATCCGAGCACGCCAATCCTCTACGAGGTCGACCGGATCCGCGACGGGCGCAGCTTCACGACCCGACGGGTCGTCGCCATTCAGCACGGCCGCGCGATCTACAACATGCAGGCCAGCTTTCACGTCGACGAAGTGAGCCTCGAGCACCAGTTCACGATGCCCGAGGTTCCCGGCCCCGAAACGATCGCGCCACTGGCCGAGCGCGTCCAGGCGGAGTTCGGCGTCATCGACGAGTGGTTCCGCCGCCCCCACCCCATCGACCAGCGCTTCATCGGCGAGCTGCCGTGGAGTCCCCAGCGCGCCCGCGAGCCGCGACAGCGACTGTGGATTCGAGCCGACGGCGACCTGCCCGACGACCCGCTACTGCACGCTGGCGTCGTGACCTACGCCAGCGACATGAGCCTCTTCGACGCCATTCTCGCGCCGCACGCGGTGCGCTGGGATGACGGGTCCTTCATGGGCGCCAGCCTCGACCACTGCATGTGGTTTCATCGCGACCTGCGGGCCGACCAGTGGCTCCTCTACGACACCGACTCACCGATCGCCCACGGTGGCCGTGGCCTGGCGCGCGGTTTCCTCTTCAACCGGGCCGGTGAGCTCTGCGTCTCGATGGTCCAAGAGGGCCTCACGCGGCTGGTCGACCCGGCGCGCGGGGGCCCCGCGAGTCCGGCTGGGTCTCAGTAAACTCTCGTCGTGAACCTCAGCGATCGGTGCGCCCAGTACGAACGCGCCACCATCGAGCTGCTCGAGTTGGCGAGCCGGGTCGATCCGGCCGACCTCGATCGTCACGTCGACGGTGGCTGGTCGGCCCGCCAGGTGGTCCACCACCTCGCCGACTCCGAGACCAACGCCTACGTTCGGCTGCGTCGGCTGCTCGCCGAGCCATCGGGGACCTTGATCCAGGGTTACGACGAACGGGCGTGGAGCGAGTGCGCGACCCTCGGCTACACCGCGCTGCCCATCGAGTCCGCCCTCGCGGTCTTTGCGGCGGTGCGACAGGCGTCGCTCGACGTGCTCGGACGTCTGAACGAATCCGACCTCGCGCGCAGTGGTCGCCACAGCGAGAGCGGTCACTACACGCTCGAGCACTGGATCGAGATCTATACGCGTCACCCGCGCGAGCACGCTGCGCAGTTGCTCGAAGCGATCAACGCCTGACTACCGCTGCCCCATGGGCACGTAGTCGCGAACGTCGGGGCCGATGTAGAGCTGACGCGGACGCGTGATCTTGAGGTCCTGGTCGAGCAGCTCCTGGAAGTGCGCGAGCCAGCCCGACGTGCGCGGAATCGCGAAGAGGACCGTGAACATCTCCATCGGAAAGCCCATGGCCTGGTAGATCAGCCCCGAGTAGAAGTCGACGTTGGGGTAGAGCCGGCGCGAGATGAAGTAGTCGTCGCGCAGCGCAATCTCCTCGAGCTTGAGAGCGATGTCCAGCAACGGGTTCTTACCGGTCACCGAGAAGACCGAGTCGGCGGTCTCCTTGATGATCTTGGCGCGCGGGTCGTAGTTCTTGTAGACGCGGTGGCCGAAACCCTCGAGCATCACGTGGCCCTGCTTCACTGACTCGATGTAGGCCGGGATGTTCTCGTAGCTGCCGATCTTGGCGAGCATCTTCAGCACCGCCTCGTTCGCGCCGCCGTGGCGCGGTCCGTAGAGCGCGGCGGTGGCCGCGGCGGTGGCGACGTAGGGGTCGCCGTGCGACGACGCGACCGTGCGCATCGCCGTCGTCCCACAGTTCTGCTCGTGGTCGGCGTGCAGGATGAACAAGATGTCCAGCGCCCGGGCCAGGATCGGATCGGCCTCGTAACGCGGCTCGGCGACCTTCCACATCATGGACAGAAAGTTCTGGGTGTAGTCCAGGCCGTTGTCGGGATACACGAAGGGCATGCCCACCGAGAAGCGGTGCGCCGCCGCGGCCAGGGTCGGCATCTTGGCGATCAGGCGTACCACCTGCTTGTGCAGCACCTCGGGGTCCGAGAGCGTCTTGGCGTCCTTGTAGTACGTCGACAGGGCCGCGATCGCCGAGACGAGCATGCCCATGGGGTGCGCGTCGTAGTTGAAACCCTCCAAAAAGCGCTTGCGCACGTTCTCGTGAATGTAGGTGTGGTAGGTCACCTCACGCTTCCACTGGTCGAACTGCTCGACCGTGGGCAACTCGCCGTAGTTCAAGAGATAGGCGACCTCGAGGTAGGTCGACTTCTCGGCCAACTGCTCGATGGGGTATCCCCGATAGCGCAGGACGCCGGCCTCGCCGTCGAGATACGTGATGGCCGACTCGGCGGCCGCGGTGGCCATGAAGCCCGGGTCGAAGAACCAGACCCCCGGCACCGCCTTCTGGAAGTCCTTCGCGGCGATGCCACCGTTGTTGATCTTGATCTCGTGTACGTCACCCGTCCGGTTGTCGGTCACGGTAATTGACTCGGTCACGGTTCCTCACTTCCTTCAGGGCCCCCATCCACACTAGGCCACCCGCGCCGAAGCGACGTCGTCAGCCCGCGCCCGAGGGCGCCATCGTCACGTGGTAGGTCCGCGTTGTCGGCCACCGTCGAGCACCGGGTGCACCGGCGACGCTCAGGGCGAGCGTGAAGTGTTCGCTCGCGACCGTGGCGAGATCGTTGGCAACGAAGCCGTAGGAGGCGAGCGGACCCAGGGTGACCGACATGACCTGGCGCTGGGCGACGCCGAGCGCGCCGGTCGGCGTCGCGACAATGGTGAGCGTTACCGGCTGGACGTCCACGGCGGCGTTGGAGACCGTGACGGCGAGATGCACCGTCGTCGTGGGGGGCAGCACCAACTGCCCGGGCGGTGCCGGCAGTGGCGAGGGCGTGACGGCGACGGCGGTGATGCCGATGCCGCGCACCAGGGTCAGTGTCGGCGCGGCGCTGAGGTCGGCGAGTGCCGAACGCAACGGCACCGTCGCCATGGTGTCGCTGAGTGGGGCGAGCCGCACCAGTCCGGGCTCTCGCACGAGCCCCCAGCGCGCCAGCGACCACGCGGCCGTGGTATTCGCGAGTGACGCCTGCGCCGCCGAGAACGACTGTGACGGCGTGACCAGGGGTGTCCACGGGAGCCGGAGCGCTCCGGCGATGGTGTCCAGCAGCGTCGCGTCGTCGTCGATGCGCTGCTCGAAGAGTTGGGCGGTGACGGTGTTCAGCTGATGGGCGATCGTCGGGCGACGCAGCAGCGAGGCGTCGGTCTGCCAGCCCGGCAGCTGCTGGGCCAGTTGGTCCAATCGGGCGAGCACGACGGCGCGGCTGAGCGAAGCGCCGTGACCCAACAGGTAGGCCAATCGGGCGTCGAACGCGTTCTGCTCGCCCACTAACCGATTCGTCAGCGCGCCGAAGCTGCGATTCTCGCTGCGCCGCGGGGATCGCGCCCCGTGCGCCGACCGCGAGACGTCGTGGGCGAAGCCGATGACGAGCACGCTCAGGACGAGCGCGATCGTCACCAGTGCCTGATTACGCCGGCGCTTCGCGCGAGTACGGGCCACGGCGGTCCAACTTACTCACTGGCTCGCGCGTGGCGATCGGTCACGCCTCGAGCTCGTCGGGCTCCACCTCGATGATCTCGACGACGTCGGACTCGATCGGCCCGTCGCTCTCGATCCCCCAGCGCTGGGGGTCGAGTCCCGCGGCGAGCGTGGGCACCTCCTGTAGCTCGGGCATCGCCTTGGCCGAGCCGGCCACGTGGAGTCGGCGAAGGCCCCGGGCCGCCGGGATGAGACGGCTCTCCACCGAGGCCACCATCTTGTTGTACGCCTTAGTCGCGTCGTTGAGCGCCTTGCCCATGGCGCCGACCGGTTCGGCCACGAGCCGTATCCGGTCGTAAACCGTTTCGGCGGCCCGCAAGATCTCTTCGGCGTTGACCGCGACGTCATGCTGTCGCAGCACCATCTGCACCGACCACAGCAGGGCGAGCAGATTCGTCGGGCCGACGATCAGCACGCGCTCTCGGGTCGCGTACGCGTGCAGCTCGGGGTCTACGCTAAAGGCCGCGGTGACCGCGGCGTCGCTGGGCACGAAGCAGACGACGAACTCCGGCGCTGGCGCGATCAACTCCCAATACGATTTCTCACGCAAGGTCTTAACGTGCCCGCGCAGGGCTTGGGCGTGCTCGCGGTAGAGCTCCTCGCGCCGCTCGGGTTCCTCGGCGGCCACGGCCGCCTCGAAGCGATCGAAGGGGAACTTCGCGTCGATGGCCACCCGGCCGTTGGGCAAGGTCACCACGCAGTCCGGGCGGCGCAGTTGACCGGCGTCGCTCATCGCCGACACCTGCACGTCGAAGTCGATGCCCTCGTGCAGGCCCGACGCGCGCAGCACGTTGGCCAGCTGGACCTCACCCCAGTGCCCGCGCTGACTGGAGCGTCCAAGCAGCTGGTTGAGCCGTTGCGTCTCGGCCTGCGTACGCAACTGGGCCTCCAAGAGGTCGCTGGCCCCCTGGCGCACCGCCGCGAGCGCGCCCACGTGCTCCTTGTCGAAGTCGGCGAGGTTGCGCTGGTACTCGTCGAGCAGATCGCGCAACGGCTGCAGCGTGACGTCGAGACGGGCGTCGCGCTCACGCTGAATCGCCGACTGGGACTCGTTGAAGCGGTCGATCGTCTGGGCGAGCACGCGGTTGGAGAGGTTTTCGAATCGCACGTCAGCCTCGGCCAACGCCGCCTCGTGCGCGAGGCGATCGCGTTCGGCCACGTCGCTGGCGTGCGCGAGCTCGGCCTCGCGCACCGCGACGGTGGCGCGCAGCGCCGAACCGTCGTCGCGCGCGCGCTGCAGACGCCTCGTCGACCATCCCCACGTCGCCAGCACGCCCACCAGCAGACCGAGCACCGCGCTAAGGACCGCGACCATGACACCTCCCCGTCGCCACCCACCCTAGAGAACGGTCGTGACGTGGCGGTAGCCTGAGGCGATGCTTCGGCGCTTCTCGTTCTCTGGTCGCTCCCCCGCGCCCACCACCGCACCACCGGTGCCCCCCGTCTTGCACCACGCCATCGTGCGGGTCTTCGCCTTGGTCGGCGAGGCGATAGCCGAAGCAACCCACGCGCTGCTCGCCGGCGATCGCGAGCTCGCCAAGCGCGTGGTCGATCAGGACGCCACCATCGACCAACTCGTCAACGAGATCGTCGCCGCCGTCGAAACCCAGCTCCTCGAGAGTGACGGCCTCTCGGTCGAGGCGCGCCGCGCGCTGCTCACCCTGCTGCGCGTCCTGCCCGAGGTCGAGCGCAACGGCGACCTGGCCGAGCACATCGCGCGCCGGGCCGCACGCGGACTGGGCAGCGAGATGTCCCCGCGCAGCCGGGGATTGATCGAGCGAATGGGCGAGGTTGCGTCGACGATCTGGCGCGAGGCGACCGACGTCATCATCGACGACAAACCGGAAGCGACCGGGGCCATCGAGGACATCGACGACGAACTCGACGAGCTCCACGTCGCACTGACCGCCGAGCTGGTATCGGGGTCAATGGCGTTGCCGGTCGCGGTCGAGGTGTCCCTGCTGGCGCGCTTCTACGAACGCTTCGGCGACCACTGCGTCAACCTCGCGCGGCGCCAAGTTGGCCGTGACGGCGCCGACTGACTACGCCCGAACGGCGGCCCAGGCTTCGGCGATCTGCACAGCGTTGAGGGCGGCACCCTTGCGCAGGTTGTCGCCCACGACGAAGAAGGAGAGTCCGTTGGTCACCGTGTGCGCTCGGCGCAGCCGACCGACGTAACTCGGATCGGTTCCCGCCGCGCGGCGCGGCGTCGGCACGTCCTCGAGCACCACGCCCGCGGCGCCGGCGAGCACCTCGCGCGCTCGTTCCGGTGAGAGAGGTCCCTCGAAGCTCGCGGTGATCGCGAGGGAGTGCCCCGTGAAGACCGGTACCCGCACGCACGTCGCGTCAACGAGCAACCCGGGAATCTCGAGGATCTTGCGGCTCTCGTCGCGCAGTTTGCGCTCCTCGCCGGTCTCCCCGGAGTCGTCGTCCATCAGCGATCCGGCCAGCGGCACGACGTTGTGCGCGATGGTGAGGGGGAACTTCACGCCCGTGCCGAACGGCAGGGCCGAGCCGTCGAAGGTCAGGGCCCGCGGGTCCTCACGGGAAGACTCGAGCTGGCCGACCAGCTCGTCGACGCCCTCACGACCGGCGCCGCTCACCGCCTGGTAGGTGGCGACCACCATGGCGCGAAGCCCGGCCGCCTGGTGCAGGGGTTTGAGCACGGGCATCGCGGCCATCGTCGTGCAGTTCGGGTTGGCGACGATGCCCTTGGGAATCGAGGCGAGCGCGTGCGCGTTCACCTCGGGCACGACCAGGGGCACGTCGGGGTCCATCCGCCAGGCCGACGAGTTGTCGATCACGATGGCCCCAGCGGCGGCGATGCGCGGCGCGAGGGCTCGCGAGGCCGTCGCCCCCGAGGACATCAACGCCACGTCGACACCCGCGAAGTCAGCCGTCGCGGCGTCTTCGACGATGACTCGGGCGCCGTTCCACGCCAGGTACGTTCCGGCCGAGCGTGACGAACCGAAAAACCGTATCTCGTCAATGGGGAACGAACGCTCGCGTAGAACGTCGCGCATCACCGTGCCGACCTGACCCGTGGCGCCCACCACCGCTACCCGCATGGCAAAAGTCTAGGGCCGAAGCACCGCGACCCCGAAGTCAGGCCGCGATCCGCCCGTCGGCCACCGGCGAGCTCGTCGGTCGAACCGATCCGCCGACCGGTTCGACCGTGACGGCGAGCACCGTCGCGTGTGCGTCAGCGAGCGTAAAGGCCACCGAACGAGGCGAGGGACCGAGCAGGCCGAGTGAGATCGGCGAGCCGTCGACAATCGCCCAGAGCTGGTAAGTGCGTCGCGACCCCAGCGCCGGCATCGACGAACTGACGAGGTACCCGCGCCCGCCGGGCACGAGGACGAACTCGGCCACGCGCGACGCGCCGGCGGTCAAGGTGACCAGCCGATGGCCCGGCGTCGCGAGGGCCTGGGCGACGACCCCCTGGCGAGCCAGCGCGAGCGCTCCCTGGAGCCGCGAGACCCGTGAATTAGCGTTCACCAGGCTCACCGCGAGCACGACGATCACCGCGGCGGCGGCGAGGGCGAGCACCCGGGGCAGCGACGCGCGTTGGCGACGTGATGGCCCCTCACCGATGAGGGTTACCGCAGCGGGCGGTGTCGCGGGGGCGGCGTCGAGTCGTGACGCAATGGACGACCAGAGGCCCTCGGGCAGTGTTTCGACCGAGGTCCCGAGGGCTGCGGCCGTCTCGCGCAGCCCGTCGAGTTCGAGTTGGCACCGAGCGCAGGTGCGCACGTGTGCCTCGACGCGGGCCACCTCTTCGGCTTCGACGGCGTGCAGCGAGAGGGCGGCGAGCAGTGACGCGGCCTCGTCGTGGGTCATCATCGCTCCAATCCTTGTACGCCCGACGCCGCGAGCGCGCCGCGCATGCGGCCCATGCCCTTGCGGATCCGACTCTTGATGGTCCCCTCGGGCTCGTGCAGCATCGCCGCGACTTCGACGTACGTACGACCCTCGAAATAGGCCAGCTCGATGGCGCGTCGCTCGTCGGGCGGCAGCGTGGCCAGGGCTCGGCGAACCTCCTCGGCGAGCACGTGGTCCCACGCTTCTCTTGCGACGTCATAGCCGGCGCGCGGGGTTCGTCCGGCCTCGCGCAGTTCGCGGCGGCTGCGCGCGGCGCGCGAGCGCACGACGTCGACGGCGCGGGCGTGGGACTGGGTCAGTAGAAACGATCGCAGGGCGCCTCGGTCCGAGTCGTAGGCCTCGGGGCGGTTCCACAGGCGAAGGAAGACCTCTTGGGTCACGTCTTCGGCCTCGGCGACGCTGCCGGTGACGCGTCGCGCCAATCCGAAGACCGCGCCGCCGTGACGTCGGTAGAGCTCGGCCAGGGCGGCCTCATCGAAGCGTGCGACGCACGTGACGAGCTGCGCGTCACTGGTCTCATCGAAGTCGTCGTCCATACCCCACTACTTCGTCGCGGCCGCGCCGGCGGATGTCGGTTCCTGGAGCGTATCGACGCCCCGGCGCGGCGTGACCGGCGAGATTTCGTCATCCGGATCGGCGTCGGCACCGAAGACTCTCCTAACCCACTAGAGGAGAACGACCATGACCGCTGATCCCAGAGCACTCGCCGAGTTGCTCGAGGCATCCCAAGATCTGCAGGCCGACGCCCTGCGCCCCACCCGCGACGCCCTGGACGAACTCGTTGAGTTCCACCACGCGCGCGACAACGACGAGGAGCCCGGCGACGTCGCCACCTTCCACGCCGAACACCAGCGCGCGGTGGCCTCGAGTCTCGCGGGCGCCACGCTGCTCGGCGCGGCCGGCGGAGCCGTGCTGGTCGGCGCCCTGGCGAGCGCGGCGTCGGCGGCGAGTAGCCGCGACGTGCAAGTCCTCCAGACGGCCGCCTCGATCGAGAACCTCGCGGTGATGACCTACGCCACGGCACTGACGCTGCCCTACATCGGTGGGACCTCGGCCAACCCCGTGATCAAGACGTTCGCACGCGTCACCATGGGTCAGCACCGCGAGCACGCTGACGCCTTCAACGCCGCGTTGCGCAACCTCGGCGCGCGGGCTCAGGGCAAACCCGACCCCGCCTTCGTGCCGGTGGTGAATCGCGCGGTCGCCAGCCTGCAGGGCGCCAGCGCCGCCGCCGGTGCGCTCGGCGTCGTGGGGCTCGCCCTCGAGCTCGAGAACATCGCCGCCGAGACCTACGTGCGCGACACCACCCTGGTCAAGTCCGCGTCGAATCGAGCGCTGCTCGCCAGTGTCATGGGTGTCGAAGCCCAGCACGTCGCCGTCCTGCTCGCGGTCCAGGCCCTCTTGCGGGCCGACGCACCCCAGCTCATCGCACTCAGTACCTCGACCGCCGCCTCCCTACCCGGGGTCGCCGGCCGCGTCGGTTTTCCCAACGCCTTCTACCCAACTAGCGCGGCCGCCCCGGCCGGTCAAGGAGCCCTCCGATGAACCAGAACCAACCCAACAACGCGTGGCACGGCACTGAGCACGAGCTCGCCGCGATGACCCGTGACCTCGATGCGCTACACCGCGACGTGAGCCAGCCGGCGATGCGCGACGGACTGGCCGCCGTCGTGGACGGACTCCACCAGCGCACGGCCCGCGAGACGAGCCGTCGAACCTTCCTGCGCGGCGCCGGCGCCGGCGTACTGAGCGGCGTCACGGCCTTGGCCGTGCCGTCACTCGCGGGCGCCGCCGCCCGGTCGCGCGCACCGAGGGGTACCGAAAGGCCGGCCGCGTTCCCCCCGGCCGGCCTTTCGGGCGACCTCGCGGTCGCGGCCGTGGCGGCCAGCCTCGAGAACCTCGCCATCTTCGCCTACACGGCGGGGATCGGCGCCGCGACCGCCGGCAAGCTCGGCACCGTGCCACCGGCGGTGGTCACATTCGCCGCGACGGCCCGCGCGCAGCACGCCGAACACGCCGCCGCCTGGAACGCCGTACTGCGCGAGCATCACCGGGCGCGGGTCAGCGAAGTGAATCCAACGCTCGCCCCCGTCGTGAAGTCCGACTTCGCCTCAGTCACCGACGTCGTCGGACTGGCCAAACTGGCCCTCACCTTGGAAACGATCGCCGCCGAGACCTACCAGGCCCAGACGTCGCGGCTCTCGAGCCCGGCCGCCATCACCCTGGCGGCATCGATCGAACCGGTCGAGATGCAACACATCGCGATCTTGTACTACGTGCTCGGTGAGTACCCGGGGGCCCAGAACGCCGCCGGCGTACCCCTGGCGTTCAGCTCCACCGCGAAGGCGCTGTAGCAATGACCGGCCCCTGGCGCGTGGCGGTCGCGGGCGTCGCCCTCGCGAGCGCCACGACCCTCGGCGCACTCGCGCTCGGCCCGGCCCCAGTGCCGGCCGGCGCGAGTGCGCCCGCGAGGGTCACCATCACCATCTCGAACTTCATGTTTCACCCGATGCGCGTGCGCGTGGCACCGGGGGCTGTCGTGCGCGTCGTCAACCACGATCACGTCGTGCACACGCTCACCGCGCTGGGCGCCATCTTTAACACCGGGCGGATCCGCTACGACGCCACGCGCACCTTTCGCGCCCCGCGCCGTGCCGGCGTCTACCGCTTTGACTGCACCGTGCACCCCTTCATGACCGGGGCGATCGTGGTCAGCTGAGCGACGCCGCTACGCGGCGTCGAGTCCGAACGCGGTGTGCAGGTGACGCACCGCGTCGGCGACGCGGTCCGCGCGCACCACGCAGGAGATGCGAATCGAACTGGTCGAGATCATCTCAATGTTGATGCCGTTGGTCGAAAGTGTCTCGAACATCAGCGCCGTCACCCCGGGACTGGACTTCATGCCGGCACCGACGATGGTCACGCGCCCAATGTCGTCGTCCGTGGAGACCTCGGCCGCGCCAATCTCGTCCTTGACCGTGGTGCAGGCGTCGCGCGCGGCGTCGAGGTCAGTCTTGGCCACGGTGAATGAGATGTCGGTGAGCCCGTTCGCCCCGGTGTTCTGGACGATCATGTCGACATTGATCGAGCGATCGGCCAGCGCGCGAAAGAGGTGGGCGGCGATGCCCGGACGGTCGGGCACGCCCCCGACGGTCACCTTCGCCTCCGACGTGTCGTCGGTGACGGCCGAAACGACGGCGTCTTCCATAGTGGCGTCCTCCTCCACAATCCAGGTTCCCGGTTCCCACGTGAAACTCGAACGCACGTGCAGCGGCACGTGGTGTCGACGAGCGAACTCGACCGAACGAAGCATCAAGACGCGCCCGCCGGTGGCGGCGATCTCGAGCATCTCGTCGAACGAGACCTTCGCGAGACGTCGCGCCTTGGGCACCACCCTGGGGTCCGCCGAGAACACGCCGGTCACGTCGGTGTAGATCTCGCACACGTCGGCACCCAGCGCCGCGGCGAGCGCGACGGCGGTGACGTCGGAACCGCCGCGCCCGAGCGTGGTGATGTCGCGGTCGGTCGAAACGCCCTGGAAGCCCGCCACGACGGGGACGAGGCCGTCGTCGAGCGCTTCGCGAATCCGATCGGGCCGCATCTCGAGGATCTTGGCCCGGGTGTGATCGGTATCGGTGATGATCCCGGCCTGGGAGCCGGTAAAGGAGGCCGACTCCACGTCTCGGGCCGCGAGGGCCATCGACACCAGGGCCATGGAGATTCGCTCGCCGGCGGTCAGCAGCATGTCCAGCTCGCGCGGGGGACGCGTCGGTGAGACGTCGTCGGCCAGTCGAATCAAGTCGTCGGTGAACTTGCCCATCGCCGAGACCACGACGACCACGTCGTCACCGCCCGCGCGTGTTCGAGCGACGTGATCAGCGACGGCCCGGATGCGTTCGGCGTCCCCGACCGACGTCCCACCGTACTTCTGCACCACCAGCGCCATGAACCAAAGTTATCGGACGACGCCAGCGACCTTTCTCGGGCCAAGTAATGTCGCACCCATGGCAACTGAGAAACGAGAGCGACAGAAGGCGGCCCGGCGCCAAAAGATCGAGGCGCAGCAGCGCGCCGCGAAGCGACGCAAGACGATCCAGCGCACGTCGATCGTCGCGGTCGTCGCGATAGTGATCGTGGTGTCCGCCGCGTTCCTCTTCTCAAGCTCGCCGCCGGCGAAGAACGCCGCGTCGTCGACGACCACCACGACCTCGACGTCCTCAACCTCCTCGACGTCGTCGACGACCACCACGACGACCGCGTCGAGCGCCTCGAGCGCTCAGACCGCGGCCAACGCGCTGGCCGTCAAAGCCGGTTGCCCGGCGTCGACCACGACGCGGGTCAACACGCTGACGTGGTCATCGGCGCCGCCCATGACCATCAACACCGCCAAGACGTACTACGCCAACTTCGTGACGACCGCCGGCACGTTCGTCGTGAAACTCGACGCCGCGACCGCACCGGTGACCGTCAACAACTTCGTCTTCCTCGCCGAGCACAAGTTCTACAACTGCGTGATCTTTCACCGCGTGATTCCCGGCTTCGTGGTCCAGGGAGGTGACCCGACCGGCACCGGTACCGGTGGGCCCGGCTATACGATCCCCGACGAGTATCCCAAGGCCGCCAGTCCGACCTATCCGCTCTACTCGGTGGCGATGGCCAACACCGACAAACCGCACACCGGCGGCAGCCAGTTCTTCATCGTGACGGGACCCTCCGGTGAAGCGCTGCCCAACTCCTACTCGCTCTTCGGCCAGGTGGTGAGTGGCCAGAGTGTCGTGCGCAAGATCAATGACGCCGGCACCGCCAGTGGAACGCCAGCGGTCGTGCACCGCATGCTTTCGGTAACGATCAGCGAGGTTTGACGTGTCCCAGCCCATACCCAACGTCGACGGTTCGAGCGAGCCCCGTCAGCGCTTCGACGCGGCGCCGCCGATGATCATCGACCCGACCAAGACCTACCGCGCCACGATGGTGACCTCCAAAGGGACACTCGAGATAGCCCTCGACCCACTCGCGGCCCCGGTGACCGTCAACAGTTTCGTCTACCTCGCTCGCTTTCACTACTTCGACGGGATCGTCTTTCATCGCGTCATCCCCGGCTTCGTGCTGCAGGGTGGTGACCCGACGGGATCGGGCAGCGGGGGCCCGGGCTATCGATTCGACGATGAGCTGCCCAGGGCCGGCCGCTACGAGCTGGGGTCGCTGGCTATGGCCAACGCCGGGCCGAATACCAACGGCAGCCAGTTCTTCGTCATATCGGGACCCGACGGCGTGCGACTGCCGCCCCTCTACTCCCTCTTCGGCAAGGTGGTCAGCGGCCTCGACGTGGTCAGCACGATTAACGACATCGGTACCCCGTCGGGTAAACCCCGTGAGCGGGTCGTCATCGACTCGGTGACGATCACCGAGTCTTAATGGGACTGGAAGGTTCGCCTAGCGCCGAGCGAACGCCCCTGCGGGGACCACCTGAGCGGCGCAGCGTTTGAGCCTCGTTTGAGGAAACGTGGTTAGATTGGACGAGCGGACTCGGTCGGCCCACGTCGACCAAGGCTTGGAGAACCGATGCGACACCACTCGCTCGTGGCGCGCTGGGGCGCGGTGGTCGCTCTCGTGGTGGTCACCAGTACCCTCGAGCTCGCAGGTTCGACGCCGGCCGACGGCTACCAGTTCCCCGAGTGCACCGCATCGCAGGTCTCGGTCAAGTTCGGGACCACCGAGAATCGGCCCTGGAACCTCCCCGCGCGATGGGGCATCTCTCTTACGCCGGTGACCTTCACCAACCGGGGGTCCACCTGCCACCTGGCGTTCGGCGGACCGCTCTTGCGCCTCGAGTTCGGCGCGCCCGGACCGGCGCCCACGGTACGGCCCTCCCAGCTGTCCAATCCCGTCGGCCCACTACCGTTCTCGCTGGCCCCACGCCTCACGCACGGTGCGAACCAGGTCGTCTATCTCGTCGTGACCTCGCTCGCGAACCCGTTGGCGAAGCAGTGCCATCGAACGACGGCCCACGCCATCTTGGTGCAGGGGTACGCCAAGGGGACCGGCGTGGGACGCTACGCCCGTCGTCGTATTCCCAACGTCTGCTCCGTCCAGGCGCACTCGCCGAGCAACGTCGGCGCCTACTGGTCACAGCGCTTCGCGCTGTGAACGACGCCGGATCGTGACGTCGAACGTGGCCGATGCTCGGACGTCGCGTCGAACCGATAGCGACCCCCAAAAGCGCTAGTCGAGCGAGACCGGATTCGACCCACGAGTCGCGACCACGTCGTCGTGACCATCGGCGACGCGCCAGTGGCCGACGTCCTCAACGATCACCCCGCGTGGTCCGACGATGACGAGCGGGTCGTCGGCGCCGAGCAGCGATCGCGTGCGCCGCAGCTGATCGCCAGCGGCCGGCGTGGTCAGGACGACCCCGTGGCGATAACCCAGGCCGACCGTCGGGGCGCCACCGCGCGGGTCGATCATGACGTCGCCGAGCACGGTGGCGACTGATCCGATGGCGACGAGCGCCGCCGCGCGCAGCGCGTCGCCGAGCGCGCTGTCGCGCCAGACGGATTTAGCGTGCAGTGGCGAGCCGTCGGTCAGCACGACCAGATCGGCCCGCGCGATGCGCGCCACGAAGTACGCCTCGTCGCTCGACGCCCGGTCCAGGGCCATGAGGGCCTCGAACGTAGCGCCAGTAGCCTCGAGGGCGCCGGCTACCTCCAGCGCCGCCTCGGCGGCCCCGCGGAAGGCCGACGCGGTGGTCACGACGACGACGTCGGCGCCGGCATCGGGCGCCAGCGATGACGTCGCGAGCGCGGACAGCGAGCCGACGACGATGGTGGACACGTTCGCCAGTCTTCCACGCGAAGTGTCGGGCAGTACTATCCAGCAATGAACTTGCGCACCGTCGGCGTCTTGGGCTCGGGCATCATGGGCAGCGGTATCGCCGAAGTCGTCGCGGCCACCGGCGCGCGCGTCGTGGTACGCAGTCGCAGCCAGGGTGCGGCCGACGCCCTGCTGGCCGGCCTCGATCGATCCCTCGCCAAACAGGTCGAGCGCGGTCAGCGCGACGCCGATGAGGCCGCCGCGCTGCACGCGCGAGTGAGCGTGACGACCGACCTCGCCGCCCTCGCCGACTGTGAACTGGTCATCGAGTCCGTCGTCGAGGATATGGACGTCAAGCGGGTTCTGTTCAATGAGCTCGATCACGTCGTACGCCCCGACGCCATTCTCGCCACCAACACCTCGACGCTCTCGGTCATCGATCTCGCCATGGAGACCGCCCGGCCCCAGCTCGTCTGCGGCGTTCACTTCTTCAACCCGGCGCCCCTCATGTCGCTAGTCGAAGTTGTGCGACCCATCTCGGCGAGTGACGAGACCATCGAGTCAGTCCTGGCGTTCGTCACCGCCTGTGGCAAGAGCCCGGTCGTCGTGAAGGACCAGGCCGGCTTCGTCGTCAACGCCCTACTCTTCCCCTACCTCAACCACGCGGTGCGACTCCTCGAGCAGGGCGTCGCGTCGATGGAGGGGATCGACTTGGCGATGACGGGGGGCTGCGGCTTCCCGATGGGACCCTTCGCGCTGCTCGATCTCGTCGGAATCGACACCTCAGTCTCGATCCTCGAGGCGCTCTACGCCGAGTTCGCGGACCCCGCCGTCGCGCCCGTGCCGACGTTGCGTCGCATGGTCACGGCCGGTCGGCTCGGTCGCAAGACCGGGCGCGGCTTCTACGAGTACCCGCGGCGATGACCGAGCGGTCGGCACCCTGGGTGATGCGGACCTATTCGGGCCACTCGACGGCTCGCGCGTCCAACGAGCTCTTTCGCGCCAACCTAGCCAAGGGTCAGACGGGCCTCTCGATTGCCTTCGACCTGCCGACCCAGACCGGCTACGACCCCGACGACCCGAACGCGGCGGGCGAGGTCGGCAAGGTCGGCGTGCCGGTCGCCCACCTCGGGCACGTACGCGAACTCTTCGCGGACCTGCCCCTCGAGGACATGAACACCTCGATGACCATCAACGCGACCGCGGCGTGGCTCTGGGCGCTCTACCTGGTGCTCGCCGAGGAGCGCGGACTCGATCCCGCGTCGCTCGCGGGCACCACGCAGAACGACATCGTCAAGGAGTACCTGAGTCGGGGCACGTACATCTTCGCGCCCGAGCCGTCCAAGCGGCTGATCGTCGACATGATCGCCTACGCGCAGTCGCACGCGCCCCGGTGGAACCCCATCAACGTGTGCAGCTATCACCTCCAAGAGGCCGGGGCCACGCCGGTCCAGGAGATCGCCTTCGCGCTCGCGACCGCCATCGACGTGCTCGACGCCGTGGCCGCGTCGGGCAAGGTCGCCCCGTCGGCGATGGCGAACGTCGTCGGCCGCGTCTCGTTCTTCGTGAACGCCGGCGTGCGCTTCGTCGAGGAGATCGCCAAGCTGCGCGCCTTCACCGAGCTCTGGGACGAGATCTGTCGGAACCGGTACGGCGTGCAGGATCCCGCCAAGCGGCGGTTCCGCTACGGGGTCCAGGTCAACTCACTCGGCCTCACCGAGCAACAGCCCGAAAACAATGTCGGGCGCATCGTGCTCGAGATGTTGGCGGTGACCCTGTCGGCCGACGCGCGCGCTCGCGCGGTGCAGCTGCCCGCGTGGAACGAGGCCCTCGGGCTACCTCGACCGTGGGATCAGCAGTGGAGCCTGCGGCTTCAACAGGTGCTCGCCTACGAGAGCGACCTGCTCGAGTACCCCGACCTCTTCGCCGGATCGATCGTCATGGACGCCAAGGTGCGCGAGCTCGCCGCCGCCGCGCGGGCCGAGCTCGACGACGTCTTGTCGCTCGGTGGGGCCTTTGCCGCCGTCGACGAGCTCAAGGCTCGACTCGTCGCGAGCCAGGCCGAACGCATCGCCCGCATCGAATCTGGCGATCAGGTGGTGGTCGGGGTCAATCGCTTCACCGACACCGCGCCATCACCGCTCACGGCCGACCTCGACGACGCAATCCTCACGGTCGACCCTGACGTCGAGCGTCAGCTCGTCGAGGACGTCGCCGCGTGGCGCGCCGCGCGCGATCCCCGGGCGGTCGCCGACGCGCTCGCCGAACTGGCGCGCGTCGCCGCGAGCCGTGATCCGGCCGACAACATCATGATCCCCACCTGCGCCCTGGCGCGGGCCGGCGGCACGACGGGCGAGTGGGCGAGCTGCCTGCGTGCGGTCTACGGCGAGTACCGGGCGCCAACGGGCGTGCGGGCCGGCGTCGGCCATCGCGCGGCGGGCTTCGCTGATCTCGTCGCGCGGTCGCGTGCGCTGACCGAGCGGCGCGGGTCACCGCCGCGGCTGCTCGTCGCCAAACCCGGTCTCGACGGCCACTCCAACGGCGCTGAGCAGATCGCCGTCGCCGCGCGCGACGCTGGCTTCGAAGTGGTCTACCAGGGCATCCGACTCAGCCCCGAGGAGATCGTCGCCGTCGCGCGCGACGAGGACGTTGACGTGGTGGGCATCTCATTGCTCTCGGGCTCGCACCTCGCGCTGGTGCCCCGACTCCTCGACGGCCTCGCTCGGGCCGGCGTGACAGTACCGGTGGTCGTGGGCGGCATCGTCCCCGAGGCCGACGCCGAGCGCCTGCGCGCCGCGGGCGTCGCGGCGGTCTACACGCCCAAGGACTTCTCGCTGGCGGCCATCATGAGCGACCTGCTCGCACTGGTCGAGGCCGCCACGCCCTAGTGGGGAACGATCGGGCGCCGATTCGCGTAGCGCCCGGCGTTGAACCACCGACCCGAGAACCGCCACGCCGGCGCGACGTCCACCGACGCAGCGCGCGACGCGCCCACGACGCTCATCGCCGCGGCCACCGCGGCCAACTCGACCGGCGTCGGTCCGGGTCGCGGCGCGAGTCCGTGGCTCACAGCGGAACGTTCCCGTGCTTGCGCTTGGGCAGCTCCTCGCGTTTGGAGCGCAGCAGATCGAGCGCGCGCGCCAGGACGCGACGGGTGTCGGCGGGGTCGATCACGTCATCGACGAAACCTCGTTCCGCCGCGATGTACGGCGTCGCGTAGCGCTCTTCGTACTCGTCGATCAACTCGGCGCGTCTCGTCGCGGGGTCCTCGGCGTCCACGAGATCACGGCGGTGGACGATCTCGACCGCGCCGGAGGAACCCATGACCGCGAGTTCGGCCGTCGGCCACGCGTAGACGAGGTCCGCCCCGATCGACTTCGAGTTCATGACCACGTACGCCCCGCCGTAGGCCTTGCGGGTGATCACCGAGATACGCGGCACCGTCGCCTCGCAGAAGGCGTAGAGCAGCTTGGCGCCGTGACGGATGATGCCGCCGTACTCCTGATCGACCCCGGGCATGAAACCGGGCACGTCAACGAAGGTGACGATCGGCACGTTGAAGGCGTCACACGTGCGCACGAACCGCGCGGCCTTCTCGCTCGATGCGATGTCGAGCACGCCGGCCAGCACCGCCGGCTGATTGCCGACCACGCCGATGGTGTGCCCGTCGACCCGGGCGAATCCGCAGGTGACCTGCTGGGCGTACGTCGCGTGCACCTCGAGGTAGTCGCCGTCGTCGACGACCGCCGCGATCACCTTCTTCATGTCGTAGGGCTGATTCGAAGACGTCGGCAGCAGGTCACGCAGACCATCACAGGACCGATCCGCGGGGTCGCCCGACATGATCCGTGGCGGCTCTTCCATGTTGTTCGACGGCAGGTACGACAGCAGGTAGCGCACTTCGTCGAGCACGCTCTTCTCGTCGGGCATCACGAAGTTCGCCACGCCCGATTTCGTGGCGTGGGTCTGGGCGCCTCCGAGCTCCTCGAGGGTCACGATTTCGCCGGTGACGGTCTTGACGACGTCGGGACCAGTGATGAACATGTGACTGGTGTCTTTCACCATGAAGATGAAGTCAGTCAGCGCCGGCGAGTAGACCGCGCCGCCGGCGCAGGGACCGAGGATGACCGAGACCTGGGGCACCACGCCCGAGGCCGTGGCGTTGCGCCGAAAGATCCCCCCGTAGGCGTTAAGCGCCGCCACCCCCTCCTGGATCCTCGCGCCGGCGCCATCGTTCAGCCCAATGATCGGCAGGCCCATCGTCGTCGCGAGGTCCATGATCTTGTGAATTTTGGCGCCGTGCGATTCGCCAAGGGCACCACCGAAGACGGTGAAGTCTTGGCTGTAGAGGCAGACCTTGCGTCCGTCGATGGTGCCGAAACCGGTGATGACGCCGTCGGTGTACGGGCGGTTGTCCTCGAGGCCCATTCCCGACGAGACGTGGCGCGTCAGCATGTCGAGCTCGTGAAACGAGCCCTCGTCGAGCAGGTACTCGACGCGCTCACGCGCGGTCAGCTTGCCCTTGGCGTGGTGACGCGCGATGGCCGTCTCACCACCGGCCACGCGGGCTCTCGCCTTGCGATCCTCGAGATCCGCCAACCGCTGCGACATGGTGTGTTCCATAGCAGGTCAGGCTACCCACCGCGCGCCCTACGCATCGGCGGGGCCCCCTACTTGCGGGTAACGCCGTGGTCAGCGTCGTCTTGGACGAGTTCGATTAGCGTGCCAAAGGAGGCACTCGGGTGAACGAAGGCGACGAGTGTACCGCGCGATCCCGGTCGGGGCCGCTCGTCGATCACGCGTCCGCCGTGCGCGCGCACGGCGGCCAGCGCCGCGGCGCAGTCCGCGACGCGGTAACCGACGTGGTGCAGTCCCTCACCCCGTCGTGCGAGAAATCGCGCCACCGGGGAATCGGGTCGGGTGGGCGTAAGGAGCTGGACGTAGCTGTCCGCCACGCGCAACAGGGCCTCGGCGACGCCGTCGGACTCGACCACCTCGCGGTGCGCGACGCTCGCACCGAGGGTGTCGCGGTACCACTCGATCGCGGCCTCGAGGTCGCTAACGGCGATCGCGACGTGATCGATCTCGGTGAGCAGGTTCTCCATCAGGTCTCGCGGTCGTGACGGCGAAAGATGGTGAGCTTCGATTCGCCGACCTCGGCGCGCAGCGCCGGATCGGTCACGCCGAGCCCCTCACGCGTCGCGGCGCAGAGGATTGCGATCTTGCCCTCGTGGCGGTTGTGGTGCATCTCGTAAGTCGCCTCACCGGTCTGCTCCAGGGGGAAGACGGCCGACAGGGGCGGCACCACCTTGGCGTCGATGATCGTCTGGTTGGCGGCCCAGGCCTCGCGGTAGTTCGAGAAGTGCGAACCCTTGATGGTCTTGAGCTTCATCCACAGGTGGCGGTTGTCGTACTCGACGAGGTAGCCGGTCGTGGCCGCACAGGTGACGATGGTGCCCCCGCGCTTGGCGACAAAGACGCTCGCGCCCATCGTCGATCGGCCCGGGTGCTCGAAGACGATGTCGGGGTCGTCGCCCACGAGCGCGCGAATGTCCTTGCCGAGCCGGCGCCACTCGGATTCGTCCTGGGTGTGCTCGTCCTTCCAGAATCGGTAGTCCCGTTCGGCGCGATTGATCACGTAGCGACAGCCCAGCTCGCGCAAGGTCTCGGCCTTCGCCGCGCTCGAGACCACCCCGATCGGCGTGCCCCCCGAGTTCAGGACGTGCTGGACGGCGAAGGAGCCGATGCCCCCCGACGCGCCCCAGATCAAAACCTTGTCGCCTTGGGTCACGGGCGCCCCGTGATGCGAGACGAGCATGCGATAGGCGGTCGAGTTGCACAGGGCGTTCACCGCCGCCTCCTCCCACGTCAGGTGGGCCGGCTTGGGCATGAGTTGATTCGCCTTCACGATCGAGAGATCGGCCAAACCGCCAAAGTTCGTTTCGAAGCCCCAGATACGCTGGTTGCCGAGCATGGAGTCGTCGTGGCTCGTGGGGTCCTGATCGTCGACGTAGTTGCAGTGCACCGTTACGGCGTCGCCGATCGACCAGTTGCGCACCGCCGAGCCGACGCGCACGATGACGCCCGCGGCGTCCGAGCCGATGACGTGGTGGTCGAGCGCGTGTCGCGCCCCCCAGTAGGACTCTTTGCCCAGCCGATCGAGAAAGGCGAAGGTTGACATCGGCTCGAAGATGCTCGTCCAAACGGTGTTGAAGTTGATCGACGAAGCCATCACCACGATGACGACCTCGTCGGGGGCGAACTCGGGCAGGGGAACTTCGTCGACGTGCAGGCTGGCGCGCGGATCCTTGTCACGCGTGGCCACGCCGTCGAACTTCTCCTGCTCGTCGCGGCGCACGAACACCGCGCGCGTCATGGTCGGCAGCGCGGTGGCGGCCAGCGTTGCGGGGTCTGACCCACCGCGCACCGCGTCGAGAATCTCGCTCATTGGTCGAGAATAGTTGGCCGCGCCGCCGGCGCGCCGACGTCCGAGTAGTTCCACGTACGACCACGTGGAAATCGGACTTCGACGTCCGTGGAATCTGGGTTTCGCCGCCGCGTCGACTGGTCGACACTTGATTCGTGGGAACGATGCTTGGCTTGGCCGTCGCGGCGCTCATCGGCGCGTCGCTGCTCGCTATCGCGGGTTTCGCGCTCGCGGCCCTCGTCGCCGCGCTCGCGGCCGTGCGGGCCAGTCGGCGCGACGCCCTCCTGCGGGCCGACCTGGACCGCGTGCTCGCCGATGTGCTCGGCCCGCGTGACGTCGTGGGCACGACCGGAACTCGCTGAATCAATCCTCAGGCGCACGTAGTGCCAGGAACCCGACGTGGGGCGCGCCGATAACCTTGCCCCATGAAGCTCAAGCTCTCCAAGCGGGGTGACTACGTCGTGCGTTCGGCGCTCTGCTTGGCCGGTGGCTACGGCGCGCCCAATCCGACCAAGCTGCGCCAGGTCTCGGTGGAGATGGGCGTGCCGCGGACCTTCGTTTCCCAGATACTCGGCGACCTCGTCCAGGCTGGCATCGCGACGTCGTTCTTCGGGGCCAAGGGTGGCTACCGACTGACCCGCCCGCCCGGTGAGATCACGCTGCTCGAGGTCGTCGAGGCCGGCGAGGGACCCTTGGAGTCCGACACGTGCGTGCTCGGCGACGACCCGTGCCAGTGGGAGTCGGTCTGCCCGATGCACGAGACCTGGAGTGCCGCGACCGCGGCGATGCGCGCGGAGCTCGCCGCCACCACGCTCGCCACCCTGCTCGAGCGCGACCGGGCGATCACCGCGGGTGAATACCACGTCGTGGGGCACCGCCACGAGACGGTCGAGACCGTCGAGGTGCGCGACACCGTGCACGTCGCGCGACCGGTCGAGCGGATCACGGAACGACTCAACGGCAGTGGCGGCTGGCTCATCGAACACCTCGACGCCGCTCGCGACGACGCCGAGTCGATCCTGCTGCGCGTCGGTCCGGGCGAGTCGGGTTGGCTCACTAAGACGGTTGCGGTGCGACTCGGCGATCCCGTACAGACGCCCGAGGGCGTCGCCATCCCCCTTCGCTGGGAGGCCACTGGCCCGTCGGGCCTCTTTCCCCGCCTGGTTGGCACGTTGCAGGTCGCCGAACTCGATGCCGAGCGCAGCGAACTCACCATCGCCGGACGCTACCGGCCGCCGCTCGGGCGCGCCGGACACGCGCTCGACGACGCCGTGATGACCCGCCTGGCGCGTTCGACCATCCGGTCGTTCCTGCGCCGGCTGGCCGACGCGCTCGAGAGCGACTGAGTTAGGCGACCGCTGCGACGCGAGTGATCACCCGCGCGGCGATTCGGTTCGCGAAGGCTTCAGTCTTGGTCGGGTGCAGTCGTGCCCCGTCGGCGCGATCCTCGCGGCCGAAGGTCTCCGAGGCGATCACGACGCCACCGGCGCTGCGCACGGCCTGCGCCAGCTCCTCGCCAGCCCCGCGCGGATTCACGCCGTAGGTGCAGAACGTCGCCACCGGCTTCGCTCCGAGGTTGGGCAGCGTGGCGAGCCACCGGCGCATCGCTGCGGCCGGGTGCACTTTCGCCACGACCAGACCCTCGACCCACGTGCCCAGCACGAGGACGTCGGCCGCGGCCAACTCCTGGGCGCCAACCTGCTCGACGGGCAGCACGCTGGCGAGCGCTCCGGCGACACTCAGCCGGTCGGCGAGCCGACCGGCGAGCGCCGCCGTCGTCCCCCCGGCTGAAGCGTAGGCGACGAGCACGCGCACTTCGTGGTCGGCCCGAAATTCGGGCGCTCGATCGGGGCGCGCGGGGTGGGCGTCGAGGATGGCGCGCGCGGCGCGACGACCCTGCGCCATCGCCTCGACCACCGTCGCCGGACCGGTCAACGCGTCGCCGGCGACCCACAAGCGCTCGCGCTGGGGCATCGCCGCGGCCCACAGGCCGACCTCGCGGTCCAAGGACAACGCGCCCACCGGGCTGTGGTGGTTGTAGGCCGAGGCAGCGTTCTTCAACACCCCGCTCGCGGACCAGCGACCGTGGGGCAGGCCCACGTGGCGCTTGACGATGGGCAGGGTGGGCAACGCCTCACGGAAGGTGGCGTCGAGCCGATAGCCCATGGCCATCACGACGAGGTCCACGTCGAGCACGTCGGGCGTCGTCTTTAACACCGTCGGCACCTTGGTGCGCTCAGGCTGGACGGTGTGGGCGAGCTGAGCGCGCTCGACGCGACCGTCACCCTCGAGCGCCGTGAGCGTGCGCAGGAATCGAACCTCGACGCCCTCGTGGCGGGCCTCAGCCAACTCGTCGGGGCGCGCCAGCGCGAAGCGCTCGTCGAGCCAGTCGACGCACGTCGCTTCGAGGCCGAGGCGCCTCGCCATACGGGCCACGTCCATGGCCGTGTTGCCGGCGCCGAGCACCAGCACGCGAGCGCCACGCGCATCGGCGACGCCGAGTTCGGCGCGAAACGCCACCGCGTCCCCGTCGGCCAGCAACGCGCGCTTGGCGCCCTGGAGGAACATGGTGGCGTCAACGACGCCGTCCAGATCGGCTCCGGGCACCGGGAGGCGAATGGGCACGCCGGCGCCGTTGGCCACCACGACCGCATCGTGGATCGTCAGCAGCTGGTCGATCGATTCCGCGGGAATCGGCGTGTTGACTCGCAAGTCGACGCCGGCCTCAACCAGCTGGCGCCACGGGCGCGACGCCACGTCGTCGGGCAACGTGAAGTCCGGCATGCCCCAGATCGGCAACCCACCGGGAACCGCGTCACGCTCGTAGACCGTGACCGCGACCCCGGCCTCGATGAGGTCCCAGGCGGCGCCGATGCCGGCGGGGCCCGAGCCGATGACGCCGACGGACATCGCGTCGCTCGACGCCACCGCCACGGCGGGCGCCGGCACGGCCGCGTGATCAGCGATGAAGCGCTCGAGTCGGCCGATGGCGACCGGCACGCCACCCGCAAGCGACCAGGTGCACGCCCCCTCGCACTGGGCCGACTGGTTGCACACCCGCGAGCAGATGTCGGGGATCACCGTCGTGCGCCGCAGAATCGCGTGCGCCCGCTCGAGGTCGTGATCGCGCACCGCGGCGACGAACTGGGGGATGTCGTTGTGCGCGGGGCAGCCGCGCATGCACGTCGGGTCGGGGCAGGCGAGGCAGCGGTTCGCCTCGGCGATCGCCTCGTCCCACGTGTCGTAGCCGCGACGGGTCTCCTCGACGTTGCCCCGAAGCTCAACGGGCTGGTGCAGTGGCGGGTCGAAGCGTTCGGTGACCGCGAGCGGCCCTTCGACCGCGATCGCCGAGAACGGACACGTACGCTCGCACTGGCGACAGCCCACGCACAGAGCGTCGTCGGCGACGGCCGTCCAGCTGGCGGGCTCCATCGAGAGGGCCCCGACGGGACAGCGAATCACGCATTCCTGGCAGCCGGCGCAGCGGTCGACGAAGACCCGCACGTGACGCTCGGTGCCCTTGGGCGTGTTGGTCGTGGTGGTAATGGTCATCTCGGTTCCCCCTAGTCCGCGGCGTTCATGAGTACGTAGAGCACGGCGGTGATGACGCCGATGACCAGTGCGAAGGTGGCGGCGCTCACCTGGACACTGCGCTTGCTGGTGCCGACCGGCGCGAGGTCGCGCCCGGCGATTCGCCAACTCGCCCACATGGCGGCCAGCGTGCCGGCGGCCATGACGCCCACCTGGACGGCGATGATGCCGGCGTTGGATGAGATGAGTGAGGCGTTGTACAGCGATGAGTGCGTTGAGCCGAATCCGAATAGGTGGCCGATCGCGACCGGCACGCGCGGCACGTGCTGGAAGAACTTGGGCAGCTGGCGCGCGAAGTAGTCAGCACCGACGACCGGAATGATCCCGTACATCAACGGTACGAAGTAGGCCCGAAACTTACTCGTGCGGTCGACGAACGTCCGTCCACCGATCGCCGGCACGTAGTCGCGGCTGACGAAGGCCCGCTCGAAGAGCCACGCGACGCCGGCCATGACGAGCGCGACGGCGCCGATGATGCCCAGGTAGCTGATCGGGTCGGGGTAGTGCGGAAAGAAGGTGTGATTGTTCAGCCAGGTGTCGAAGTTGGTGAAGGGGGTGAGCGCGTTCAGCTGCTGGTAGACGACCAGACCGAAGAGCAGCGCGACGGACCAGGCGACGTCGGCGCGCCGCCGCGTCGGGGCGACGACCGAGGTGAGCGGCTTTTGGACGAAGAGACCGATGTTGTCGCTCGGGCAGGCCTTGTAGCACTCGGTGCACAAGCCGCACGCCGAGTTCGAGTCCGCGCTGCCGGGCCAGGTGTACCACGGGCAGCCGTAGCCGTCGGCGTCGCCGCGCATGCAGTCTTTGGTCGTGCAGGCCTGGCAGACCTCACGATCGCGCGTGCGAAAGCCCGCCACCGAACCCATAGTGCCCACCGTCCCGATCAGGGCGGTGAGGGGGCATACGTAGCGACAGAAGGTGCGCCGTTCGAAGACGAGGAAGAAGACGAGCGCGCTGCCCACGATGCCGAGAACCATGAAGCTCGTCGACGCCGGGTTTCCCGGACCCGCGATGTTAAAGAACTCCTCGATCCAGGTCAGCAGCAAGAAGGCCGCCACCGAGAGCAAGAAGCCGTACTGGGCGACCTTTTCGGGCATCTTCAGGCCGAGACCGATGCCGCTCTCCTTGCGCTTCCAAAAGGTGTGGCGCTGCACCCACTCGCCAAAGCCGCCGAAGGGGCACATCGCGCACCAGGCTCGCCCCACGACGACCATCATCACGAAGACCAGCGCGAACCAGAGGTACCACGTGATGGCGGTCGCGAAGTTGAGGCCCGGTACGACGGTGCCGAGCAGTCCGATGCCGATCACGAGCCAGAAGATGATCTGGTTCGGCAGGATCATCAGGAACTGGAACTTACGGTCGCGCAGAATCTTGGCGACGCGCGGACTGCGCGCAATGTCGAGCCCGGGCGACGGATCGGTGGCCGCGAAACGCTGGTGGACCGCGGGGTCCTCGGGCGTGCGAGTCCGGATCGCTACCGCGATCGGGTCAACGAGGTGTGCCCGCGGGGTGGCGCTCGCTCGGCCACCCGCTGGCACTTCGGTCTGGACTGCCATACTGCCCCCTCTGTTACTTGAGTGCATCACTTGAGTATTACCGTATTTGTACTGGTATACGTAAGTACTACCACGAGGCTTCCCCTTTGTCAAGTACGGTGCTATACCTAGAGTTAGTGAGTGGAGAAGTTGGCAACGGGCGTGATACGTGGTGGGTACGCCGTGCCGTCTACGCACGTACTACGGGGGTGTCATCCCGTCACGATCGTCGCGACCGGCGTGTAGAGCACCACAGTGGGCACCACGCGGCGTGCTGTGACACATTGGGGGACGTCGGCGCGCCGACGAGATCGAAGGGGGACCGATGAGTGACGAGACCGATCCGTCGGGTACCGACCGACACTCGCACCCTCTTTCGGTCTTGCCGTCGAGGTCTAACCCGATCCGCGTGTTGATCGTCGACGACCACGCCCTGGTGCGCGAGGGCACCCGCCAGCTGCTCGAACAAGACGACGCCATCGAGGTCATCGCGACGGCCGGCTCGGGCGAAGAGGCCCTCGAGCTGCTCGCCACGCTAACCCCGGACGTCGCCCTCGTCGATATCAACCTGCCATCGATGAGCGGCCTCGAGTTGTCGCGCACGATGCTGGACGACCGACCCACCGCGCGAATCCTGATCCTGTCGGCCTACGACGAGTACGCCTATATCGCCGAAGCGCTCGAGGTCGGCGTCGGCGGCTACCTCCTCAAGACCGCGAGCGCCAAGGAGCTGATCGACGCCGTGCGCGCCGTGCACGACGGCGTCTTCGTCCTCGACCGCCAGGTCTCCAAGCGCCTGGTTCGCCGGCGCGACGCCACCCCGGCCACCATCGGCACGCTCACCCCGCGCGAGACGGCCGTACTCGAACTGCTCGCCCAGGGACGCTCCAATAAGCAGATCGCGTCGGAGCTCGAGCTCGGCATCCGAACCGTCGAGGGCTACGTGTCCAACATCCTCGGCAAACTCGGCGTCACGTCACGCACCGAGGCGGTCACCCACGCCATCAGCCACCGACTCGTGACAACCCCCAACCATGAACACCCCTGACCCGTCAGCGGCCCACCGCTCGATCCTCGATCGGATTCTGCACCCGCCGATCAGCGACGGACCGTTCTGGATCATTCAGGCCGGAGTGCTCGTCATCGTCGCCCTGCACTACTTCGTCGACATCCACCCGTCGTTAATCAACCAGTCACTGCCTACGGGCATTCCGGTGGCGATCCTGGTGATCCCGATCGGTTACGCCGCCCTGCGCTACGGGCTGGCCGGCTCGGCCGCGACGACATTGTGGGCCTTCGTGTTGTGGCTGCCTGATCTGATGCTCCCCAACGACGAGGGCCACGCCGGTGATGACCTCATCAATTTCGCCATCATCGTCATGGTCGCGATCATCTTCGGTCGCCGTATCGAGACCGAACGGCTCACCCAACGGCGTATCGACGAGGCGACGGCGCGTACGCTCGCCGTGGAAGCCGGTTATCGACGGCTCTTCGAGTCGAACCGGTCGCCCATCGTCGTGCTCGACGACCGCGGCGTCGTCGGTGACGCGAACCCCGCCGCGGTGGCGCTGCTCGGCGCGGCGGTCATCGGCCGTGCGATCACCGCCGTGCTCAACGACGACGCCGACGTCGGATCGCTGTCGGGCCGCGTCCTCACGCTCAGTGACGGTCGCGACTATCGACTCGACATGGTCTCACTGCCACTGGACACCACCGCGCGTCGACGTCAGGTGACCTTCGAAGACGTCACCGAGGAGCGCCACGAAGAGCGTCGCGCGCGCCAGTTCGCCCAGCAGGTCGTCCAGGTCGAAGAGGATCAGCGGCGACGACTGGCCCGCGAGCTGCACGACGAGCCGCTGCAACTCTTCTTGCACTTGGCTCGGCGGCTCGAGACGCTCGGCAACGCCGGCGGCGTGCCGCCGAGCGTGGCGACCGGACTCGCCGAGACGCGCAACCAGGCGCTCGACGCCGCCACCCGACTGCGCACCCTGGCGCGTGATCTGCGTCCACCGGCCCTCGACCAGTTGGGCCTGGTGGCCGCGCTCTCGAGCCTCGTCGCCGACATCGACGACGAGGGGGCCGCCACGACGCACCTCGCCGTACGGGGCACGCCGATTCGCCTCTCGCCCGACGTCGAGCTCGGCGCCTTTCGTATCGTTCAGGAGTCGATGCGCAACGCGCAGCGACACGCCAGCGCCCGGCACCTGCGCGTCAGCGTTGAGTTCGGTGATGAGGCCCTGCACCTGAGCGTGGTCGACGACGGCAGCGGCTTCGACCAGCAACGTGCGCTGCGCAGCGACAAGGAGGCACCGTCGCTCGGCATCGTCGGCATGCGCGAACGGGCTCGCCTACTCGGGGGCTCGCTCACCGTTCAGTCGACGCTCGGCGTCGGCACCGTCGTCGAGGCGATCATCCCCTTTGACGCACCGTCGCGCACCGCTACCGTCGGGGCCCGGTCACCGTCGCGAGTATCGTAAGGACACGACCGGTTCTGCCAGGGAGGGTCCCATGTCCAACAGCGTCATCGTCGCCGGTACGCGTACCGCGATCGCCAAACTAGCCGGGGGCTTCGCGAGCCTCAGTGCCCAGGATCTGGGCGGCGCCGCGATTCGCGGGGTGCTGGATCGCGTTGGCCTGGACCCGGCGACGATCGACGCCGTCTTGATGGGTCAGGTGATCCAGGCCGGCCAGGGCCAGATCACCGCGCGCCAGGCCGCGGCGAAGGCTGGCGTGCCGATGACGGTGCACGCCACGACCATCAACAAAGTCTGCCTATCGGGCCTGCAGACCATCTACCTCGCCGACCTCATGATTCGCGCCGGCGACGCCGACGTCGTGGTCGCCGGCGGCATGGAGTCGATGACCAACGCGCCGTATCTGTTGCCCAACGCGCGCGCCGGCTACCGCATCGGAGATCAGACCGTCGTCGACTCGATGATGTTCGACGGCTTGACGTGCGCCTTCGACCAGTGCGCGATGGGCCTGGCCACGGAACGCTACAACGGCGGTCGGATCTCGAGGGCGCGCCAGGACGAGTTCTCGGCGCGGAGCCACGAGCTGGCCGCCGCCGCGATCAAGTCCGGCCGGTTCGCCGAGGAGATCGTTCCGGTGTCGGTTCCCCAGCGGCGCGGCGAACCCCTCGTCGTCGATACCGACGAGGGCGTTCGGGCTGAGACGACCGTCGAGTCGCTCGCCAAGCTACGCGGCGCCTTCGAGAACGGGGGCACCATCACCGCCGGGAACGCGTCGCAGATCTCCGACGGTGCGGCGGCGGTCCTCGTGATGTCGGCCGAGCGCGCGGCCCAACTCGGTCTGGCGCCGATCGGCGAGCTCATCGGCTACGGCCAGGTGGCCGGACCAGACCCCTCACTGCTGACCCAGCCCTCACGAGCCATCGCTAAAGCCGCCGAGCGCGCCAACGTCGATCCGCGAGGCTTGGACCTCTACGAGATCAACGAGGCGTTCGCGGCGGTCGGACTCGCCTCAGCCGATGACCTTGGTCTCGACGAGCGCAAGATCAACGTCAACGGCGGCGCGATCGCGCTCGGTCATCCGGTTGGCATGTCGGGCACCCGAATCGCCCTCAGCGCCCTGATCGAACTTCGCCGGCGCGGCGGCGGCGTCGCGGCGGTCGCGCTCTGCGGTGGCGGCGGTCAGGGTGACGCGGCCATTCTGCGCTCGCGCTAGCCGAGCTAGGGCCTAGTCGAGCGGCACGTATCGATCGATGACTTCGAGACGGCCGAGCCCGATGGGCCGGTCGTCGGCCAACGCGAGCACGTAGGCGCCCGCTAGGGGATACCGGCCGTTGCGCAACTCCTTCGGTGCGCGTAGCGCGAGGGTGAGTACGAGCTCGTGCACCGTGGGATTGTGGGCGACCACGAGCAGCGACGACGTCACCGGGTCAATCGCGGCCAACTCGATGAGGACGTCTTCGGCCGTCACGTCTCGAGCGCCGTTGTAGATCAGCGAACTCAGCTCGTAGCCGAGGATGAACGGGGTCCCGTCGAAGGCCCGCTCGAACGTCTCGCGCGTGCGCGCGGCCGCACTCACCAGCGCCATCGCGGGACCGTAGGCGCCCAGGGACGACGGATCGGTGGCCCACACGCGCAGGGTCGCGCACTGGTCGCGTCCTCGTGCCGCGAGCGGCCGGTCGACGTCGGGCCCTCCGGCCGGTGCGGGGACGGCCTTGGCGTGTCGCACGACGGTGAGGTAGCGCACGGCGCTAGTCTGCCCGACCTTGGGGCGCCGCGGCCAGCCGCGTAGGCAATCGGCGACGTCGGGCCCGAGAAGTCCGCGCTCTACTGGATTAGGACGTGACGGCCGTCAATCGCCCGGCCCAGCGTGAGATCGTCTGCGAACTCCAGATCCCCGCCGACCGGCAGACCGCTCGCGGGTTGGGAGACAACGAGGCCCGGCACACTGAGCAGGCGACTGAGGTACATGGCCGTCGCGTCGCCCTCCACGTTGGAGTTGAAACAGAGGATGACCTCCTTGACCGGACCTCGCAGACGTGCGAGCAGCTCCTGAATCCGTAACCGGTCTGGGGTCACCCCATCGAGCGGATTCAACACGCCGTGCAAAACGTGATAGGTGCCGTGAAACGCGCCTGAACGCTCAACCGCCACCACGTCGGGAGGACTCTCCACCACGCACACGATCGTCTGGTCACGGCGCGGGTCGGCGCAGATCGGACACAGCCCACCCGATTCGGCGACGTTGCAGCACCGCTCGCAGAGGGCCAACTTCGTCTTCATGTCATCGAGGGATCGCGCCAATCTTGCGACGTCTTCGGCGGGTTGACGCAACAGCCAGAACGCGATGCGCTGAGCCGACTTCGGACCAACGCCGGGAAATCGCCCCAGTTCGTCGACGACTGCCTGCAAGGGCGCGGGGTAGTTCACGATACCTCTTCAGCACCGGGAAACATCTCGGTGATCAAGTGCTCGCCGACCGAGTCAACCACCGCCACGACGACGTCGGTGTCGGCCACCTCGTCCCCGTCGTCGGCGTTGCTCGTCGCGTCTGGCCGGCGGGCCGCAACGCTCGTGGCGGCATCCGTTGACAGTGACCGGTCGACCTCCCACCGCACGTCGATGGAGCACCGAAACTCGTGCTCGAGCGCGCCGCGCAATCCCTGCTGAATCAGTTCGGTGTTCTGGCGAAGCTCATCACTAGGCACCGCGAGCACGAGGCGCGCGCCGTCGAATGAGCGTACCTGGGCACTGCGCAGTAGCAACTGGGCCGCGCGCGACGTGCGCGGTATCACGCGGTGCAAAAAGCGGTCGACCAGGTCATCGGCGTCAAGGGGCACGGCGTGCACTTCGGCGTGCGCCACTGGCGCGGCGGCGCGAGCACCTGACTCGCCCACCGGCACGCCGGACGTCTCGATGATGGGGGGATCGGTGGTTGTGGTCGGGATCGTTCCGATTGGTTTGAGCGGCGACGGCGCAACCACCGTGGGCGGCGCAACGGTCTGACGCTCGAGTCGCGTCACGCGCTCGTCGAGCGCATCGATGGAGTGGTCGAGGTCGGGTCGGGCCAGACGCACCAACGCAATCTCCAAGACCACGTTCTTGTCGGGAGCACTCTTCATGTCGCGCATCGCGCGACCCACGGTCTCGAGGATGCGCACGGTCCGCGCGAGACCGTAGCGCTCGCCCCAGGCCACCAGCCGATTGCGATCCTCGTCCACCGCGTCGGCGACGGACGGGGCGACTTGGAGCAGGAACATCTGGCGGACGTCGCCGGCGAGCCCCGCGGCGAGTTGTTCGGGATCCCACCCCTCACGTGACAGCCCGCCGAGTGCGGCCATCGCACCGGCCGCATCACCCGCGTCGAGCGCCGCAAAGACGTCGTCGAAACGTGGCAGCGCGTCGGCGAGTGATCCGGTCGCGATCAACTGATCGAGGGCGCTCAGGGCGTCACGTGCCGAACCGCGGCCCAGCCGCACGGCGGCGTCAATCGTTGCGTCATCGACCCCCAAGCCGGCCGCTCCACCGATGTCGTGGAGCAAACCCGACAGCGTGTCGCCGGCGATAAGTCGGAACTCGAGGTGTTGGGTTCGTGAGCGAATCGTCGGGAGGACCTTGTGGGGGTCCGTCGTCGCCAGGACGAAGACCACGTGCGTCGGCGGCTCCTCAAGGGTCTTGAGCAGCGCAGCCGAAGCGGCTTTCGAGAGCTGGTGCACCTCGTCGACGATGTAGACCTTCCAGCGACCGGGCGTGGCGTGCCACGCCCCGGCGGTGATTTCGCGAACATCGTCAACGCCATTGTTAGAGGCCGCGTCGAGCTCAACAACGTCGAGGGACGAGCCCTTCGAGATTGCCACGCAACTCGCACAGACACCGCACGCGTCGCCATCGCGCGCGTGCTCACAGTTCAGTGCCTTAGCCAGGATGCGCGCGGCCGTCGTCTTGCCAGTTCCACGAGGTCCGGAGAACAAATAGGCGTGCACGACGCGTTCATTTCGAACAGCCCCCTGCAACGCTCGCACGACGTGGTCCTGACCGCGCAACTCCGCGAAGCGACCGGGTCGAAACCGGCGATAGAGCGCGGTCACTCCCTCCAGCGAGGGGGGCGTGGTCGCGTCGGTCATGCCCGAATGCTAATGGGGGGCAGTACGACGCCGGAGTCGAAAGCGGTGGCCAGGCGATCCGTGGCACCCAGTCTGACCCGCTGAGAGCTGCTGGCTTCCACCCCTGACTCGATTCACGAACGACCGTCGCACGGGACCCAGCCACCGCTCTCGACTCCGGCGCGTCCAGGTTACCGCCTCAACTGCGCAGGTACCTCGGCTAGCCTTGCGCGGTACTCGTTGGGTCTAACGGGTTATCGGAGGAGTGCGAGAGCGGCCGAATCGGCACGATTGGAAATCGTGTGTAGGGCAACCTACCGTGGGTTCAAATCCCACCTCCTCCGCCACGGGGTCTTGACGAAAGTCGGACCGATAGGGTGACGAAAGTCGCGGCGCGGTGCCAGGAGACCAGATTCAGACTCCGGAAGCGGAAACAGACGTGCAAGCATTCCGATCGGCAGCGCCACGTGCCGCCGAGACCGTCCAACGGGACGCGAGAGACCTGCGCGACGTGTTCCTTCCCGCGGGTCTCGGGGATGAAGCGAGGTAGCGCTAGCTGCCCGGTGGGCTGGGGTCGTCGGTCGCCGCGGGCCAGACGTTGCCCTCAGCGTCGATCTCCTCGAAGCCCAAGTCCTCGGGGAAGGGCTCGTGGAGCGGGTCAGAGTTCTCGCCCGTGCGCAGCCCACTCGCGCACCAGGCGTAGGTTGGCCGCTCACCTCGAAGGCGAGCATCAGGGTCGTCTTGATCAGACCCGTGACGCGACAGAAGCCGCGCCGGATGTTCTGGGTGCTCGGACTGCGCAGGTTGGCGACGATGCCTTCGACGTGGGCGCGCAGACCCGGCGGGGAGCCGTCGCAGCGCATGCGACGTATGTGGTCAGAATCACCAGAACTGTGTGGAGAGGTGCTTCCGGCGCGTGACCAGTGCCCTACGCCAGCTGGGTTTGACGACTTTCGTCAACTCGTGGACTTCTCTCCGTTGGAATCTGATCGTCGGAATAACCAGATCCGTTTGCAGATAAAAGATTCCGTCCCACACTGGGAATTCCAAGATGCCAGTGATGGAACCGAATGCCAAGAATTCGGCCCCGTCAGCAGACGGTGTTGTGGTCACTCCAAGTTCGTGCGCAGTCGAGTTCACTCGACGGCGCGGGCAATCTCGAAACCCTCGAGGTGATGGCCGGCGAGTTCTGATCCGCACGGTGTGCAGTCACACCCCTCATTTCAACTCGACCTTGCTGCAGTTCTCTCGCCGGTGACTGCAAGCCGGTCGTGACACGCAGGGTGACCAGCAAGTGGAGTGGGAGCTACTTCACGTAGCCGTGTTGGCGAAGAAAACGTTGCAGCGCGACAACGAAGCGCTGCCCACTCGGCTCCTCGGGGCTAATCGAGCTGTTGAGGTGTCCGGCGGCGGCTTGGCGTGCAAGGAACTGATTCACCGCGGCGGCGTGTCCGAGCAGTTCTTCATCCGCGGCCCACGCCGCCGCGAGGCCAACCGTGTCTTGGTAGTGGCTGCGGGCTGATTCATCAAACGCGTTACGCCACATTGTTGCGTCACGAGCAATGAGGTTTGGAAAAGAGCGCGTCACATCAATAAAGCGACCCCGTGAGACGCTCAGAATCTCAATGGGCATGCCCGACGCCGCGTAGTCCGTGAACGCGTACGCGAACGAAGAGTCCGCACTCAAAAAGACTGAGCTCGCGTCTGGACCAATGGGAACGACTCGCACGCCCGGATCGCCGAAGTTGTGTTGGATCTTCTCAAACCTCATGGTGCGTGCGTCAAACGAAAACACCTGCTCGATCGAGCAGCAATGGGCGCCACCGGTGTAAAGACCGAGTACCACTGACGCCGGGCCACTCGATTGCAAGTGCACAAGGTGAAGAACGGCGCTGTGTGCAGTGAGCTGCAAAGGCCAACATCGAGAACCGCACCACTTCGAGGAGACTGGTCGGTCGTAGAGGACCTTGTTTGACTCTGTGATCACGAGTCGTGCATTTTCAGTCTGAGGAAAGTGCCCGGTATACGAGAACGTGGCACGCAGATTTCCAGAAGACGCCGAGAACGTCGCAGCTCCTGCACTGGCGCTCGCCATCGTTGCGAAGAGCGCCGTGGAGAAAGCGGCTGCGAACAACACCCGGCGCAGCTTCGATGAGCGAGACATTAGAAACCTCCGATGCCACGGTATCCTCGGGCTCAACGCTGCGATGTCGCATACGCCGACGAGACGAGTCGGATGAAGGTCTATTCGACGGAATTCACATCCAGGATATTGAGACGAGCGACGCGACGGTGGCGTCCCAGCTGCAGGGTAATAGTCGACTGACGCGGGTTCCTTTTCATTGATGTTGGGCGACCTCTGTGACACACATACTGGTTTGGTCCCCGGCAAGGGGTTGGGCCTGACTCGATGTCTGTGACTGGCTTCGCGCCTGGATGAGTGATTTGTCGACCCAACTCCTTACCGGGGATGCACCAGCTGGCCGGTCGGACTTGACTTGATAAGCGCTTTGACAAACGCCTTGTGTGTCCTGTCCGCAAACCCGCCGGCGGTGCCATCCCATCAATCAAGAAGGCAGAGCCATCATGGCAAAAGAACCACTCCGCGTGTTCGGCGGGGTTGACACCCACAAGGACTTCCACGTGGCAGCCGTCGTCGATGAGCGAGGCAAGATCCTCAACACGGCGATCTTTGACGCCAACGCGCGGGGCTACGCGACTCTGCGGCGCTGGCCGGAGAGTTTCGGCACGCTCGAAAGGGTCGGTGTCGAGGGCACTGGTTCCTACGGCGTCGGCCTCGCTCGCTACCTCCAGGACAACCGCGTCGAGGTCGTCGAGGTCAATCGCCCCAACCGTCAGATGCGCCGCCAACGGGGCAAGGCCGACCCGGTCGACGCCGAAGCGGCCGCCCGAGCGGCCCTCAACGGCGAAACCACGGTCGTGCCCAAGGACCACGACGACATCGTGGAATCGATCCGGGTCCTGCGCGTCGCCTTCTGCTCGGCTCGCGACACCTGGACCCGCCTGGCACTGCAGATCAGGGACCTCATCGTCAGCGCACCGGCGTCGCCTCGCGAGTCACTGCCCGCAAGGACAGTCGATCGGGTGGTCCACTGCGTGGAGGTTCCGTCCGGGGGATGTCCGCAGTCTCCACGAGGCCACCCGACTGGCGCTCAAGACGCTGTCGCGTCGCTACGAGGATTTGAGCGACGAGATGGCCGACCGGACGAGACTGCCCGACGAGCTGACCAACGAGGCGAACCCGGCGCTGCGCGCGGCCAAGGGGGTGGGCGTCGACGTGGCCTCGATCCTGCTCGTCGTCGCGGGATCCAACTGCCAGCGTCTGCGCAAGGAGTCGGCCTTCGCTTCGATGTGCGGGGTCTCTCCGATCCTTGCCTCGTCGGGTCAGACCAACCGTCATCACCTCAACCGATCGGGGGACCGACAGGCGAACGACGCGCTGTGGCGCATTGCCATGGTGGGGATGACCAGCGACGAGGAGACCAAGACCTACCTGGCCCGGCGCAGCGTGCAGGGCACGACCAAGCGCGATGTCACACGCTATTTGAAGCGCCATATCGCCCGCGAGGTTTTTCACCTGCTCCAGCATCGCGCCTACAAGGAAGTCAGTCCCGAACTTCGCACGACGAGAACCTCAGCGCACATCTCTGCAGACCGTGTCGGACGACCTCAGCGTCTGGCCCACCAGGATTTCACGCTTCGAGCGAGGACTCGAGCACGATGACAGTTGAACGCTCCCCCCGTGTGATTGTGTAGAGATTATGTCGAGTCTGAATCGGGAGAGACTCCGGTGTTCACAAGGAGTTTTGGCGTTTCGGGCACTCGACTAAATCCCCACTCAATCACACGGGGGGGTGGGCACTCAAAAGAAATCTTCCTAACAGAGAAAGAGCGTACCCCCCCCCCACGGCAAAGTCGGTTGGTTGAGGAGTACGGCAAATACGTCACACCCGGTGCCGATACTGAACGTATGGCCGAGCCGGCAACGACCAAGATCCACCAGGGATTCTCGTACCGGCTCGATCCCACCCCCGAACAACGCCGGTTACTCGCGGGCCACATGGGAGCGGCTCGGTTCTGCCATAACTTTCTCCTAGGGCTCGTGCTGGACAACTGGGAAGAAGCTCGCGTGGCCAAAGAGGCGGGCCTCGAGGTCACCAACGAGCACTACCTCGGTACTCGCCAACTCGACCTCCAACGACTCTGGTACGAGCGCCGGCACGAGGCTACTGCGTGGTACCAAGAGAACTCGTCGTCAACCTACAACTACGCCCAACTCCACCTCGCCCGCGCCTTCACCAACTTCTATCAGGGACGGTCCCGGGTCCCGAAGTTCAAGCGCAAGGGGCGAGCCGAGTCCTTCACCGTGGCGAGTGGCGCGACCCGGCTCGTTGATTCCCACCACGTACGACTGAGCCGCATCGGGGAGATAAAGACCTACGAGTCAATGCGCAAGCTCCACCGGCACCTCAGTCGTGGCACTGGCCGCGTCACCTCGGTCACGATCTCAGAACGCCGCGGTCAGTACCACCTGGCCTTTAGCGTCGAGGTCATCCGGACGATCCGCGTTGTTCGCGGCCCCGAACGGGTTATTGGTGTCGACGTGGGTATCTCGACCCTCTACACCGGCGCCACCCCTGAGGGCGAATGGGTGCTCAGTGTGGCGAACCCCCGGAACTACCAAAAGAAGGAACAGCGCCTGGCCCGGGCCCAGCGCCGAGCTTCACGCCGTCAGGGACCCCGCGGTGGCGTCGCACCATCGAACCGGTGGAAGCGCCAACGCCCAGGTGCAACGCATTCACGCCGACATCACCAACGCCCGCAAGAACTTGATCCACGAGACCACTACGCACCTCACCAAGAACTACGACCTCATCGTCATTGAGGACCTCAACGTGAGGGGGATGCTAAAGAACCACAGGCTGGCCAAGCACGTCAGTGACGCCGCCTGGGGTGAGTTCACCCGGCAACTCGAGTACAAGGCCGCCTGGTACGGCTCACGAGTGGTGAAGGCCGATCCATTCTTTGCTTCATCAAAGACCTGCTCATCGTGTGGGGTGGTAAAAGTCACGCTGCCCCTCGGTGACAGGACGTTTCACTGTGGGGTCTGTGACCGCAGCATTGACCGCGACCTCAACGCGGCCATCAATCTGGCTAGGTGGGCCAGCACGCAAGAGAGTAATCCCACCTCTGCGGGGACACACTCCGTGGCTGGACGTGGAGGGGAGGTAAGACCAAGTTGTCAGAACTACGACGATACGGCTCACTGTCACCCGCCAGGGTTAAGGGACCACCCCTCCGCCACGAGTAAGGGACCACCTCGTCCCTCAATCCGTGCCGGCCATCTCTGATGTTCCCAGACCGGTGATCTGGTGTCAATTGAGGTTCACCGA
>JAJZBX010000083.1 GCA_021846325.1 Actinomycetes bacterium | reverse complement strand
ACGGGCCCAACTCGTCAGCGTCGCTCGATCACCCTGCGCCAACTCCAGCATCGTCGCCAATTGTGTCATGAACCATTCTGACGGGGCTGGCGACCAATGTAAAGGAACTAATGACGCATGACACTAGGTGAACCGCCCCGAGATTTTTGGGGCAGGTCAGTCTCTATGAATCTCGGGGCGGTTCAGTCCGAGGTCGACGCACTGATTTCCGAGCGGTCATTCGTAGCGAATGAGACCGCTGGTGAGCAGATCTGGTCGATACCCCACGATCCAGGTCTCGACCGATTCGGTGGTGTAGCCACCCTTCGGCGCTCGGACGAGGACGCCGCGAGCCACCAGTGCGCGCGTACCGGTGTCGTCGAGACCGCTGTACTCTTTCAGCTCGCTGGCCGAGATGACCTCTCGTCGCGTGCGACCTCGCCGGTCGAGCTCCGCCTGGACCGAAGCTCTCGTGACGAATCGCTTGCCCGTCGTGTCCGTCTCAGCGTCACTGACGAGTTTGCCCGACTTCGCCCACTCGTTCATGGAACTGCGGCTGGCGCCAATGAGGCCGGCCGCCTCGGTCACCGACATCGACCGGCGGTGGAGGTCAGCAATGCGTGAAGACTCGGACACGAGTTGGTCCACCTGCTCAGCTGTCAGCAGGAGCTGGCGCGTGTAGTCGTCTTGCACCGCCTCCACGTTGAGGTGCTTCATCATCGCGTAGACCTTGTGGTTGGTGGTACCCACCTTCTCGGCCACGTCCTCAACGCTCCGCCAACCCTCGAAGCGTTCGCGGTAAGCCTCAACGTCCTCGAGACGAACCCGCCAGGACCCATCGTCCTTGACGGCCGGAATCTGGTCAGGGAACAGGCGGCGCGTCGCCGTCGCGCTCATCGACAGCAGGACAGCTGCCTCGTCGGTGCCGATCCACCCCTCTTCCAGCGTGCTGACCTGCCAGTCGAGATCGGCCAGAGCAGCGTCGCGCGTCGCGCGCGTCGCTGCATCGAGGTCACGACCGTACCGGGGGCGTCGCGTCGTCGGTACGACGAGCGTGCGGATGGACTTCGCAATCTCAGCGTCGACCGCGGCGGCGGCGGGCTTCATCCCCTCGCGGAGACGGTCGTCCAGGGCGTAGACGAGATCGAAGACGTCCTGTCCCCCGCGGTGACCCATGGCGCGACGCTTCACGATGGCGTCGAGCTCGGGCGTCCACGCGAGGTCGGTCGCGTAACCCTTACGCATGTCGTGTGGGACCACGACGCTGTCTTCGTCCACGCCGTCGCCCAGGCCGCGACTGGCCGCCGCGAGCGCGGTGCGAAACCCCTCGGGGCCGCCGTCCGCGGCCCGGATCGCGGGAATGAGTCGTGCAGTCCCGTCGACGAATCCGGTCGCGGGGTCGGTGTGAAAGACGTCGATGACGTGCAGGAGGAGACTGGTCAACGCGTGCGGTAGCGCGATGAGACGATACCCGGCCTCGGTCTTCACGGTCGTGACGTGACGAGAGGCGACCGCACGCTCGTTCTCGTCTCGGGTCAGGAAGACACGTCCACCCATGGCTTCGATCAGCAGGTATCCCCACGTGCCGTCGAAGATGAAGTTCGAGACGAGTAGACCGTAGGCCTCGCTGATACGAAGGCCCGCCACGCGTAGTAGCCACAGCACGGTCTGGTGAATCACGTGCATGTCGGCCGCGAGCGAACGGGCCTCGCCGAATGTCACCAGGGGCGCTTTGCGCCGGGCCCGGTTGCGGGGCTTCATCGCGGAGATGCCGTTGGTCATGAGCGGCATCGCGGTGCCGCCCCTCTGCGATACGGCGACCGAAGCGCCCATCGTGTGGGCGTGGACGAGCACCTGTGAGATGATCCAGAGCATGCCGGCGACGTTCTGCGCGGAGTAGGTGGGGGCGTCCTCGGCGATGGGGTCACCCGGCTGAGCGGGATAACCCGCCATCTTTCGAATCCACTGGACCACCCGGGCCCGCCCGCGCTCGACGTCGGTCTCGAGCGGACCGCCGAAGGTCGGCAGGATGTGCAGGCGCAAGTCCGACAGCACGTCTCGGGCACGCTCGGGCTGAGCGCGGTGTAGGAGCACGTACTGCTCTTCGTGCCACGCCATTGCGTACTCCTCGAAGGTTCGCTCGGCCACCGGTCTCGGTGCGCTTACCTCGACCACCGGGGCACCCGATGGGGCGACGGTATTCGCCGCCCCACGCCGACGGGCCCTCTTCGACGGGGCCTGCGCGTCAAGGCCGGCGTTGCGACGAGCGACCTGCTCGGCGAGCCAGGCGTCGGCCGCCGCCTCAGCGTCGAGCGCGAACGTGGCGTAGACGCGCTCGGTCGAGCCACGTCGGCGAGGTACCGACGCGAGCCAGACACCGTTCTTCACGGTCCGGTATCCCGAGATTGGACGCCCTCTCATGCCATCGTCCCCTTCGTGAGCAGGGTGCGCAAGAACGCGTTCTCGGCCCGCAGTATCTCGTTGGCCGCGGTGAGCCCGTCGATCTGCGCGCGCTGCACCGCGAGTTCCTGGCGAGCGGTGACGAGATCGCGCTCCACCCGGCTGCGCGTGGCGATCTCGGTCACGTCGTCGGTCGCGGCGAGCGGATCGAGTAGACCGGCGGCGACCAGGTCCGCCACCGCCACCTCAACGGTCCCGTCGGACCGGGTCCGTGAATTCGGCAGGTAACCATTACGGCGTCGGCGACGGATGGTGTCGTAACTCTTGTTACAGACTGCGGCGGCTTCGTCCTGAGTCAGGTAGGTGGGCTGGTGCATCGTGGTCAACTCCGTCTCGGGGTCGCAGTGACCCCAGCCCGGGTGACCGTCCGGGAGAGCCCCGGAGAGACAATCGCCACCACAATGAAGTCCGGGGACTGCTTCTCCGACTGCGTTGCCCACCCCCGGCACGCGCCACCGAGCCCGCGGCGGGTCAATCGTGGAGGTGTGCGGGGGTGTGCGGCGTGGGCGGGTGCACGGGAATTTATGGACCTAACTGACCCACAACGCCTCTGAACGAGGCCCCGGACAGCGCGAAAGCCCAGGATTTCCCCGGGCTTTCGAACTATTTTATGGACTACTTGGTGGCGGGGGTAGGATTTGAACCTACGACCTTCGGGTTATGAGCCCGACGAGCTACCAGACTGCTCCACCCCGCGTTGGGAATTCAATCCTAGCAGCCCACCAGTACAGGCTTTCACATCGTGG
>JAJZBX010000082.1 GCA_021846325.1 Actinomycetes bacterium | reverse complement strand
TCCAGGACAACGCTCCGAAGCAGACCCCACCGATCACGTCGCGAGATGAAATGTCGCGACGTGAGACTACGGAAGGCAACCGTCAACTAAACCGACAGCAGCGCCCACTGGCTCGTACACCACTCGTTGGGACTCAACTTGCTAAGAAGGCGATTCGGGAAGACTCGGCTCATTGAGCCGCTACCAGCGACCCTAATTTCTACTGGATACCGACTTCGAGTACTTCTCTTGAAGACACTCCGATGAGCTCCGACGCAGACTTGCCTGTCGCATTGGCGTAGGCCCTACATACTTGGTACCCGTAGGCGTATCCGAAGGAAAAGGTAATGCCATCGGCTCCAAAGAACCACTTCTTCTGGTTGAACACGGGTTCGTACAACACTGCACGAGCTGCAGCAATCTCGTCGTCGGTGATGCTGACACGACTGAAGAACGGGGCTTCGCCGAGCACCTGTTCCTCGAAGAGTTCGGCCATTCCTTCACTGACCAACATCTGTCCGAGGCTCCCACCGCAGCCTTGCCCGCGCCAACGCATCGTGTGGTGAAACTCGTGAACGAGTGTTCTCTCGATGTGGTGGCGATCTACCGTCGCCGAAGGTTCGAGGGCTACGAGGATGGCGTGAGGTCCGTAGGTGTATCCGCCTACTCCCCACTCGGGGATGACATCGTCGGGAGCGTCAATAACGAGCACATCCACGCCCTCTAAGCCGAGCAACTCCTTCGCGGGCGTGACTGCCGCCTGGAAGGCCTCGTTTATGTCGTCGACAAGGAAATCAAGCGTCCCGCCGGCGTTGGCGATGAAGAGGTTCACAGGTCGCACGGTTAAATCCTCACAGTCGTTCAAGATCGAATGGCGGATGCCGATATCAGCATCGTCCCTACGGCACCGGAACTTCCGCGAATCAGTTGTGACCGGGACTGCTAAGACGGTTCGGGATGCCGGGTCCTTTGCCTTATGGAACGTCATAGTTTGGAGTTCGGAACGTTCGTTGCAATTGGAGTGGACATGCAAGACCCCGAAGTGTTCGTTCGTTTCGAGATTTCGTGTTAGAACTTCGAACAGTGCAACCGTGCATGAGCAGGGAGGCGCTTGAGATCTCGAGTTGTCGTAGCGGCGTCACTGATCATCGCCGTGACCTTTATTGCGTCCATGGGTGGAGCGGGCGCGTCGACGTCGCGATATCTGACGTCGATCTGGTTCTCTTCGCCGGCTAACGGCTACGGCGCCGTGGTCCAGACGATCACGGCGGCTAGCGGTACGTCGTTGGCTTGCACTGACTACATCGGACGCACAAGCGATGGTGGTCGTCGCTTTCGGAACTTCACAAGGATTGGCACTTGGAACTGCGCGCACGCTGGAGGCGCCACCGCTCTCACCTTCGATGGTGCCGGCGATGGCTTCTTCTACGGTCCCAATCTCTACGAGAGCCATGACGCCGGCACCATGTGGTCGCGCGTGCGAACCAGTGGTCGAGTTGTGGACATCTCGACCATTGGACGTTCCGTGTGGATGATCGAGGCGCTGTGCACGCCACAAGAAGTTGCGCGCAATGCAACGTGCCCACTGAAGATGCAGCAGTCCTCTGACGGAGGGCGCACGTGGTCTGGTCCGGCTGCTCTGCCTGGAACTTCCTCGGCGTTCCCGGCCGCGGGGGCCGCACCCGCCGCGGGCCAAACAATCCTCACTCGCCTCGACCAACGGCGTGGCGTGTATTCGATAGCGCCGTGGGTGACTGGTTCCGTGAGAAGTGGTCGAGTCCAAACCTGGGTGACCAACAACGCCGGACGTTCATGGGTGCGGCGTGACATCACCTGTGCCATCCCGACGATGAGCGAAATGATGGCGGTGTCACCGTCGGGCGTCTGGACGGCGGTTTGCGCAGGCGGGCCGAATACTGGCAGCCAAGAAAAGTCAGTCGTGCGCTCGACGAACCAAGGGCGAACGTGGACGTTCGTGACTGGGTGCCTCAGATCGCAGCCATCATGTAGCGGCCCACTTAGCGTTGGCTATCTCGGCGTCTTGAGTGCTCCGAGCGCTGGACTCCTCATCGAGTCGGGCATGAGAAGTCCGCTTCGCGTCAGTCACAACGGGGGACGGACGTGGACGTCGATAAACGGGGCAGTGTCAGACTCGGGTGATGGAGTGGTGAGCATTCAGTTTTTCGGTTCTCGCGAGGGTTTGGGGTTGACGTCGTCGTCGAATCTGATCGTCCACACTGCCGACGGCGGAGTCCAGTGGCAAACGTATCGAGCTCGCGTCGGGTGAGACGCCCTCGTCATGTCGACGTGGTGGTACTTCAGTGCTCAACGCCGCCGGCGCGTAGGCTGAGAGACGACTTTCGCGCGGAACTATCCGCGAAGGGTCACGCGGAAGTCCCCCCGTGTGATTGTGTAGAGGTTATGTAGGTGGGTTTTGGGCACGGATCTGCGCGCAGCGAACCCTCGTCGATCGATCGTGAGTATGCGTCGCGTGGTTCTTGTTGTTGTGGTCGCCCTCGTAGTTGGAGGAGCGGCGTGGGCTCTATGGCCCGCAACGACCTGGCCTCGGGCGTTCTGTGCCCCGGTCGTGCGGGTCGTCGGTGCCGACGCCCGCGCCATCGTCACCTCCCGGGCGGCCAACGAAAACCTGGCTTTCACGCCTGCCGAGCACAAGATGATCACCGCGCTTCAGGCAGACATTGTTCTGGCCGAAGCGGCCGCACCGACCGCGCAACTCCGTTTGGAGTTGCGAAACTACATGAAACAACTTCACGGCATTTACACGTCAATGAACGGGGTGACCGACGCAATGAGTACCTTCGACCAGCTCGCACGAACCCAACTCAGGGCCTGCGGGGTCACTCCCGTCGGCTCCTGAAGCACCAATCGGTCACGCGCGAAGGCTTGCATGTCCTTGGGGGTCGCGAACCACTCCTTGCCGCTCGAGCCACCCGCCGTGGGCGTCAGAGGCAAGTCCGTGACCCTCTGGGCCACGCCAGTCTTCGCGCGTGACCGAACGGCGGTGCTGCCGCATTACGGTGTGCTGGCACCGGTCTGAAGTAAGGCTGACTTTGGCGAAGGCTCGCGGTCGGGTTGCGTTTCGGTAGCCGATTACCGCGACCGCTTGCCATGAAAGCGAACGACCGCCGAGCGCAGCAGCACTGAGTTACCCACCGCGGCTGCGGCGAAGAGCACTGCAACAACTGAACTGTGCAAGACAACGAACCACCTGACTTGCTCGCCGACCTGCGCTCCGAA
>JAJZBX010000081.1 GCA_021846325.1 Actinomycetes bacterium | reverse complement strand
GTTCGCCCGAAGTACGTCGCCGACGCGACGGCCGTCACGAACCCGCTCGCCTCGCCCGAGACGACGACCGACCCCGAGTAGGCCGTGTCGTCCGGACCGGCTCCCGTTGAGCGAGACTCGCCCGTGAGAGCCGACTGGTCGAGGTCAACCCGCCCGTCGGCGAGCCGCAGGTCGGCCGGCACGAGGTCGCCCTGTCGAACGTGCACGAGGTCGCCCACCACCAGGTCACCGGCGGGCACCTGGGTCCACCGACCGTCTCTCGCCACCCGGGCCGTGACGTTGAGGCGATCGCGCAGCAGCTCGACCGCCTCGTGCGCGCGGCCCTCTTGGGTCGCGGCCAAGACCGCGTTGAGTACCAGCAACGCGGCGAAGATGCCCGCCTGCAGGTCGTCGCGAAGGGCGAGCTCCAAGACGATGGTCACCTCCAAGAGCCAGGGCACCGGGGCCCAGAACTTCGCGGCGAGCATCGCGAGACGGCTCTGGCGGGTCTCGGGAATGGCGTTGGGACCGTTGGCCGCGAGGCGACGGGCCGCCTCGGCGCCACTGAGTCCCTGGGACGGCTCGATCACCGCCGCGGCCCCTCGCGCGCCGTTTCGCCGATCACGTCACCTCGCGCGAAACGTGGGCCCCCGGCGGGGATCCTGAGAGCCACGCGGCCGTCCACCCGTGTCATCCTTGCACCAGTGAGATAGATGCGGACGTCGGCCAGCCCGATCGAGACAGGGGCGTCGTTACGAGCCGGCCGACGTCGCAGAGCGTTCGAGGGACCAGTCACGTCCGGTGCGACCCCAGTCACCGCACGTCCGCCGGCGCTGGTCTCGGGTGCCGCGTCAGTCGTCGGGCGCGACGGGCGGCGGCGTCGGCGTCGCGACGAGACCGGTCAAGCGCTCACGTATCGCGTCGGGGATGACGTCGTTCGGATCGCGCAGGGTCCCGACCAGTTCGCGCACGCCCACCAGCGCCGCGTAGAGCGGCGGACACGTGGCGCAGTGCTCCAGGTGCGACTCGAGCTGGGTGCGCTGGGGCGCGTCGAGCTCGTCGTCGAGGTAGTCCGACACCAGCGAACGCGCCTGGGCGCACCCGAGGGTCACGTCGTGATTGGCCACGCGCCGCTCCTCCTGTCTCGCGAGACTGCTCACGAGCATCATGCGTCCCCGTCGGAGCCGCTGCTTGGTCGCGGGGATCGACAACTCGAACTGCTCGGCGATCTCGGCGACCGTCCACTGCTGGGCGTCGTGCAGCACCACCACGTTGCGGTAGTGAACGGGCACGTGCACCAACGCCTCGATGAGTCCTTCACGGTTCTCGGCTCGCACGAGCACGTCGGCGGCATCCACGCTGTAGCGCTCGTCGTCCCAGTTGCGCTCGACGTCCTCGACGACGAGCTCGTGGCCGGCGTGGCGCGACCGGTCGATCGCACGGTGATAGAGAATCCGGTGCAACCAGGTCGCCAGTGTCGACTCGCCGCGGAACTGGTCGCGTCGCTCGAGGGCCCGCACCATCGTGTCCCCGACCAGGTCCTCGGCCTCAACGCCGTCACCGACCAGCCAGCGCGCGTAGCGATACAGCCCGTCGATCTCGGCCGCGAGGGCGGTGCCGAAGCCGTCGTCGCGCTGATCCGGCGCCGTCTCGGCCATGCTCAGAGGCTAGCGCCGGGTTCAGTGCGCGTTCGCGCCGTGACGGTGACCGTCTTCGCCCACCGTGTTGATACCCGTCGCGCTCCAGATCGGGCAGTAGCCGCTCGACGCCGTGACGACCATGATGGCCGCGACAATCACCAAGACGATGCCTAACGCGCTCGAGAAGCCGGCGAAGCCGGCGATCACCAACGCGACGACGGCGATGATGGCGCGAACGATCTTGTCAGTTGATCCAACGTTCCTTTTCATGGGGTTCCTTTCGATTCCGTACCCCATAGACGCACGACGGGCGAAAATGGATACAGCCGCTGGCTACGACCTCCGATCGCCGTCGCGCACACGTACCGGGACAGCCACCATCGACACCCGGCAGAGGCAGGCCGGCCCCGCCGCGCGGGCACGCCGTCAGTCGAGCCCCGGTCGTCCAGTCCACCCCGCGCACGCCGCGCTCGTCGTGCTGCCGGCCGCTTCGCATCACCGAAAACTCAACATAATGTCAACGTTGTAGATATGATGAAAAAAGTTCAGCGAGAACATCCTCCCGCTGAGCGCAGGGGGGCCATTGCACGCGAACGCACCCATCGAAACGGGGGTTGGACGACCGCGAACCGGCGCGTGAGATAGTCCTCCTCTTCGTGGGCCGGAAGACGTCCGGCGCACGGCGAAGGGGGGTAGTCATGAAGTCTGCACTGAGTCGCCGTATCGGCGTCACCGTCAGTTCGATACTGATTGCGAGCGCGCTCGTCGTGCTGCCGGCGGCATCGACGGCGTCAGCGCGAACCGCGCACGTGAGCGCGTCCACCTGCGTGGCGACGGGCACGGCGACACCGACCGCGAGCGGGTCGATCTCGATGAAGTTCCAGGGCACCTCGAGCGCGAACTGCAACGCAGCGTTGCGCGGGCAGTGGACCGCCAACTCGAGCCAGTTCGACACCGCCTACGCCAACGTTGCCACGGCGGGACCCTCGGGTGACTGGTCGTCGGCGATCGCCTCACCCCAACTCCACGGAACGATCTCGGGCGTGGTACCCGCGTCGAGCACCTCAGGCGGTACGGGTGCGAGCGGATCGGGCACGGGCACGTTGGGTTCGGTAAGCATGGCGTGGAGTATCTCCTGCTCGTTCTCTTACCCGCCATTCCGCGTCAGCTGCACGATCCACATAGCGACCAATTAGTCGATCGCAACTGCGCCGCACGACGCGGCTCGCGGTAACGCCCGGCTCGTAACCGTTGCGTTACCGCGAGCCGTTCGCGAGCGGCTCCCATCGGAACGTCGTGATCGCGACAACCAGTCCGAAGACGCCCCAGGCGACCATGACCCCGAGATCGGTCCAGGTGACGCCGGTCGATCCCGCTACGAGGAAGGCCACCTGGAGACCCCGGGCCATGTGCTCGAGCGGGAAGACCTTGCCGAGGTCGAGCATCCAGGCCGGCATGATCGCGACCGGAATGAATACCCCCGACAGGAACGCGAGGATCGTGGCCTCGCTCGCGCCGACGGCGCCCTCGAACGAGACCTACCTGCTCCAGGTCGCCGCCGCCGCCAGTGACGCCGCCACCCAGGACCCCCTCGACCTCGCGATCTTGGCCGCGATGGCGGC
>JAJZBX010000080.1 GCA_021846325.1 Actinomycetes bacterium | reverse complement strand
GACGACCCGTCCGAGGTAGAGCACGACCGCGCGCTTGGCGATACGCAGCGCCGACTTCGCGTTCTGTTCGACGAGGATCACCGTCAGGCCGGTCGACGCGCACAACTCGGAGACCGTATGCATCAGTTGGGCCGTAACCAGTGGCGCGAGACCGAGCGAGGGCTCATCGAGCAGCAGCACCGACGGTTGGGCGATCAGGGCGCGCGCCATGGCGAGCATCTGGCGCTCGCCCCCCGACAGGGTGGCGGCCGCCTGTTTGCGCCGCTCGCCGAGCACCGGGAACCATTCGTACTGCTGGCTGAGCGCGTCGCGCAGCGTCACCTTCGAGATCATGGCGCCCAGGCGAAGGTTCTCCTCCACCGTGAACTCGGCGATCACGCCGCGCCCCTCGGGCACGTGACCGACGCCGCGTCGCACGATGTCTTCGGGTCGTTCACCGGTCAGGGTCGTCGCATCCAGCGACACGGTCCCCGTACGCGGGGTGACCAGTCCGCTGATCGTGCGCAGCATCGTCGTCTTGCCGGCACCGTTGGCGCCGAGCACGGCGGTGATCGCCCCGGTCTCGGCGCTAAAGGAGACGTCGCGCAGCGCCTGGACTGCGCCGTAGGCGACCGAGAGTCCCTCGACGCGGATCACTCGTCGACTCCGAGGTAGGCGGCAATCACGGCCTCGTGCGCGCGCATCTCGTCAGCCGAACCCGTGGCGATGACCTCGCCGAAGTTGAGCACGACGAGTCGGTCCACGAGTGGCATGACGAACTCCATGTCGTGCTCGACGAGCAGCACCCCCATCGACGAGCGGAGTTCACTGATCAGAGCCGAGAACTCCTCGAGCTCGGCCTCGTCGAGTCCCGACGCCGGTTCGTCGAGCATCAAGAGGCTGGGCTCGCTCATCAGCGCGCGCGCCACCGAGACCTTCTTGGCCACACCGTAGGGAATCGCGCTCGGCATCAGTGTTGCGACGTCGGCCACGCCGAGGCGTTCGAGCATGGCGAGCGCCGAGGCACGAAGGTGGCGCTCACTGCGAACACCTCGCGGCAGCGCGAAGAGGCTCGTCATGAAGTCCCCGCCGGCGCGGATGTGTCCGCCGGCCATCACGTTCTCGAGCACCGTGCAGTGCGGGAACAGCCCGACGCCCTGAAGCGTTCGAGCGACGCCGATGCGCGCGAGTTCGCTCGGGTGCACGTTGGAGCGACCGGCCGCGCCGTAGTGGACGTGGCCCGACGACGGACGCACGAACCCGCACGCCACGTTAAAGGCCGTCGTCTTGCCGGCGCCGTTGGGACCGATCAGTCCGACGATCTCACCCGAGGAGACGGAAAAGGAGACGGCGCGCAGCGCGTGCAGTCCGCCGAAGTGGACCGAGACACGATCGAGTTCGAGAAGTGACGGCCCGAGGTTTGACTCCATTGAATCCCCAAGTTACACACTCGCGACCGTGCGCCGCTGACATGGTCGCGCCGGTTCACGGCGTGGCCGGCGCGTCCGACCTATTCGCCCGTTCCCGGGATCGCTGGCGCTCGCCGCGCCACGAGCACGTCTCGCGAGACCACCGAAAGGCGCACGCGAGCGCCCAACTCGATGTCGGCGGCGACGTCACTACGAACGTCGACGCGTACCGCCACGCCGTCGACCTGGACGATCACGCGAGTGGTGGCCCCGAGGAAACTCTTGTGCGTGACGAATGGTTTGGCCGCCGGGTCGAGGGTGATGGTCACGTCTTCGGGTCTCAGGAGCGCGTCGACCTCACCGTCGGGCAGGCCGACATCGCTCGCGCGAACGCGACACGGTTCACCGAAGAGCAACACCGAGCCGTCGACCGGCTCAACCGGTACCCGACTCGAGACGCCGACGAACTGGGCGACGAACGGCGTCGTCGGACGTGAGTAGAGCGCCGCCGGCGTCGCCGTCTGCTCGGCGCGTCCCTCGGACATCACGCAGACCCGGTCGGCCATGGACAGCGCCTCCTCCTGATCGTGGGTGACGAAGACGGTGGTGATCGCCAGTCGTTGCTGCAACTGGCGGATTTGGTCGCGCAACTCGGCGCGCACCTTGGCGTCGAGCGCCGAGAGCGGCTCGTCCAAGAGCAGGACTCGCGGCTCGATCGCGAGCGCGCGGGCGAGCGCCACGCGCTGCTGCTGACCACCGGACATCTGGTGGGGGTACTTGGCCGCCTGGTCGCTCAGACCAACCAGTTCCAGGAGTTCGCCGGCCTTCTTACGACGCTGGGCCGCGTGCTGGTGACGCATTCGCAGGCCGAAGGCCACGTTGTTGAGCGCGTTCATATTGGGAAAGAGCGAATAGCTCTGGAAGACCATCCCCATGTCACGATGCTGGGCGCTGATCTTGCTGACGTCGCGCCCGTCGACCGTGACCCGCCCGCTATCGAGTCGTTCGAAGCCGGCGAGCACGCGCAGCGCGGTCGTCTTGCCGCAGCCCGACGGACCGAGCAGGGCCACGAACTCGCCGGGCTCGATGGCGAGCGAGAACCCGTTGAGCGCCCGCGTCGCGCCGTAGGTCCGAACGAGACCGTCGAGACTGACGCGCGCACCGGTGGGGGTCGGACCGGCGGTTCGGGTGGCGTCGGCTAATTCGGTCACGGGTTATTCGTCCTTCTGCGTGTACGGCGTGATTGCGATCGATCGAGTGAGACAATGAGCGTAATGAGCAGCCACGTCCCCACCAGCGAGACCATCGAGACCGCCGTCGAGACGTGCGCGTCGACCTGCTGGAACTGGTAGATCCATACCGGCAGCGTGGTCCACAGGTCGAGGCTCGCCATGGTGAACTCCCCGAGCACGAGCGCGAGGGTCAGCACGGTCGCTGAGAGCAGCGCCGAGCGCAGATTCGGCACCACGACGCGCCACAGCGTGTTCAGCCAATTACCCCCGAGGGAACGCGACGCTTCGACGAGGGTTTTTAAGTCGATGGCGCTCAGTCCCGCGTCGAGGGACCGATAGACGAAGGGCATCGACAGGATCACGTAGACGAGGCTGAGCAGGTACGGCGAGGCGCGCAGCCAGAGCGGCGCGGCGCGCAAGACGCCCAAGATGAGCACGATCGGAGGGATCACGATCGGCAAGATGGTGACGAAGTCGAGCACCCGGCGAAGCCGCGGGAACTTCAGGTGCACGTAGACCGAGGTCGGCACCATCAACACGAGCGTGAGCGCGAGGGTGACCAACGCGAGTCGCATCGAGAGCCAGAAGGCCGCCGAGAAACCGGGCTCCGAGGGGATCGCCTTGACCGCGTAGAGCGAGAGATGTCCGGCGTCGTTCTCGAAGGAGAATCGCAGTCCCGCGTAGATCGGAATGAGGAAGTACGCGCCCGCCACGAAGAGCACGACCGCCCG
>JAJZBX010000079.1 GCA_021846325.1 Actinomycetes bacterium | reverse complement strand
CGATCAGGGTGGCGATGATGCCGCCGTGACTGCGTCCCGGGGCTCCCTCGAAGGCCTTGCCGATGACGGCCTCCATCACCGCGACGTCGCCGTCACGCCAGTGGCGCGCTCCCAAGCCCATCGGGTTCGCGCCGCCCGCGACGACCGAGTCGCTCACCAGGTACTCGTGGAGGTAGGCGACGGAGTCCAGGCGCTGCGCCGTGAACGCCTCGACGAGTTCAGGGTCGATCGAGACGGTTCGCTCGCCGCCCGACTGGACTCGAGCGAGCAGTCCGTCGACGTCGAGGGCCAGTCGGTCGAGCTCGTCGTCGCTCAACTCGCGGTCGACGAAGGCGTGACCCAGGGCGCGCAGTCGCGTGGCGACGGCGACGCGCCGTTCGTCGTTGGTCACGACCCGACGTAGTGACGGTCCGCTGTCGCGAGGGCTCGGTCCAGGCGGGCGAGTCCGTCGCGCAGGTCCGACTCGCCGATGATGCACGGCGGCACCACGTGGAGGCGGTTGAAGTTCGCGAAGATGAGGAGCCCCTCGTCGCGACAGGCGGCGATCACCTCGTTCATCGCGGGCGAGCTCGACCCGTAGGGCGCGAGCGGCTCACGCGTCTCGCGGTCGCGAACCAGTTCGACGGCGTGCATGACGCCGAGACCGCGGACCTCGCCGACGCTGGGGTGGCGATGGGCGATTGCGGCCAGCTCCGGGGCGATGATCGTCTCGCCGACGCGCGCGGCGTGCTCGATCACGCCGTCACGCTCCATGACCTCCATCGTGGCCACCGCCGCGGCACAGGCGAGTGGGTGGCCCGAGTACGTGAGACCGCCCGGGTAGACGCGGTCGTCGAAGGAGTGGCTGATGGCCTCGTTGATAACCACGCCGCCGAGGGGCACGTACCCCGAGTTCACGCCCTTGGCGAACGTGACGAGGTCTGGCCGCACGTCGTAGTGCTGGTAGGCGAACCACGCGCCGGTTCGCCCGAACCCGGCCATCACTTCGTCGGCGATGAAGACGATGCCGTAGCGGTCGCAGATCTCGCGCACCCCCGCGAGGTAGCCGGGCGGGGGAACCAGCACGCCGGCCGTGCCGGGGACGGTCTCGAGGATTACGGCCGCGATCGTGGACGGACCCTCGAAGCGGATCGTCTCGTCGAGGCTGGCGAGTGCGCGCTCGGCCTCCTGTTCGGGGGTCGCCGCGTGGTACGACGACCGGTACAGGTAGGGGCCGAAGAAGTGCACGACGCCGGACGACCCCTGCTCGTTGGGCCACCGGCGCGGATCGCCCGTGAGGGTGATCGACGTCGAGGTCGCGCCGTGGTAACTGCGATAGGCCGCGACGACCTTGAATCGTCCCGTGTGCAGTCGGGCCATGCGCACCGCGTGTTCGACCGATTCGGTGCCGCCGTTGGTGAAGAAGACCTTGGCCGCACCGTCGAAGGAGTGGTCGAGGATCATCTCGGCGGCCCGGTAGCGCGACTCGTACCCGTGCTGGGGGGCGATGGTGCAGAGCCGGGCGGCCTGGGCCTGGATCGCGGCGACGACGTCGGGGTGCTGGTGACCCAGGTTGGTGTTGACGAGTTGGGACGAGAAGTCGAGGTACGTTGTGCCGTCCTCGGCGGTCACGGTTACCCCCGACGCGTCGCGGACCATCATCGGGTTGATGGACGCCTGAGCCGACCACGAATGGAAGACCGACGCCCTTTCACGCTCGACGCTGCTCAGTATGGATCGGTCCTCGGCCATGATTATCGTCCTCGTCGTTCTTGCTTCGACGCTAACGCACTGACCAGTCGCCGCGCGAGGCGACGGTGGGGTCACCGTCGTCGCCGACTCTGTCTCGTCGGTGAACGCGATGACGCCAGCGAACTCCACGTGACCGAACTCTTAACGGGCCTTTATCGGCGATTCAGCGCCTCCTCACGCGGGCCCGCCACGCTGGGATAGGGCCGAGTCCACCAAGCCACTGAGGAGTCACCGTGTACCGTTCGACCGCCAAGCGACTGAAGCGACTAAGTCTCTGGACCGTGACCACCTTCGCCGCGATCGGGGGCGGGGCGGTCGCCGCCAACCTCACGTCATCGAGGTCGCCGAGTGTCGCGCCCGTGGCCCTATCACCTTCGACCACCGGAGCCGCGCGCGTCGCGACCCTCAGCGCGACGACACCAGCTTCGACGGGTAGCACTAGTGCGGTGACGGCGTCGCTCACGTCGTCGCCGGTCACGCGCAGCGTGGTGGTGGCGGTGTCCTCGACCTCGCTCTCGGTTCGAAGTGGGTCCCAGGTCGTGACCTACGCGTTGGATCCCTCGACGGTCGTCCTGAGCGGGCGTGTCCACGTCAGTGTGTCGAGCCTCAAGGTCGGCGACACCGTATTCGTCGTGCCCCGGACCACGAGACCCTCGTCGGCGGCGACGATTGGAGTCGTGCCGACGTCCTCGGGGTCGGACGATTCAGGTTCTGACGCGTGATGCGCAGACGCTGGGCCGATTCGCTGAGTCCCGTTTCGACGCGACGTCGCCGGTGCTTCGTGAGTGCGAACGCCGCACCGTACGTCGAACGGCGCGCCGTGCTGAACGCGGACGCGCGAACGTCGTCGAGGAGTGCCGACGCCGCCAATCGCTGGCCCCGGTGTACTCAGGCGATCAGCTGGAGTAGCGCGCACGTGACAATGGCCACGACGAAGACGGTCACGAGGGACGCCTTCAGGCGCATGGCGATGGCCCCGGCACCAACGCCGGCGAGCAGTGGCCAGTCCACGCTGTAGTGACCGCTGACGTCAAAGAGATCGGTCACGGTCAAGGCCGTGAGCATCGCTGGCGGGAGCAGGCTCGCCGTTCGCTGAACCCGGGGATGGTTGAGCACAGATCCGGGCAACGAGACCCCGGCGAGTTTCAGTCCGTAGCTGCCGAGCGAGGTGAGCGCGAGCATGATCCAGAGCGACATCACGATTCCTTTTTTGCGACGGTGGCCCGCGCCGGTGACGCACCCACGACGGCCGCGACGACCGCGGCGGCGAGAATCGGTACCCCCGGCGGGGTGATCGGAATGAGGATCAGGGACACCAACCCCGCCGTCATCGCCACGGTCGGTGCGCCGTCACGCGAGAGTTGTGGCCAGAGCAGCGCGAGGAAGATCGCGGGCGCGGCGGCGGACAGGCCGAAGGCGGAGGTGTTGATGCCGCTGCCGATCAGCGCACCGGCCACGGTGCCGACCGTCCACAATGAGTAGAGGCTGATGCCGGTAGCCCAGAAGGCGTATCGACCCGCGCGCGAGTCGCGCTGAGCGACGGCCATGGCGGTGGTCTCGTCAATGACGAAGTGGGCGGTCCACAGTCGCTGCAGTCCCCGTGGTCGCACTACCTGGGGTACCGGTACGCC
>JAJZBX010000078.1 GCA_021846325.1 Actinomycetes bacterium | reverse complement strand
GCAAACCGCCAGGCTCGCCTTCAACAAACAGAGGCGACCTTCGAACCTATCCCCTTTGACGCTGCGGCCGCGCGTAGTTTTGGGCAAATAGTTGCGGCTGTTGCCAGCACCGGCCGAACCCACCGGTGAGTTCGGCAGCAAGGTGAGACGCCGTGTTGCTAAAAAGTTGAGCGCACCACTGCCGTGACGCTACCGCACGACCACTTTTTAGGCACATCCATCACACGTCGCTGCCGAACTCACCCACCGGTCACGCATGGCCGATCTATTGATCGCGGCAATCGCCCACGCTAACGGTCTGACACTCTACACGCGCAACCCAGACGACTTCACTGGTCTCGAAGAATTGATCCACGTAATTACCGTCTGAACCCAGTGCGGTTCATTCGATTCAACTTCGTGGAGGTGATGGGATTCGAACCCACTGCCTCTACATTGCGAACGTAGCGCTCTACCAATTGAGCTACACCCCCGAAGGAGCCCCCAGTCTAACCGAATGCGTATCGGTCAGAATCTTCGTCGCGCCACTGACCGGTGCTCCGGGCACTGGTGCGAGTCTCAAACGGTGGAAATTCCTCGAACTCATCGTCGTACTCGTCATAGGTCCATTCGTCGCGCTGGGGCGTACGCACCCCGCGGGCAGCGAGTGGTTCGACCGGGGCCGCGGGCCGACGGCTCAGCGAACTCAGCCCAAATGATGATTCGTGCAGGTACCCCTGACCGACGGCGTAGAACGCCAGGGCGATGAACCCCACCACGCCGATCCACGCGACGATCGCGAGGTCCCAGGCCAGCGCGAAGCCGGTGAAGAAGCCGATAACACTCAGGGTCAGCGCCGTCAGTACGAGACGCATGAACATGACGCGCCGGCGAGCGCGCATCGAGCGCGCGTGGCGTACGGACGCGGGCGCGGACCGAACGGATCGCGTCCGCGGGGTCGCGGCGTAGGCCGCGGCGTACCCGCTCGCCACCGGGCGCTGAGCGGACGGCGCCTCGAATCGCACCTCGCGGCGCCGGTTGGGCGACTCATCGAACTCGTAGTCGTCGCTCCACTCGGCCCACGAACCACGGGCCTCGAGTGACTGATACGTGTCGTCGTCGTGAACCACGGTGAGCCGCGGGCGATGAGTTTGTGCGCGGTTGTCCGGCTCGTACGTGTCATAGCCGTCGTATTCGTCCAAGCGATGCACCGGCTCGACCACCGCACGGCGTCCCATGACGTCGTGTTCTTCGTGGAAGTGCTCGATCGACCGGTCACCTCGAAAGTCGCGAATCCGCCGCACCAACATGGGAACGAGGAACGCGCCCCAAAGCAGCAGCAGGATGATCAGTAGCATCCGGCTCGCGTTCGCTGGATCTCACTCGACATTGCCGTTAAATGTACAAGGCCGTCACGTGAAATTGGTGGATGACCCTTCGGCAAACTCCGTTGGTGAATGCATAAGGCCAATGTCACACTCCGGGCCGATACTGCACCCGTGGCCACCGTCGATTCGTCACCAGCGCTGACCACAATCACCCAGGCCTACCGCTTCGCGATCGACCCCTCACCCGAACAAGCCAACCTCTTTCGAAGCCACATCGGGGGTTCACGGTTCGCCTACAACGCACTGCTCGGGCTCGTGAAGGCCAACTGGGATGAGAACCGGGCCCGCAAAGAAGCCGGGGAGGACGTCGCCAAAGAGGACTACCTCGGCACCAGCCACTTCGACCTGCTCTATCTCTGGGCCGCGAAGCGCGACGAGTTGGCCCCGTGGTGGGCTGCGAACGGGTCGTCCACTTACAACGACGCCGCCCAGCGTCTCTCTCGCGCCTTCGCCAACTGGAGGAAGGGCGTGGGTAAGTTCCCCACGTTCAAGAGTCGGGGTCGCAGTGGCTCGGTGCGGTTCATGAACACGGCGGTGCGTCTCAGTGACGCCCACCACGTGCGTTTCGCTCGGATCGGGGAGGTGAAGACCTACGAGTCGATGCGCAAGCTGTATCGCCACCTCGAGCGCGGCACCGGGCGGATCCTCGCGGCGACCGTCTCACAGGCTTCGGGCCGGTGGTGGATCTCCTTCACCGTCGAGGTCCAGCGTGCGATTCCCACGACCCGACCCCCCGAGCGAGTCATCGGCGTCGACGTGGGAATCTCCACCCTCTACACCGGGGCGACCCCTAGCGGCGAACACGTCCTCTCGGTCGCCAACCCCCGCCACTACCAGCGGTCCGAAGCGAAGCTCGCCCGCGCCCAGCGCGTGGCGTCACGGCGCCGGGGACCACGCAGGGGAGTCGCCCCGTCGAACCGGTGGCTGCGGGCCAACGCCCGGGTCCAGCAGATCCACCACCAGATTGCTGATTCACGACGCAACCTGATCCACGAGACGACGACGATGCTCGCGAAGCACTACGACCGGATCGTGATCGAGGACCTGAACGTGAGGGGCATGGTGAGGAACCACGCCCTCGCCAAGCACGTCGCCGACGCCAGTTGGGGTGAGTTCCGACGTCAGCTCGCCTACAAGACCGCGTGGTATGGCTCGGAGCTGGTGCTCGCCGACCGGTTCTACCCGTCGTCCAAGACCTGCGCGGGGTGCGGGGCAGTGAAAGCCAAGCTGCCCCTCACCTTGCGCACCTACGCCTGCGAGCACTGCGGGCACGTACTGGACCGCGACCTCAACGCCGCGACCAACCTGGCTCGGTGGACCAGTCAATCCACCGCCGCGGGGACACACTCCGTGGCTGGACGTGGAGGGGCGGTAAGACCGAGTCGTCAGAACATCGACGAATCGGCACACCCCGTTGAAGCGTCAACCGAAGCACCGACCCTGGTCGGTGTCTAGGAGATACTTCGGTTCAGGACTCGGGGGGGGGTTGGGCTATTTGCCTTACTCCTTCACCAACGGGATTCGCCGAAGGGGTCCTCGTGCAGTCCGCATTCGACCTTGTCGCCGCCGGCCCAGCGCCCACTGCGCCGGTCCCCCGGGTTCACTGGCTTGGTCGTCACCGCGGCGCAACCGATCGATGCGAACCCCTGCGCCCACAGTGGATGGGTCGCCAGAGCGTGCTGATCGATGTAGTACGTGATGTCGTCGTCAGTCCACGTCGCGAGCGGATTCACCTTGACCAGACCGAACTTCTCGTCAAAGGCGACGACGGGCGTCGTGGCGCGCGTCGGTGCGTCGACGCGCTTGAGCGCGGTGACCCAACCCGCGCGACCGGCGAGCGCTCGTTGCAGTGGTTCGACCTTTCGAAGGGCGCAGCACTGCGCGGTGCCACAGGGCCAGACCGCCACCTCGGGGCCGAGCTCGGGCCGGGTGATCCGCAACGACCACTCGCGTTCAATTCGATCGACGAACTCGATCGTCTCGGGAAAATGCCCGCCCG
>JAJZBX010000077.1 GCA_021846325.1 Actinomycetes bacterium | reverse complement strand
TCGCGCGCGGTCGTCAGCCCGTGAACCGGCCCCGCGTCTTTCTCGTCGACGACCACGAACTCATCCGTTCGGGCATCAAGGCCGAGATTGCCAACGTCGTTGACATCCTGGGTGAAGCCGACGAAGTGGTCGCGGCGACCGAGATGATTCTCGAGCGACGGCCCGAAGTCGTCCTGCTCGACGTGCACATGCCCGACGGCGGCGGACTTCGAATACTGCGCGACGTGCGCCGATTGTGCACCGACGTTCGCTTTCTCGCGCTGTCGGTCTCCGACGCCGGCGAGGACGTCATCGCTGTCGTGCGTGCCGGTGCCAGTGGGTACGTCACCAAGAACATCTCGGGCGCCGACTTGATCGAGGCAATCTGGAGGATTCGAGCGGGCGACGCCGTCTTCTCGCCCATGCTGGCGGGCTTCGTGCTCGAGGCCTTCGCCGGTGAATCGTCCAGCGAGACGCCGCTAACGAGCGGCGACCCGGAGCTCGACCAATTGACGAGCCGTGAGCAGCAAGTGCTCCGACTCATCGCGCGCGGTTACACGTACAAGCAGGCCGGCGTTCAACTCGGAATTTCGTCGAGAACTGTGGAGACCCACGTCTCGTCAGTCCTGCGCAAACTCCAGCTGTCGAATCGGCACCAGTTGTCCAACTGGGCCAACGAGCGGCGCTTGACGTGACCGACCACGAACGAGGCTCGACGCCACGAAAGAACCCGGCCAGTGGCTCGGATCACTCACGTGGCGTTCCGCCTCGTCCGTGATCGAGTTCGTCACTTGCGCAAGCGCTGCCGCGCGAATGACACCCTCGTAGTCGTGGTGGCGCCGTCTAGGCACCACGAGCGGACCGACGCGGTCCGCCGCGCTCAGATTGCGCGAACGTTCAGCGCTTCTTCGCCCTTCTTACCGGGTGCGACGTCGAACTCGACCCGCTGACCCTCTTCGAGGCTCTTGTAGCCATCGCTTTGAATGTTGGAGAAATGTACGAACACGTCATCACCCTGCTCACGCGAGATGAAACCGAATCCCTTTTCTGCATTGAAAAACTTCACTGTACCGTTTGCCACTATTACTCAATTCTCAGAGCGACAGGCCAACCATTTCGGCCTGCTCGCTCCTTGCAGTGTACTCACGAATGGACCCCAATACGACATGACTCTCTATTTCTCCGCTAAAGAGTGATCCAGCGGCGCAGGACGGTGATCAGCCGGGCGAGTCGCCCCCACGACGTGGCGAGGTGCGCGTGGCGAGTCTCGACGAATGAGGGAAGCGAATCTTCGCCTGACCGGTCGACACACGACTTCTTGAACATCGCTGACGCGACCGGCCACTTCCGGGCCACGCACGTGACCGAGGCACCGCGGGCTCATCGTCGGCTCGCCGCTCGACACTCCTCGATCAATCGCAGAATTACGTGTCCGCCAGCGGAGTGCGTCGTGGGTTCGCCTCCCTTAAATTACGAGTCGTGATCGACCTCGACGAACTGCGATGGAACGCTGTCAAGAATCGCGACGCGACCGCGGCGGGCATATTCGTCTACGCCGTAACGACGACGGGCGTGTACTGCCGGCCGGGCTGCGCCTCGCGCCAACCCCTGCGGCGCAACGTCGAGTTCTTCCCAGGGCCCGCCGACGCCGTCGCCGTCGGGTACCGAGCCTGTCGACGCTGTCGTCCCGATGAGTCCACGGCGCACGACCCCACCGTCGACGCGGTCGTCGAACTCTGTCGACAACTTGAACACTCCTCGCAAGACGTTGACCTCGTCGCCTTCGCCGCCGAACACGGCTACAGCGTGCGTCACCTACGCCGGCGATTCGTCGAACTCGTGGGGGTGACGATCTCCGGGTACGCCCGAGTCGCGCGAGCTGAACGAGTCCGCGCGTTGCTTCGCGCGAAGGTCCCCGTGACCCAAGCCGCCATCGACGCAGGGTACGGTTCGAGCCGCGCGTTCTACGAAACCGGCGCAGCCCAGCTGGGTATGACACCGCGCGCGTATCGCGACGGGGGTCGCGGTGTACGCATTACCTTCACGTCGCTCGTCACCCCCCTCGGCACGGTCGTCGCCGCGGCAACGGAAAGGGGCGTCTGTGCCGTACGGATCGGCGCGAACGAGGTGGAACTCGTCCACGAGATCACCGCTGAATTCCCCAACTCGTCCTTCGAGCGCGACGACGACGCGCTGGTTGGCACCGCGCTCGTGCTAGCCGGCGCCGTACGCGGCGAGTACGACGCCACGGTGCTGCCAATCGATGTGCAGGGCACCGCGTTCCAAATGCGAGTATGGGATGTGCTCCGTAAGGTCCCCCTCGGCGACACGCTCACGTATTCACAGGTGGCCGAACGCATCGGATCGCCTCGCGCGGTACGGGCGGTGGGTTCGGCCTGCGCCGCGAACCCCGCCGCGCTCGTCGTACCCTGTCACCGGATCGTGCGTCGCGACGGATCACTCGGGGGCTATCGCTGGGGGCTTGACGTGAAGGACGCGTTACTCGACGCCGAGCGCCCTGTTGACGAGCACGCACGTCAGTGACGACGACCGATCCAAAACCTCGCGTCATCGGGTGGCAGGTGTGGTTCGTGCTGCTCGGAGCAATCTGGGGCTGTTCATTCTGGTGGATCAAGCTGGGACTGCGGGCGATGTCACCGGTGGACGTCGCCTTCGTTCGCCTCGCCACCGGCGCGGTCACCCTTGTCGCGTTGACGGCCCTCACGCGTACGCCCCTCGCACGAAAGATAACGACCTGGGGGCACCTCTTCGTGCTCGCGGCCCTCTTGAACAGTGTCCCCTTCACCCTGTTCTCCTACGGCGAAACGCACATCTCGGCGGTGCTCGCGGGACTCATCAATGCCTGCACCCCACTGTCGACCCTGGTCGTGGCGCTGTTCATCGTGCGTCAGGAGCCCGTTCGCCCCGCCGTCATCGGCGGACTACTCGTGGGACTCGTCGGCGTTATGGTCGTGATCGGGGTGTGGCAGGGATTTGGAGCGGCTCAACGATTGGGCGTCGTCGCCTGTCTTGGAGCGGTCGTCTCCTACGGCTTTGGCTTTTCCTACGCTCGACAACATTTGGGTCATCTGCCCGACAAACCCATCGCGCTCGCGACCGGTCAGATCCTCTGCGGAACGCTACAGACGGTGCCCTTCGCCGTTGCCTTCGGGCACCTGCACGCCACCCGCCCACCGACGTCACTGCTCGCCCTCGGTGCCCTCGGGGTGCTTGGCACAGGAGTCGCCTACGTGCTCAACTTCGAAGTCGTGCGCAACGCACCGGCCACCGTGGCGAGCAGCGTAACCTACCTCACTCCGGTCTTCGCGGTGATCGTGGGTATTGCATTCCTCAGTGAGTCACTCAGTTGGAACGAACCGGTGGGTGCACTACTCA
>JAJZBX010000022.1 GCA_021846325.1 Actinomycetes bacterium | reverse complement strand
GCGCGGGAATGGGGGCGTTCCCGGTGATCGCATCCTTGGTCGCTCTGCCCGATCCGCTGCTTGCTGTCGACGAACCACCTAACACCTCCATCATCGTGGGGTGTTGCGACCATCGATTGAATTCGCCCACTGCTGCAACGTCTGAGTGATGAACGAGATCATGCGAAAGAGCCTCGGGCGTTCACGATCTCGTCAATCGGCAGCCTTCGAGGAAGGATCACGTCACCGGCGCATACACCGGCCCGGTGAATGGCCGTCTCGGGGGAGAACACGTGGCCGCAACGGGGACGTTTCGCATGTCCGCGCAACGCGTCACGACAGGAGGGCCGCGAGAGTAATCGTGCGAACCTTGAACCATCGCCGACGACATGGCGCGGGTAGCCAACGCAACGTCAAACTTCACAGTCGCGCGGCGACGCATCGCCTGGCCCAAGCAACGCGAGCTTCGCCGAGCAGACTCGACGAGCAGTTGCTAGCGCAGCGGACCCTCGCCGGGTCCAAAGACAACGACCTCGGGTCCCGATCTGCCGCGCAGACGCGCGACGAGCGTCGCAACGATCGCCAACTCGACTAGCTCCAGCCCTCCGATGACGAACCAGCCGAGGGTGACCGTGAGCACGCCGAGCAAGAGACCAGCGAGCACACCGTGGCGCACCATCGCCGCGATGATGAGGGGGAACCACGCGACCAGCCAGCTGAACAGCGGTGCGACCACGACCAGGCCGGTTCGGCGCCGCCAGCCGAGGATGACCCCGAAGATCGCCGTCGCGACGACCCCGGCGACGATTGCCCCGCCGCGCCCGTGGCGTTCGAGCTCGTAGGTGACGAGCACCACGGCCATCACGAGCGACCAGAGGAACATCGGTGCCGAGGCGCCACCCCGGGCCCGCTGGCGAAACTGGATGACAACCTGGCTCACTCGCCCAGCGTAAACGCCGAACGCCCCCGGCGTCCGTCATCGACGGGCGCCGGGGGCGTCGGCCAGCCAGTTACAGCGTGATCACTCGCACGTAGTTCGACGCGCCCGAGGCCCCGCCGACCGAGACCGCACGCACGCGAACGATGTAGGCGTGGTGACGGGCCAGCCCGCGCAGCACAATGAACAGGCGGCCCTTCAACGGCTGCACCGTCCAGCGCCCGCTGATCAGGTACTGGTAGTAGGCCACGGGAGCCCCGTTGTTCTGGGCCGGCGCGTGGAAGTAGACGACGATCACCCCGGCGCCGCGCGCGCTGTGGAAGATCGACGGCGCACTCGGCGGACCGGCCGGCACCATCGCCGGGCCGTTCACGGCTGGCGAGCTGCCGCTGGTGCTCTGGGCGACGACGCTCACCGCGTACGGGATGCCGTTGGTGAGACCCGAGACCACGCAGCGATAGCCGGTCGTCGAGCACGTCTTGGACGCCCCGCCGCCGCTCGCCGTGACGAGGTAGCCGGTCACCGTCGCGCCGTTGGCGCTACCGGCCGACCACGAGATCGTCAGCTGGTGGTTGCCGCGCTTGGTCGAGATCCCGACGGGCCCGTTCGGCGTGTTCGGCCGCGGCGACACCGCGGCACTGACGTAGGAGCTCGGCCCGACCCCGACGGCGTTGCGCGCCGACACCGTGAAGGTGTAGGGCGTGTTCGCGGCGAGACCGGTCACCGTGCAGCTCGTGATCGTCGTCGTGCAGCTCAGGTTGCCCGGCGACGAGGTCACCGTGTACAGCGAGATGACCGCACCGTTCTGGGCGGCGGCCGTCCAGGTGACCGTTGCTGACAGCACGCCAGCGGTCGCGCTCACCGTCGTGGGGGCACCCGGCACGGCCTCGGTAGGCATCACCGCGTTCGAGTTGACCGAGGCGGCACTCGTGCCGTAGGCGTTGGTCGACGTCACGCTAAAGGTGTAGCTCGTGCCGTAGAGCAGACCGGTCACCACGCAAGTGAGCGTTGTCGCCGTGCAGGTAAGTGCCCCCGGGTTCGATGTCACGGTGAAGGACGTGGCGGCGAGACCCGTCGGTGGTGTTGTCCACGAGACGGTCGCCTGGCCCGCGCCCGCATAGGCCGTCACCGAGGCCGGCGCGCCAGGAATGTTGGTCGTGATCAGCGCCGTCGAGGCGGCGAAGGCCGACGCGCTCGAGGTGCCACTGGTCACGGTCTCTTTAACGGTCAGGTAGGAACTGGTCTGGGTCGTGGTCGGTATGAAGGTTGACAAAGTCGCTCCCGGGATCAACGTGCACCAGTAGGGCTGCATCAGCGTGGCGGCCGTGACCGGTGAGGTGCACGCGAACCACTGGTACGCCGAGGCGTAGCCGGTCTGGGAGTAAACGCTGCTCACTGCACTCAACGTCGAGCCAACGGTGGCGTATCCGGTTACGGACAGCGAGGTGATCGACAGCGTGGCCACGAGTGCGGCGGTCGTTGAGGCCGTGTAGACGCTCACGTTGCCACCCACCACGCCGTTGCTACCGGTCACGACGACGAGGAAGTAATTACCCACGTAGGCCGAACTCGGGACGTAGGACGCGGACGTCGCACCGGTGATCATTCCACAGGTACCCTGCAGACTGCTGAATGTCCCGGGGTTGGCAACGATCGTCGGGCAGTCGTACCACTGATAACTGAAGGTCGGCGCGGGAACGCCCTGCCAGACGCCGGTCGAAGTGCTCAGCGTTGAGGCGGTCGTGACCGACGCGGGCGTCGGCGTCACCGTGATCGACGGGTACGTCGTCAAGACGAGGCTCTGGGGTGTGAGTGGTGTGCCGGACGAGTACTGCGTATCGGTGCCGACCACGCTATCCGACCTCGTGTAGTTGGTCGCCGTGGCCGCGACCACCGCGTCCGGGGTGGACGCGCTGAAAGTGGTCGGCGCGAACGTCGAACCCGTGGCGCCCGTGACCTCGCTACAACCGCTCACCGAGGAACGGGGATTCAGTGATGACGTGCACATGTACCACTGGTAGGTGATAGTGGGCGCCGGCACGGCCTGCCAGGTCGCCGTCGCGGTGAAGGGCGTCACGAGTGAGCCGGATCCGCTCACCGTGACGCTTCCGCCGCTCGGGGGGGCGCTGGTGAGCGGCGCATTGGACGAGGCCGAATTGATATAGACGATTCCTCCGATGGTGTTGACCTCGGCGACGACTACGAGTCCGCCGCCGGTGCCGGTCGACAGGTAGACGTCATTGGGGGTTATCGAGTAGGTCGACGAGGAAGAGTAGGTCGACGGGGAAGTGGCCGACGAACAGTTCGCCGAGAGGTTGAGTGCCGACAACGAAGACGCCGGCGTTGTACTCGCCGCCTGCGCTGCGCTGCAGTCGTACCAGGAGTACGTGAACGATGACGCCGTGGGCAGCGGCTGGCCACTGAGGTTGGCGGGCGTGGCCGTTGCAAGACCGTTGAGGCCGACAGCAACCTGAATGGTGGCACTCGGCGCGCTCGGACCCGTGACCTTGCCAACGGCCGCGGTGACGTAACTTTTCGACGTGACGCCGTTACTCGCGGTCACGACCGCGAGGATGTAGTTGCCGACGAGCGTCGGGTTGTTGGGCACGCTGTAGGTGGCACTGGTGGTGCTCGTCGAGAGGGGGGTGCTGTTGCAGTCGCTGTAGCCGCTCCCCAGGGTCGCCGTTGACTGGGCAATGCCGGTGGTGTGCGGGGCCGTGCAGTAGTACCAGGCGTACTGGGTAACCGTCGGCTGCGGCGCGCCCGACAATGTTCCGGGATCAACGGTGAGCAGGTTGCCAACTGCCACTGTGCCCGTTGTTATCGACGGCGCAACGGGGAAGCTCGGCGCAACGGCGGTAAAGACGCTACTCGCGGCCGAATAGGCGACGTAGGACGAGACGACGCCGTTGTACGCGGTCACGCCCATCAACACGCTGTCCCCGTTGTCGGCGGCCGTGAAGGTGTACGACGGCATCGGTGATGGGCTTTCGACGTTGTAGGTCGTCGGACCGGCGATCGCGGTCGTGCACGCCGGGTTCAGCGTCGTTGAGCCGGAGGCGGGACCAGCGCCACTGCACCGGTACCACGTCACGGTCCACGACGTCGGAGACGGAGAACCGCTCCAGTTTCCCAGGCTTGATGCGGACACTCCTGTGGAGGTATTGGCGTTGAACGTCGGGTACGTGCTGGTGTTGGCCGCGGACGTGACGACTGGACCGACGGACTGAGCGAAGAGGGTCGCCGAACCAGCGGCGTTGGTCACGGTAACGAGGACCGAGACGTTCTGCCCGGCGTCAGAGGCCGCAAAGGTGTACTGGGCTCCCGTCGCGTTGGCTCCCGTCGCGTTGGTCGTGATCTGATAGCAGCTCAGCGGGACCGTCGTTGTGTTCGTCGTGATCGCGGTGCTGCCGCAGTCGTACCACTGGTAGGTCGCGGTGTAGTTGTAGAGGTTGCCAAAGCCAGCGCTCAACGTCAGCGCGTAGGTCTGGGTACCCGCAAAATCATTTAGTGCGGTCACGCTTAGATTGGGCGATGCCAGAACCACCGGTGCCGGCTCGCCGACCAACACCGTGGAGGGGGCGACCGCGGCCGTTGTCGCCGGCGCCAACGTCGCGGTCACCGTGACGTAGGAGCCAAAATCAGCGGCCACCGTCGTATACGTCGATGAAGTCGCACCAGTGATCGACTGACAGACGTTCGCGCCACCCGGCGTACCCGAGACGTACCCCGCAGAGACCTGGCCCGTGCAGCGATACCACTGATAAGACGGTGTTCCCGAGCCGGGGGCTGCGGTGAGAAGTTGATTAACGGCCGCAGAACCACTGATGATCGTCACGGTCTCGCCGGTGGCAACGACCGAGGCGGCTTGCGCATACGCCGGGCCGGTACTATCAGAGGCGGTGACGGTGATGTACGGCCCGCTTCCGACGTCAGTTAAAGTAACCGTATACGTTGCAGCTGTTGCATTCGTAATTGGGCTACAGGCTGAACTAGACAAGGTGTTCGACGTACCCGCTGCCACTGACGACGTGCAGTCGTACCACTGATAGCCAGTGACGGTGCCGATCGGCGTCGCGGTCAGCAGATCGCCAACCCCGGACGGTCCGCTGCCGATGGAGACACTGGTTACCGCCGTCGCCGAGGCGACTCCGGCCAGGCCGACGACCGAGAGCGAGACGGCGGCGAGCACCGATAGAGCCGTGGCCCCGAGACGACGGGGCAGGGAGCGGTACGACATAGAGGACCTCCGGTATTTGATTACTACTACCGGTTTACCACTCTCGCACAATTGGAATCCGGTTTCGGGGCGAACATCACCAATTCGTAACGAGATTCACCGACTTTTCTAAGGCGCCACGCCTCGGGTTCGTGGCGACTTCAGGCGTAACCACGCCGCTCCACGTCAAGTTCACGAGTTGTGCCCAACCCGGTACGCTGCGTTCGTGAACGGCGTGATCGCGCTCCTCGGCTCGGGCGAGACCGCCCCGGGCATGGTACGGGTCCACCGCCAACTCCTCGCCCGCTACGACCACCCGATCGCGATCAACCTCGACTCCTCCTACGGTTTCCAAGAGAACGTCCCCCAGATGACCGCGAAGCTCGTGGACTACTTTGCGACCTCGCTCGCAACGACACTCGTGCCCGTCTCACTTACGAACTACGAGCGAGCCACCCCGCTCGAGCGCGCCCTCGTGCACGGCGCCGTGCGCGAAGCCGACTACGTCTTTGCCGGTCCGGGCAGCCCCAGTTACGCCCTCGCCCAGTGGCGGCCACTCGAGCTCGTCGAAGACTTCGCCGTCGCCCTCGAGCACGGCGCGACCCTCTGTCTCGCCTCAGCGGCGACCCTGACGCTCGGCCGCTACAGCGCCCCCATCTACGAGGTCTACAAGGTTGGCGCCGAGCCCCACTGGCTCGACGGGCTCGACCTGCTCGGCCGCTACGGCCTCGCCTGCGCGGTCATCCCCCACTACGACAACGCCGAGGGTCGCGACTACGACACGAGCCGCTGCTACCTCGGCGAGCGGCGCCTCGCGATCCTCGAGGCCGAGCTGCCCGAGGACGTGGCGATCCTCGGGGTCGACGAGCACAGTGCCCTGATCCTCGACCTCGAGAACGACGAGGCGCGCGTGCTCGGGCGCGGGCACGCCTACTGGCGACGCGGTACTGAGGTGCGAGTGCTCGACCACGCGCCCACGCCGCTTGACGCGCTTCGCGACGGCGCGCGACACTCGCTCGCGCCGGCGCCGCAAGCGACGCGAGCGAGCGACCACTCCCTCGAGCTCGCCGAAGCGGCCCACGGGGGCGACCTCGAGGCGCTCGCGGCCCTCGTCGCCGCGGCGCGTCGAGCCCCCGCGCCGACGGCCCTCGTCGAGGCCGTCCTTGAAGCGCGAGCCGTCGCGCGCGCGAGCGGCCACTACGAGCTTGCCGACCGTCTACGCGACGGACTCGTCGAGGCCGGCATCGAGTTGCGCGATGGACCGGCGGGCACGACGTGGTTCGGTGGATCCACCACGGGCGCCTGAGACCCGTCTCGCAAAGCGCGGGCCACCGCCATCGCCAGGTACGTCTACCTCGTTCCCGACTCGAATCGCCAGAGCAGCGTACCGAGAATGTTCACCGTGTTAATCCCGTAGCTCTCGTCAGGGTTCTCACCACTCATGATGACCGCCAGGTAGGTCACCCGGCCTAGGTGCACGTAGCCGGCACTGTTGACCTGCCACCCCGAGGACTCGGGATACCAGCCGTCCTTTATCCCCACGACCGCCCCCGCTGGCACCCCGTTGGCGATGCCGAAGCGCTGCGAAGCCAGCACGTTTTCCATCAGTGACTGCTCGTAGGCCTGCGAAGTACGAGACAGCAGACTGCGAGGCAGCCAGATGGCAGCGAGCAGCTTCAAGAAGTCCGACGGGGTCGTCTCCATCAGCCCCCAGGCCCAGTTCGTCTCGGTCTGGTCGAAGCCGACCCGTTGGTTGAAGCTGCTAATCGCGTAGTAGCCCCCGGTGCCACGCGTCCTCGCCGAAAGACCAAAACCGCCAGCGTCGTTCCACAGCCGCTGCGCGGCGACGTTGCCAGAGTCTTCGACCATCGTGGCGGCCAGGGTCCGCTCCGTCGAGTCAAGAACTCGATGAGCGAGCTGCGCCTCAAACAAGAGATCACTGAGAATGTCGATCTTCACCATGCTGGCCGCGGCCTGATCGATGTTCGCACGGTACAGGTACGTGCGCTTGGTACTGGGATCGTAGAGCGCGGCGGTCACGTTAGACGTGCGCGAGCGCAGGAATCCCACGATCGCGGGACTGGCGAAGGGATTACCGGGTAGAGGGGCCACCACCGTCGTCGAGCCCGTCCTCGCTGAGACCACCGTCGTCGTCGAAGCACCAGTTGCCTCGACGTCAAGGCAACCCAGGAGCAATAACCCAGTCGCACCAACGAAAGCCAGCTTCCTCGGGCAATTCATGGAGCCACCATCTCGTAGGACATGCTCGACACGCACCACCGGTCCAGTGACCTCTCGAACGACCCGGACGTGCAGAAGGCCCCCTCCGAAGAGGGGGCCTTCTGCCAATAACTGCTTAGTTAGCGCTGGTTGTACTTCACCGTCGTCACATCACCATTGGCGAAGGTGATCTTGAAGATGTGTATGCCGCGCTTGGTCGTCTTGGCGACCGTCACGCGAAGGGTCAGGATCGACCCGGTGTCGTGAACCACACCGACCCTCGTACCGCCAACGTTGCTGGTGATCTTGGGCTGACCAAAGAACGCCGACCCAACAATCTTCACCGTCGACGTCTTACCCGTCCACACCGGACCAACCGTACGGATGGCGTGCGGCGCCCTGGGAATGGTGTTCGGGTTCGGTCCACCGTTCAGGGCGAAGGTCACCGTCCCACCGTCGGGGTTGGTCAACGTCACGTTGCTCGAAGTACCCGACGTCGCGTTCGAGTCAGTCGTCACGATCAAGGTCACCGTGCTCGGCGTCGAGCTGACCGCCGTCACCGTGTAGTCCGCGTTGCTGCTCGTTGCGGTGATCCCCGACTCGAAGCCCGTGCCCGAGATCACGACCTGGGTGTTCGAGGTGAACGTCGGCACGTAGTACGTACCGATCACCGTCGGCGACGGGTTGACGACCAGCTCGGCCGGAACCGTCGTCGAGCCACCCGTGGTCGGGTTGGTGATGACGAGGTTCAGGCTCACCGGCGTCGCGCCGCTGAAGTTCGTGAAGGTTACCGGCACCGTGATCTGGGTACCCGGACCGTTGACGACCGTCGTGCCGAAGGTCGCGACCCCCGAGGTCGTCGTGGAGACCACGGCGCCCTGCTGGAAGTTGCTACCCGTGATGGTCAGCGTGGCCTGCGTTCCGGCGAGGAACGAGACCGGACCAGTGATGGTCGACGTGCCGTTCACGGCGGCGACGGCCGGTCCGGCCGACACGGTCACGGTCGAGACCGCCACCGATCCGTCGGGGTTCGTCACGAGCAGGTCGTAGGTACCCGCGGCCACCGTGGAGGCGACGTTCACCGTTCCCGTAATCAGGCCCGGCAGGACCGTCAGCCCACTGGTCGTGATGCCTGGCGTCGACGACGTCACCGTCGCACCCGACATGAAGGCCGAGAGGTACGTACTGGGTGTACCGATGTTGCCCCACACGTAACCGCCGATAGTTGCGCTACCGGTTGACGGAATCGACATGGCATCGATCGCGAAACTCGTAGACGTGCCCGAGGAGAGCGACACGCCGGTGTCCGTGCCAACGATTGGCTGACCCATCGGAACCATCGGTGCATCGAACTGCACCGTTCCCTGCGCAGTGCCGGTGACGTCCCAGACGGTGAAGACGAGACTGCCCTCCACCACCGCGGCGGGCGTCGGGATCGTCACGAGCAGCGCGTTCGGACCGTAGTACGAGACCGCCGTTGCAGCAACTTCGGTCACGCCCGGGCTGCCATTCGCCGTCCAGGTCGAGTACTTGACGCCCAAGTTGGGCGGCGATGCTGCAATAGCGGCGGCCGACACGGTCACCCCACTAATCCCTGACAACACGTACGACTGGGTCGAACCCGTCACGGTCTGACCTGTCGCGGGAGCAACTGTGGCGACCGTCGGCATCGAGACGTTCAGCACGTTGGCGAACGTCGCGACGCCGCCCATGTTGTTCTGCAAGTACAGATCGTGCTGACCGTTCGTCGCGTACTGACCAACACTCACCGTGCAGGTGATCGCCGTGCTGGAAACCAGCGCGCACGAGAGTCGGGTGCCGTGGCCGTCGTGGCCCAGGTTCGTTCCGGTGTCGGGCGCGCCAGCAAGGTTGCCCGCGTCCGCGAAGAGGCCCGTTTCGTTAAGGAACGTCACTGACGCAGGGTCAAAGCCCGTGCCCGTGATTGTGAAGGCGGCCGACTCACCGGCGGTCAACGTCGGCATCGCCGACACCGCCGTGATCGTCGGTGCGACGCCGATCAGTAGACCCGACGACGCCGCTGTCGTGCTCGGCAACGAGGCCGTGCCGACGCCGGCGAGGTCAGTGACCGTGACCTGCACGTTGGTGTTGACCGGCGTACCGGCCGCGACCGCCATCAAGGCCGTCAGCGTCGTTGCGTTTACGCCAGTGACGCCAGCAAAGCTGACACCCGGCGTCGACGACGTGACGACGTAGTCGAGCGGGTTGCCGTCACCGAAACTGCCGGTGATGGTCAACGTCGCGTACAGCCCGTTCAGTCCAGCGTTGTTACCAACCGTGTTCTGACCGTTCACCGTGAGCGTGGTGAGTGAGAAGTTCGGGTTGGCCGTGGTCGCGAAGGGGAACGTCGTGTTGACGCCCGCCGCGTTCGTGATCACCGCGTCGTACGCCTGATTCGTGACAATCGAGGTCGACGGCGTCGTTACTGCCTCACCACCGAGGTGGGTGTACTTCAGCGCCGTCGTGATTGGGATCGGCGAGTTAGCGGTCCACGCGCTCGCATCAGCGGTCGTCCAGGTGCTAGCGACCGTGACCGATTCGGCGTTGATCGTGTTGGTGTCGGCCGGGATGTTCAGGACCTCACCGGCGTAGATAGCTAATCCACCCGCGGAGAGATTGATCCAGGTGTTGCCAGCGGCGTTCACGGGTCCGGCCGACAGAGTTCCTGCGGACACAGGAACCGTTCCGCCGGCGACAGTCACCCGTACGGTGGCCGTGTCCGGACCGGTCGCGACGATCGTGCCCGTCAAGCCATCGGGGTTGGTCCCCGCGTAAGGGCTCGTCGTATCAACGAAGGAGATCTTCGTGCCAACGCCCATGTTCGCGCCGGGCGCGGTCATGAGGTAGGTGTAGGTTCCGGGAGCGAGCGGGAACGAGCCAGTCGCCAGCGGGACCTGCGTACCACTGGTGTCCAGGTAGGAGTACATTGCTCCCGCTGTGAGGACCGGAAGGTTGCTCAGTGACGCCGTCTGGGTGCCGTTGTTGATGCTGAGCGTGAAGGTGAGGCCCGACGTGGTGATCGGCCACTGGACAACGGTGCCCGTCCCGTGGGCGTTCGCCGTTGCTCCAACCGTCACCGAGGACGACGCCGGGTTGACGGCCGATACCGTGGTCGTGTCACCGTTGTCGGCGAAGGTGAGCTGCGTGCCGGCCGCGATACCCGAAAGGTTGGCGAGTGGCAACTGGGTCACGCCAGCGCCAATGGCCGACGTGAGGGTCGTTGACAGGTTCGCCGGCAGGTAGAACGCGATGGAGATGTTGCCCGAGGCGTCGATGCCCGTGACAGTCCCGGTGAAGCTGACCGAGCCGACCGAGAGGTTGACAACCGCACCGGTCGTCACCGAGAAGCCCGGGCTGGGAGCAACCACGATCGAGGCGGTACCGCCCGGAACCAGGCCGTTGGTGACCAGCGTGAGGGTCGCCGAACTCGTCGAGAGCGGAGCGCCCGCTACACCAAAGCCCAAGGCATTCGCCGCGCTGACTGTGGTGCCGTCAGGGTTGATCACCCGCACGGTGTACTGGCCATTGGTAACACCCGTCGTCGGCACCGTCGCCGAGACGGTGATCGCGGTGTTGCTCGCGACCGTCGGAGCGCCGAAGGTGACGCCGTCGATCACGTTGGGCAGCGCGCTGCCGGCAATCTGGACACTGGCGCCGGCTTCGAAGCCCGAGCCCGAGATGGTGACCATCTGCGAGGTGACCGCAGCGCCCATGACAAGGTAGCCGGTGGAACTGGCAACCGAGACGGCCGTGATGCTCGGACCGGTGACGGCCAAACTCAACTGGGCCGCCCCGATGGTGATCGAGTACGTACCGACCGCGGTGCCCGTCGCGTCGAAGGTGAGCGAGGTGCCGTCGGTCGATGCAAATTCATTGGTGATCGAAAGACCACTTGGTGGGACGATCGTCGCCGAACCAGTCGTCAGTCCGACGCCGGTCACGGTGATGAGCCGCGTCGAGCCGACCGCGATCGAACTCGGCACCGCCCCCGAGACGCTCGCCGTCGGGTCGATACCGAAGGCCGTCGCGAGGGTCGCCGTGCCATTGTCATCGGTCAGCGTGATCGGGTAGTAGCCCGGGGTGGTGGTCGCCGAGGTGTAGAGAGTCACCGAGGCCATCGTGGCCGACAACTCCGTTACCCCACCGGTGACGCCGGGGGCCGTCGTGGTGACGGTCGCACTCCCGTTGTCGTTGGCGAAGTTCGCCCCGAAGATGTAGAAGCTCAAGGTCGAGCCGGCCGGTACGTAGGGCAGGGCACCGCACACGAACGGGTTACCGTTCACGGGCGCCGAACCCAACTGGCTGCACGCGATCGACGGGCTCGTCGCGGCACTCGCGGCAGTCGCGGCCAGGGGCAGCGACGCGGCAACGAGCACGGCGCCGACGGAGACCGCCTTGACCATGTGGTGGGTTATCCGTCGCAAAGTATTCATTACGAATCCTTCCTTCGAAGCGGCGTTGGTTTTCACTTCACTCCATTCACAGGGGCCGAGAACATCGGCCTTCTTCTTTCGAGGTACCGCACACAGCAAAGAACGTCCCGAGACACGTCCCGTGACACGTCACGGGAACTGCCTCGTGGACAAGTATAGAGAGGCCCATCTGGGCAACGCGAATACCGGTACTCGAACCGTTGGCTGCAGTCCCGCTCAGCCACCGTCGTGCCAGTAACAGTATTATTCCTGGTCACAGGGACTATAGCGTGTCGTCACCGATCGATGTGCGCCGTCGCTGGCAACGTGCAAGAAATCGTCACCTAGTCGTAACTCGTGGTGGCGACCTTGCAGAGCCGCTAGTGGGGTGATTCTCGTTGGGTCGACGAAGCCCTCGCGACGAGCTCTCGGCCGGCACACGCGGGCGAAGTCGCAGCAGTTGAGAGCGATCTCGGATCACACCGTCACTGGGTCGGCTGCTGGTTCGGCGGCGGCCTTCGACAATCCCTCGGTAGTGCTTGGGGTCAGTTGGTGACGAGTGATAGCGCCAGCGGCCACCGCCCCCGCGACGTCGGCGACGCGGTATCGCACCCGAGTCTTGCGGCGTGTAACGAGTCATTGGCACGCGACCGCGGTGCCGAGCCCGTAGCGAGCACGAAGTTCGAGCATCTTGTCTTTGTCCACTGAGATACTTTCACCGACATTCGTTGGGTCGTCGTGCGTGGTCCCTGCCGACCGACCGCTTCGCGTCGGGCGATCGGCTCGACGAGGGCCCCGTTGAGGATCGCCTCGTCCGAGACGCAACCTCCGTGATCGCTCCGGGTGACCGGGTGCGGCGGCCGACCGGTCGGTGACCGCCACGTCGACGGCGAGCTCGAGGGCCATTTCGTTATAGATCCTTTCGACGTCGTAGCGAAAGGTGCCCTGCTGTCTCGGCCAGCGCGCCGAACCACTACCCGAGGCGAAACGGCGCTACTCAGGTGACTACCGTGCCGTCAGGCGTCGGCGGCGTGGTTTCGGCCAGCACCGTCGTCGGCGACGGCGCAGCGCTCGAGTGTCGTCGCAGGGTCGATCGCGAGCAAGCACGAACCGACCTCGCCGATCCAGAGCGCCAGCGGGTACCCCGTCAGTACCCGAACGACGATCGCCACTAAAGGACGCCTAAGTCGTTAGTTGACTTCGGCATTGTGGCCCGGTGAGCACGCCGTACGCGATCCCAGCCGTAGCGAGGAGGCGCTGTCGAGAGTGTGAACGCGAGGCGCCGGCGAGCCCCGCGTCGGGTTCGCGAGGGGCCATCTCGAGATTCACCGCGCGAGTCAGGCCGTATCGGCCATAGCCATCGACGGGATCGCGACTTCGCGGGGTTCGCACCCGCCTTTGCGAACCGTTCCTCGTCGCGACGCGTCGAGCTGGTAGGTCGTGAGGCTGCGAACCAGCGTTCACCGATCCCTATCCTGGGAACGAGGATCGAGGGGAAGTGGGGCTCGTGCACGAAGGTGCCTGCGTCGGACGGCGCGGTAGTTACCGACTCGACGGGTCCGAGATCGACCACTGGCGATGGCTCGACCCCCGCGGGGCCGAGCACGGCCAACGGGACGAACACGAGCACGCGGTGTCGAGCGCCGGATCCGCCCGTCCTCGCGTCACGATGCGCTGCGCTTCCCGCGACCTCGACATTGGCGTTCACGACGTCGACTGGCCCGTCGTCGCCACGACTCGGTTCGGTGACCGAGTCCGTGGCGACCAGCGAGGGCGGCGCTGATGGGACCCCTCTCGCGGATCGTCGCCGCCGTACGGCGCGGCGAGCGAAGCGCGAGCGAGGTCGTTGAGGCATCGATCGAACGGCTCGAGGCGGTCAACCCCGCTCTCAACGTCCTCGCTGAGGCGGCCTTCGACGAGGCCCGTCGTGCGGCCGCGGCCCTGGACGCGAGCGGCCGGCGCGACGTTGCGCTGCTCGGGGCGCCCACCTTGGTGAAGGACCTCGAGGACTGGGCCGGTCACCCCACCCGCCAGGGTTCGCTGCTCTACGCCGACGCGCCGCGGGCGAACTCGAGCGGGATCACCGCGAAGCGTCTCCTCGACGCCGGCGCGATCGTTGTTGGCAAGTCGACCCTGCCCGAGTTCGCCATCGAGGGCTACACCGCGAACGAGCTCACCGGGGTGACCCGCAACCCGTGGAACCCCGACTACTCCACCGGCGGCTCGAGCGGCGGCTCGGCGGCGGCCCTCGCGGCCGGCGCCGTCGCCATCGCGACCGCGACCGACGGCGGGGGCTCGATTCGAATCCCCGCGTCGCTCTGCGGACTGGTCGGTCTGAAGCCGACTAACGGCATGGTCGGCCGCTGGCCCGAGCCCGACTGGATTGACTACTCGACCGACGGGCCGCTCGCGACGTCGGCGGACGACCTCGCCCTACTCTTTTCAACCATGATCGGGCCGGTACCCGGTGATCCGACGTCGCCGCCGGCTGACGTTCTTCGCCTCGCTGCGTACCGGGACCGGCCGGTGATCCTCGTCGCGGCCGAGCGGACCTCGCCGTGGGGGCCGCTGTCCGACGACGTGTCGGACCGTTTTCGCGACGCCGTCGCCGCCGTGGCCGACCTGCTGGGGCGACCGGTCACCTGGCGCGAACCCGAGTCGTTCTTCGAGGGTGGCGACCCCGATCTCGACTGGTACGTCACCTGCGCCGCCGAACACGTGCGTCGTCTCGGCCTCGAGGTGGTTGACGCCCACTGGGACGAGTTCCACGTCGCGACCCGTGAGTTCTTCGAGATGGGCCGGTCCGTGACGATCGATGAATACCTCGCGGCTCGGCGTCGCCGCTTCACCTACGTGCGCGCGATGGACGAGCTGCTCGGCGAGGACGGCCTGTTGCTGACGCCCTGCGTGACGAGCGGTGGCTGGCCGGCCGACGGGACGACCGAGGACGGCACGGTGCACGGGCTGCACCCGAGCAACCTCGCGACGGTGATCCAGAACATCACCGGACTGCCGGCACTCAGCGTGCCGATGGGCACCCTCGACACGGGACTCCCCTTCGGGCTACAGATCACGGCCCCGCGCTGGGGCGACTCCTGGCTCGTGGCACTCGCCACCCAGATCCAGGCGGCCCACCCGTGGGCGACCGCGGCCCCGGGCTACGTGACACTCGCGAACTCGCTCGACCTGAACTGACCAGCGCCGCTAGCGCTTCAGCCGCCAGCCCATGGGACAGCGCGCACTCACCGCCGTGACGCGACGCACGTGGTGTGCACGAACGCAGGTGATCGTCGTCGCGACGGGCGGGGCAAAGATCTGCGCCGCCGGACCCGAACCGCCCCCGCCCGCGACCGAGACGCCGTAGGGCGTCGCCGCGCCGAGGTTGTAGAACGTGCACGAGGTCGCCGACGAGGTCACGCTGAAGCTCGACGGCGTATCGAACCCGTAGAGCAGCGTGCAGCGATAGGGCGCCGCGCTCGGTCCGGGGACCCACGTGAGTGTCAGCGTCGACGCGGTGCGCGTTTCGTTCAGGTCAATCGGGCGTCCGCTCGCGACGGTACCCAGTCGGGCCACGATGTACGGGCAGCCGACCGTGCCGTCGGCGGCCGTGACGGGCGCTGAGCACATCTGGGCCGCCACGCCGCCACTTGGCGGAACGATCGCCACGGGGACGAAGTCCGCGGGCCACTGGTTGAAGTACTCGTGGACCGAATCGTGCCAGTTCGCCAGGTCAATCGACGTGACGTTCACCAGCTGTGCCCCAGCACCGGTCACGTGGGTCGATTCAGAATTCATGCCACTGGTGCCGATGCTGAACGACGGGGCGATACCGGCCAGCACAGGGTTCGCGGCAATTTGTGAACAACTGAGGTCCAGGTAGAGATTCGTCGTACCGGCGAGACTGCCGGCGAAGGCGAGCCCATTGTTGATCAACACGCCCGCTCCCGCGTAACCATCGGAAAAGTGAAACGCCGGATCCGTCCCGATGACCAGGACGTTGCCGTTCACCGCCGGCCACCAGTTCGACTCACTCGTGGTCACGTCGACGATGGCGGTCTCATTGCAGTGCGGATCGCCGACGACAAGCAGCTGGTAGCTCGCAAACTGAGCGGTCGTCATCGCATTCCACTGGTTGAGCGACGCCACTGACACCGTCCAGCCCTGGCTGATGAGATCCTGGGCCTCGTAACTGCTCATACCGCCGGGCACGCTCGGACCGAAGAGCAACGCGTTCTTCGAGGTACCAACTGCGGCCCCGGCGCTCACGGCGGGTACGAGGGCCGCGCCGGCGAGCACGATAGCCACGAGCAATGCGACGCCTCGAAACAGCGTCCTCGAGATCTGACCAATGGTTGTCAAAACACTCCCGTCAACAAGAAATTGCGCAGTACCTTAGCGTATTCACCCACTCGCTCGGGTACAGCGATGACTTGACGCAACCCACGGTCACACACCTCGACGTTGCGACGACACGTGGTCGTCCCGAGCATGCCCGTTCGCCGATCACGCTCGAGTGTTCCCGCTTTGAAGGGTCCAGACGTCGGGTGGTTGCCAGCGACGAGGCACCGTTATGACACGACGCCGGTCGAGGTTACATCAGCGTCATCGCCATGGACTCGCGCGACACGTTGTGATGACGACTTAGAGTCGCGTCGCCGCGCGGCGCGGCGGACCCTGGGTCTTCACGAGCGCGGTGTAGACCACGATGTTCGAGAGGTAACTGCCCTCTTGGTGGTCAAAGACGCCCCCACAGGTGACGAGTTGCAGCGCCGCGTAGGGTCGCGGGCCGTAGACGAGCCGGTCGGGAAACGAACTCTTGGGGTACATGCGCAGTCCAATCACCGAGAAGGTGAGGGTCCGCCCGTTCGCCGTCGTCACGATCACTTGGTTGCCCGGGCGCAATCGATCCAGGTAGAAAAAGACGGCCAGTCCCCGATAGCTGTCCACGTGACCGAGGATGACGGCCGATCCCCGCTGACCGGGCGCGGGGCCGTACTTATACCAGCCGGGTTGGGCGAAGTCCGTGGGCACCTGAACGGTGTTGTCCGGGTTCAGTCCGAGCTCGCTCAGGCTCACCGAGATACCCAGTGTTGGGATCGTGAGGTGGACGGGTCGAGATCGCCCCACCGGGCGAGCTGTGGAGAAGGCGGCTTGCGCACGACGCGCTGCGACCGGCGTCGTGGCTCGCGCCGAAGCGACCGACATCGACGCCAGCGTGCCGGTGAAGGTCCCAACGCCCGCGCTCGACGGAGCCCCCGTCGTAGTTGAGGTTTCGCCCGAGCGCAGTTGTGCCGGCGTCAGGGACGTCGAGCCGATCGGCGTAGTGATGCTCGGACCCACCGACTCTCCCCGTGGCGCGAGGACCAGCACCAACACACCGGCCACGACGAACGCGAGGGAGAGGGTCCACCACCAGGTGGACCCTCTCCCTCGACGGGCCCCTGTTCGGACTCGGGTCACGGCCTTCTCTAGGCGCGACGGCGACGACGCTCGGCGATTACCACACCGACGAGACCGAGCGCAACCATCAGGGCGCCGAGTTCGCGTAAGGCTCCGCCGCTCGACTGGGCACCGCCGCCAAAGCCGGTGTGGGGTGCCTTGGCCGGAATGCGATATGGCGGAACCTTCGGTGGACTGACCTTCACGATCACGAACGGCTCACACGTCCCCGTCGACGCGCTAAAGGTTCCGTTACCCCCGTAGGTCGCGATGAAGTAGTACGAACCGGGTCGCAGGGTTCCCGTCGAAGCCGCCGTCGCGACGCCGGCTCGAAGGGCGCCGCGCGAGGCGTACCGCGTCACCAGCGTGCCGGTTCCACAGCCACCGTGGTAGAGGGCGAAGGAGACCGACCCCGTCGGGAAACCCGACGGACTGCTCACGGTTGCCACGTCGCTGGCCGATGTGCCAGCTACGCGGACCGTGGTGACGACCTTGGTTACCGTTGGCGGGCTCGCCGCGATGATGCTGAAGGGCTCGGGCGAACCGGGCGTGATTGGCGCGTAGGAGGTGTCGCCGCTGTAGGTGACCACAAAGTAGTAACTGCCAGAGGTGAGGTCGCTCACCGACGGCGACGTCGCCGACCCACCGCTCAACGACGTGATCGGCGAGCCGAAGGAACTCACCGGCGAGCCGTTCGGGTAGTTACCTGAGAACAGCGTGAACGTCACCGTTCCGGTCGGTGTGACCTGACCCGCAGGACCGCTGACCGTCGCCACGTCGCTGGCCGACGTGCCGCTCGGGTTCGGCGTCGTGGACATCGTAGGCGTGAACTTTGTGATCGAGAAGGACTCTTGTCCGCCCGTGAGCGACCCGTAGACTGTGTCACCGAGGTAGGTCGCAACGAAGTAGTAACTACCCACGGCGAGACCCGTGAAGGTGCTCGAGGTGGCCGAGCCCCCCGAGAGTCCAACGCCGTTATCGCTGCCGACCACGCCACCGCTCGCGTTGTACAGGGTGAAGTTCACCGAGCCCGTCGGGGTGCCGCCGGTGCCGCTCACCGTGACGGTGTCGTACGCGGTGCTGCCACTCGGTTGCGGAGTCGTGAGGACCAAGGGAGTCAACAGTCCAATTGAGAAGAACTCTTGGCCGCCAACCACGGATGCGTACGTTGCGCTTCCCAGGTAGGTCGCAATAAAGTAGTAACTGCCCGCCGCCAGGTTGCTAAAGTTCTGCGAGCTGGCCGCACCGTTGACCAACGCGACACTGTCCTGGGTCCCAACGAGTGAGCCGCCGGCGCTGTACAGCGAGAAGTCCACGTAACCGGTCGCCGTGCCACCAGCACCGCTCACCGTGACGCCGTCGGACACGGTGTTGCCTCTCGGATGAGGCGTGGTCGAGATCGTCGGGGTGATCTCGCCGACCGTGAAGCTCTCGTTGGTCCCGCTCGTTTCACTGACCGTGGCGTAGTTGCCCGCGTTGCCGTGGGTGTAGGTGGCCTCGAAGGTGTAGGTCCCCGGCGCGAGGCCGAGCGTCGCGAAGGTCGCCGTCGCGGACTGGGCCGTGTAGACGCCATGGCCCTGGGCCGTGAACGTCGACGTCGAGCTGGTGTAGGCCCCGACCGGGCTGCCCTGCGAGTTGACGATGGTGAAGCTCACCGAGCCGGTGGGCGCCCCCACGGTCATCCCGCCCAGGGTCACGACGTCGTAGGCCGTGGTGGCGGTCGAGTGCTGCTGGGTCGAGATCGTCGGGGTGATCTCGCCGACCGTGAAGCTCTCGTTGGTCCCGCTCGTTTCACTGACCGTGGCGTAGTTGCCCGCGTTGCCGTGGGTGTAGGTGGCCTCGAAGGTGTAGGTCCCCGGC
>JAJZBX010000076.1 GCA_021846325.1 Actinomycetes bacterium | reverse complement strand
CGAGAGCACGACGGCGGCGAGCTCGGGGCGCGCGGCCTGCAGCCGGGCGACCAGGTCGTTGCCGGCGAGCCCACCGAGCACGACGTCACTGACCACGAGGTCGAAGTGGGGGTCGGCGTCAAAGAACGTCAGGGCCTCTTCACCCGAGGCGGCCTCGACCACGCGGTGCCCGCCGCGGCGCAGGATCTCGCTCGCGAGACGGCGCTGTGCGTCGTCGTCCTCGACGAGCAGGATCGACGCCCCCTCGGGGTGACCCGGGGCGTCGGGTTCGAGGTCGACGAGCTCGGCGCCCTCGACGACTGGCAGGACGATTTCGAAGCTCGAACCCGCGCCCAACGACGAGCGGCAATCGATCCACCCGCCGCTCTCTTGGGCCAGGCGCCGCGCCGCGGCGAGACCGAGTCCGGTGCCCTTGAAGGTGCCCTTGGTGGTGAAGTACGGCTCGAAGCAGCGACGGCGCGTCTCTTCGTCCATGCCAATACCGGTGTCGGTGACCGAGAGCACGACGTAGTCGCCGTCGCGTTCGACCTGGTGCATCGGGTCGAGCGCGGCGCGCGCAACGCGTTCGACGTTCAAGAACAGGTCGCCCCCGTCGGGCATCGCGTCGCGGGCGTTCAGCACGAGGTTGAGCACCATCTGCTCGAAGCGGTCGGGGTCCACGAGGACGTACCCGTCGGAGGCGGGTGCGCGCCAGTGAACCGACACGCGCGTGCCGACGACGCGCTCGATCACCTCGGCGTTGGACGCGACGACGCGAACGGGGTCCACGACCCGCGGCTCGGTCGCCTGGGTGCGGCCGATGGTCTGGAGTTGGGTCGCGAGCGCCGAGGCGCGGGCGCTGGTCGCGATGATCTCGTCGAGCGTCGCGTGGGCGTCGTCGTCGGTGACGTGGCGCCCGAGTAGCTCGGCGTGGCCGGCGATCACCGTGAGCAGGTTGTTGAAGTCGTGGATGATCGAACCCGCGACCTGGCCGCGCAGCTCCATCGCGTGGGCGTGGCGAAGCTCCTCGGTCATGCGCCGCCGGTCGGTCACGTCGTCGATGAGCGTGAGGATGAGGCCGTCGTCGTGGCCGCCCTCGATGAACTGCGCGGTGATGGCGAAGTCGCGTGAGTCGCGCACCATCACGTCGCGCGCGTCGAGGTGGGCCGGCGAGCGCGAGGCGCGAAGTGAGTCCCAGAGCTCGGCGAGGTCGCCCACGAGTTGGGCCGGCCACGCGGGCGTCACGAGCCCCAGGTCGTAGGTCGGCCAGTTAAGGACACTCGCCGCGCGTCGGTTCCACCACCGCACGCGCCGGTCCAGTCCGATCTCCACGATGCCGACCGGCGCGCTCTCGACGAGGGCGCGCCAGCGCGCCTCGCTCTCGGCGATGGCGGCGGTGAGGCTCGCGCCCTCGAGCGCCGCGGTGGCGAGCTGGCTCACGAGACGCAGCATCTCGCCGTCGTCGGCGATCGAGGTGGTCTCGTGGCGCACCGCGATGACGCCGCGCGGATCGCCGAGTGAGTCGATCAGCGCGGTGGCGAGCCACCCGTCACGCATGACGGGGTGGGGCTCGACGACCGTGGCCAGCTCCTCGTGACCGGGGATCGGGACGACGCCGTCGGCGCTCGCGCGCGCGCCGCCGGCGTGCCCGTTGGCCCAGTCGAGCACCACGGTCTCGCTCGCCGAGAAGAGCCGGCGCGTCTGCTCGGCGATCACGGCGAGTTGGCGCGCCGACTCGGTGACCGCTCGCAACTGAATCGCGGTCGTGACGAGTGTGCGCAGTTGGCTCGCGACGTGTTCGGCTGACGCGAGCGCCACGCGGGCCTGGTGGCGCAGGTCGGCGCGCTCGAGTCGTATGGCGGTGCCCCAGGTGACCTCGTCGATGGCGGTGAGCTCGAAGGGTCCGAATCCGGGCGCGTCGGCCTCGCGTCCGAAGGCGACCGTGGCGACGATCTCGTCGTGCACCGAGAGCGCGGTGACGGCCACCCACGGCAGGCCCTGGGTCACGTCGGCGGGCAGGCGGCCCCGACCCGACCCGCGCGCGACCCGGCTCGCGAGGCCCTCGAGCGCGTCGTGGTCGGGTTCCGTGCGATAGCGCGCACCGTCGCGCCCCGCGACGCGGGTCGCGACCCGCTCGACCAGTCGCGTGGCGGACGCGGCGTCCTCGACGAGACACCAGTCGCAGAAGCCTTCGACCGCGAGTTCGGCGAGGGCGCGCGCGAAGGGCGCGAGGGCCACCTCGATCGGCTGGGCGAGGTCGTCGTCGCGCCCGCGCTGGGCCGCGAAGGCGCGCGTGAGCGCCAGGGCCCGACCGATCGCCGCGTCGTCTTCGCCGGCGCGACGGGGACGTGATTCGGGCCACCGCTCGTTCACCATGGCTTGACCCTAGCCAATGGTCGCGAGCGCGCGGGGTAGCGACGAATCGCCTGTTCATGGCCGACGTCCCGTGGTTACCTGAACCGAAACTCAGCAACGCGCGGGGCGAAACCTCAGCGAATGTACGGACCACCGTGGGACTTAAGTCCCACGGTCGCGGAATGGTACAACATCGCTATCACTACGGTTTGACAATTCACACACAACGTACAAAACTCGTGAGTGCAGGGGCCTGTGAGTGAGGAGTTGTCGTGACGAGAACATTTCCTGGTGACGAAGGCGGGTGGGGGGCACGACCGACCCCACCAGAACGCGAGGTGCGTGGTGCGCGCCAACTTCTGCGCACAGTGGTGTTGAGCGTGGCGCTTCTGACGGGGATCGCCGCCGCGGCGCCCGCGGTGTCGGCCGCCACGGGCTCGACCACGACGAACACGACGCACGCGTCGGCCAACGACCATGGCGGCAATGGCGGCAATGGCAGCGCTGACGGCACGAGCGGATCCGGCGGCTCGGGCGGCACGGGCACCGGAAGTACCGGCAACGGGAATAACGGCAACTCGGGCCACAGCGGCGACGGAAGTCCGTCGGGCAACAACGGCAATGACAAATGCGTCGGCAACGTCTTGAACGCGGTCGCGTACCGGACAAGCCACGCTCGGACCGGCCACCAATCCAGTTCCGATGGCACCAGTAGCGGTTGCGCGTTCTTCAGCGTCGCTAAGACCGCGAGCGTCTCGGGTAGTGAGATCACCTACGCGATCACCGCGACCAACTCGGGCTCGCTTGCGGGTTCGGTGACGGTGACCGACACTATCCCAACGGGCACGTCCTACGTGTCGGGCTCGGCCTCCAGCGGGGCAGTGGAGTCGGGTTCGCAGTCGGGTTCGTCGGTCAGTTGGACGTCGGTTTCAGTGGCCGCGGGCACTTCCCAGATCTTCAGCTTCACCGTCCAAGTCGACGCAACGACGACTTCGGTCGCCAACACCGCCTACTGGACTGGACCGGGCTGCACGCCGGCGGCGAATTCGAGTAACTGTCCGACCAACACGGTAACGACGCCCACCACCGACACGGTGACCTTGGAGGGTAACGGCGGCACGTTCAACGGCGGCGCCACCTCGACCACCACCACGTGCTCGATCGGTGGGGTGATCACCCTGCGGGACCTGACCCAACCGACGTACGCGGAGTTCACGTTCGCGGGCTGGTCCCT
>JAJZBX010000075.1 GCA_021846325.1 Actinomycetes bacterium | reverse complement strand
GAACGTCACCGCGAGTGGCGCGACCGACCGCGCCGACGGGCGCAGCGTGCGCTCGGGCACGCCCGAGGACATCGCGATCCTGCTCGGCTTCGCGAGCCGCGTCGTCTTCGTCCCGGGCTACGGCCTCGCGGTCTCCCAGGGCCAGCACGTGCTGCGCGAACTGGCCGAGGTGCTCGAGGAGAAGGGCATCGAGGTCTTCTACGGCATCCACCCGGTCGCCGGGCGCATGCCGGGCCACATGAACGTGCTGCTCGCCGAGGCGAACGTCCCCTACGAGCAGCTCGTCGAGATGGACGAGGCGAACTCCGAGCTTCAGACGGCCGACGTCTGTCTCGTGGTGGGCGCCAACGACACGGTCAACCCCGCCGCGACCGACGACAAGACGTCGCCGATCTACGGGATGCCGATCATCCACGCCGACCTCGCCGAGAACGTCGTCTTCCTCAAGCGCTCGATGCGTCCCGGCTTCGCCGGCATCGAGAACGAACTGCTCTACAACCCCAAGACCACGCTCGTCTTTGGCGACGCGAAGGACACCCTCACCAAGATGGTCGCCGCGGTCAAGGCGAACTAGCGCGGCGCCGTCGCGGCGTCGAAATCCGCCGGCCGCAGCGAAGGGTTCGCGCGGCGGCCCGCGTGCTCGCTATCCGGCGATAGGCGATGACGTGGTCGTGACCGACGTCGTGGTCGTCGTCGGCGCCGTCGTGGTCGTGGGCGGCGGCGCGGTCGTGGTTGGCGGCGGACGCGTCGTGGTTGGCGCCGGCTGCGTCGTGGTTGGCGGCAGGGTCGTCGTCGTCGTCGTCGTGGTCGTGGTGGTCGTCGTCGTTGTGATCGTCGGGGCCAACACGATGTTCGGTACCGTGGCGGTCATCCACTTCTGGTACTTCATCGTGACCGTCTCGATCTTCGCTTCGTTACTGGCGCCACTCCAGTTCACGTTCGTGATGAGCACGTTGGAGAATTCGATCTTCAGGGCGTTGCCGTTCGCCTCGAAGCCGTTCGCCATCGGGGTGATATAGAGGATGACCTTCGCGAGGGGGATACCCGAGACCAAACTACGTAAGAAGAGTGGACTCGTGCTGTCGAGATTCCTCGTCACCACCAATGGGCTCATCGTCGCCCCACCGGACCGCCCCCCGATGCCGCGTGGTGGCGCTGCCGTCGCGCTCCACGTGAAGGAGTCGATGCTGATGCCGCCCGAGTTCGGTCCCGCGATCGGTCCACCCTGCTGCGCGCCGGCGAAGATCGGTCCCGATATCGCCATGGACAGCACGGCACCCTGACCGTACCCGGCGCTACTCGGAAGTACGAAGCCGATGGCGGGAGTGCGCGCAGCCGATACCCACGACGCCCCCGTGACGGAGGTGACGAGTACGACAATCGCCGCGACCGACACGACGCGACGCCGCGGCCACCGACGCATTAGACGCAACGACTTAAGGGTCATCATTTTCAGCCCCTCCTCTGAAAAGTACGACAATCTCACGCAATGAGCGTGAGAGTAGTCCGAGGACGACCGGTTGGCAACGAGAGTTGTTTTAGCCTGGTGAAGGCGCCGATACGTCGGTCATCCGGTTCACGCGGGGGTTTCGGCGACCAGCCAACCACGGGACCGGTGATCGGCTGCCGGTACGGCCGTGAACGTCCGTGGACACGTGACGTCGCTCAGCGACGATGCCCACGCCCTCGGCCGGGCGGCCTAGTAGCCGTAGGGGCTCTTGGCGGTCGTCGTCGTGACCTTGGCGCCGGGGCTCAGGCGCGCGAGGGAGAAGCCGGCGACGCCCTGGCCGGTGACGACGAAGGCCTTGGTGTCCGAGATGAAGCGATAGAGCGGCTTCTTGTTCCAGGTCACTTGGAAGGTCCCGTTCGAGCGGCGAAAGAACCCGATCCCCTTCACGCCGCGCCCGATCGGCACGATTCCCTTCGCCACGACGAGGGCCGGCCACGCGGCGAGACAGGTGCCGTTGCAGTTGGAGTGGTTGGGCTTGTCCGCGCGGTAGGTGTAGAGGGCGAGGCCCTTCGTCGTGACGAGGAACGTGCCGTCCTTTGCGGTGTGGTGGGTCGTCACCTCGACCACGCGGCGCGCGGCGCCGAAGGCGGGCGTCGCGGCGAATACCGACAGGGCGAGCAGTGTTGCGACAACGGAACGACGGGGAAACCTCACGTGCATGATCGCTCCTTCGAACGTCTGTCACTACACGCGAAGCGTACGGTGACCACCCGCGGATCGGTCGTCGGGGGGTAGCGCGGCTGTGAAATTCTCAGGCGGTCAACTCGTCCAGGCGCGCGCGCACGCCCGGGTCGAGACTGGTCACCGCCGCGACGTTGGCGCGCACCTGGTCAGCGCTCGAGGCCCCGGCGATCACCGAGGCGACCTCGGGGTGGCTGATCAGCCAGGAGAAGGCGAGTGAGAGGATCGGCACGTCGATGGCCTCTGCGTACTCGAGCAGGGCGCCGACTTTCGCCTGGAACGCGTCAGAGAGCCAGTGGACGCTTCGCTCGGGGGCCATCAACGAGAGCCGGGTCCCCTCGGGGATCGGCTCGCCGGGTCGAACCTTGCCCGTGAGCAGACCGTTCGCGAGGGGGTAGTAGGGCAAAAAGCCGACACCGAGCTCGCCACAGGCGGCGAGCACGCCGTCGTGCTCGACCTCGCGCGCGAGCAGGCTGTACTGGTTCTGGATCGAGACGAAGGCGGGGTGCTCGCCGGCGGCCGCCCGGGCCTCGCGCAACTGGTCGGCCGAGAGGTTCGAACAGCCGATCTGGCGGACCTTGCCCGCCTCGACGAGCTCGGCGAGCGCGCCCAGGGTGTCGGCGATCGGGACCGCCTCGTCGGGGTAGTGGAGCTGGTAGAGGTCGATGTGGTCGGTTCCGAGGCGACGCAGCGACGCCTCGCAGGCCTCGCGCACGTAAGCGGGGCTCGCCCCGAAGTGGGCGTCGTCGATGGGCATGCCGAACTTGGTCGCGACGACCGCCTCGTCGCGGCGTTCGCGCAGCGCCTGGCCGAGGAAGACCTCGGACTGGGTCGCGCCGTAGATGTCGGCGGTGTCGAACAGGTTGACCCCGGCGTCCAGGGCCGCGTGCACGACGGCGCCGGTCGCGCGCGCGTCGAGACGCGTGCCGAAGTTGTTGCAGCCGATCCCGACGACCGATACCGACAGGGTCCCGATTCTGCGATGTTCCATGGCGACCTCCCGTCGTCGAGTGTACGCAGCCGTTCGGCGCGGGTCGAGCGGTACGATTGGAGCGACCAAGGAGCGAGATGAAGATCAGCGTCAACTACGACCTGTGCACGAGCAACGCCGTCTGCATGGGGATCGCCCCCGAAGTGTTCGAGGTGCGCGACGATGGTTTCCTCTACGTGCTGAACGACGAGCCCGGTCCCGAATTCGACGAGCGGATGCGCGAGGCCGTCGCGAGCTGTCCCAACAGCGCGATCTCGATCGCGGACTAAGTGACGCCGCGGGTACGGTTCGCGCCGTCGCCGACCGGGTTCTTCCACGTCGGGTCGGCGCGCACCAGCCTCTTCAACTGGCTCTACGCCCGCCACACCGGCGGCGCCTTCGTCTTGCGCATCGAGGACACCGACACCGAGCGCAACC
>JAJZBX010000009.1 GCA_021846325.1 Actinomycetes bacterium | reverse complement strand
AGAGTCAAGAGGGTGGCCTTTGGCTTTCGATCATTTCGCAACTATCGAATCCGCGCGCTGCTTTACGCCGGGAAGCCCAACTGGTCATTGCTCCCGACGATCACACCACGCTGAAGTCCGAAGCTTCCTCAATTGGTGTCGGAGGGCTGACCAGAATACTTTCCGACTCGCGAGTATCCCCTTGGTTCGCTCACTGATAGACGTCACGTCGATGGCCAATGGTGACAATCACGATCAACAGCACTCCGTCATCGATGGTGTAGATGAATCGGTAATCGCCAACCCTCAGCCGGTAACCTTCTCGTCCTCGCAGCGGCCGAGACGCCGGAGGGCGCGGATCTTGAGCGAGGAGTGCTATTGCCCCCTGAATCCGAGGTTGCGCCGATCGATCAATCTTGCGAAGTTCGCGAAGGGCTGCCGGTCGAAATTCGATGCGGTACTCGTTCATGACCAGCCAAGGTCACTCTTCACCTGCTCCCACGGTATGTTGGCTCCCCCCTCAGCCATGGCGGCATCAAAGGCGACGACGTCCTCAGACTCTTCCAACGCTTCGAGCATTTGGTCGTACTGCTCCGGGCTCACCAGAACCGCTGCACGCCGTCCGTAGTGCTCGAGTTCAACGGGCTCAGACTGCGACAATTCGACGACCTCAGCGAGTCGTTCGCGGGCTTTGCTAACCGATATCTTCGCCATGGCCATATTGTACAACAACTTGAGTTATGTCGTACAGTATGGCCTCAGTACGTCGCTGGCCAAATTCGACCGTTCTGCCACCACGCACTGGCGGCTTGATTCAGGACTGACCTAGTTGGTGTCGGATGCTCGACGCAACAGTTCTGCCACCTCGCACTGGCGACTTAGCTTTAGCGAGTCCTGATTTGGTGTCGGAGGCGGGCCGAGACTGGTGCGCAAATTTCCACTAGGGAACTCGGCGCCGGCCGGCGACTCCCCGTTCGATAAGCGTCTATGCGACTGCGCCTAACCATTGAGACGGGGCCAAGCACCGGGTTCAATAGGAGTGACTAGGAGCCACCCTCCACACGGCCGGGGATCAATGGGAACTTGGCCCCAAAGACTGCCCACACCCTGGCGAAGCACGACGAGGGCGCTCGTCGCTTTCGGGCACGTCTGGTTGTTATAAGGCAGATTGTTGACCTCGCTGTCACTCCAGGAGACGCCGAAGGTCGCGACGCCACCGCGAGCGAGAGTCACCGTGACAACTCGTGGCTCGGCGAACAGCATTGACGATTGATGGACGTCATGATGGTCAACCGCGACGTCGCTCGCGTTCTGGAAGGTCACTTGGGGATAGCCGGCAATACGACATGCGAGACTTCGATTGATGATGTCGAACGTCATGGCACCGGTGCCAGCCGCACCGAACCAGTTGCTGACAAGCACCTCCAATTGGTTACTTGCACACCCTGGAATGCGAGCCGCTGTTGCGGACGCCGGGGCGCCGACGATTGGCATCACGAAGAGAGTGCTGCCCGCTGCGAGAAGAGCGAGAGCGAGTCGTGATGGCCGCACGGCGTCATGATACAACTGACCTAACGAAGCGCACGGTGCTGTGCGCCACATGAAGTATGAAACCGACAAAGGGCCGACGTGACCCCCCCCCCGCGTGATTGTGTAGAGGTTATGTAGGCGCCGACCGTGCTCGGACGGTTTCTGTCGATACCATCGGGCAGTGCGTCGCGCCGCTCTTGTTGCTGTTCTCGTCCTTGCCGCCACGTGCGGCGCTTGGACGGTTCGTCATCTTGTGAGTGGGTCTCAGCCAACGGTTGTCGTTCAGTCGCCGGTGCTCACCACCGAAGCGTTGTTCGCAGCGGTGAACGCACACAACATGCCCCTTGCTAAGGCGCACTTCGCCCCAGCCGATCGCAACCAGATGAACTGGTCATCGTGGGGTCAGCCGTTCACTCATCTTCACTGCGTGCTGTGGAGGCATAGCCAGCACTCCGCGAAAGTCACCTGCACCTTCGCCAACCAGAATGACCCCGCCACCGGGATGAGCAATGTCAACTTCTGGAACGTCCAGCTCGAGCGCGCGGCCTCCGGACGCTGGCTCATTACCACTTACGGGCAGGGTTGATGGTCGCCGTAGGAGCCATTCTTAGTGACGCAGCTCCCGGGGTGACGCACGTACTCTGGTAGCCACTCCGCTCCGCTTCCGTCAGGCCGTCCTTTGGGCACACCGAACCCCACCTCTTGGGTGCTGCATAATCACTACACAATCACATGGTGGGAACCCTCACGCTGAGAAGGTCACATCATGATCCAAATTCGAGGTTCTTGGTTCTTCACGCCGAATCAGAGATGGCACCGCTGACTCCTCAAAATCGCTTTACGAACTTCAAACCGACGACGGCCATCCAGGTCGCGAACACGAGTTCCACCTGGTACCGCAGGTATGGGCACCCTCCGGGGGCGCGGCTGGGCTCCACTTGGGTGATTGGCGATCCTCTACGTAGGCTTAGTGAATTTCCAGGGACAAGTGCTGGGGCAGAAATCCTAAACTTCCATCTCCACAAGGCTTCTCACTCTTTGGTACGGGTCCACAGGGCGACTGACTGTTGTGCCATTGGAAAGTCACACGTTGATCGCCGCCGATATCAGGTTGGACGGGAAGGAAACTGCACTCGAACTCGACCACCAGAATGTAATGATTCATGGGCTGCTGCCCTTACGAATTTGAGGGGCACCAGCAGGGGCAACAACTTCCATTTTTTGAGGCGGCGTCCGGATTCGAACCGGAGTACGGGGCTTTGCAGGCCCCTGCCTAACCACTCGGCCACGCCGCCAGAAGTACTTATGCTACTTGGTGGATCGAGCTCCCCGACGAACGAACAGCCATAGCAGCGCGACAATGACGATCACGACCGCCAGTTTCGCAATGAGCGCGATCGCCGAAGCGACCATGGACACGATGATGATCACGGCAATGACGCCGAGTATTGCCATGACACCAATTTTCACGTGCACCCCTCAGTGGTCCTAGACGCATCGACCGGCCCACGAGTAACCTACTCGCGTCGCCCGACGCCCGGTACGCAGCGGTGATTCGCGACTCGTCGATGGCGTCGCGACGGTGAACTCGACCACGAAGACCGCGATCGCGCTAGACCTCCTAGAGCGCGACCGCCCTGCACCAACGTGTCATCGCGCCGAGACGTTCGCGCCACATCAATCCATCAGATCTGCGCGGTGTCATCATTGGGTCCAAAGGCGGCGCGTCCGCGCTGGACCGCAACGTCCACCCCATCGTCCCCCAGATCCGCGAGGGTACCAAGGGCGGATCGACCAAAGCGCTGACGGACGTCATCGATAGCGTCGCGCAGGGCTTCGTAGTTCGCCTGGCGACTACGCGATGTCAACCGCGCGCGCTCGAGTGCGTCCTCGGTTCCCGCGTCGAAGGCAAAACTCAGCTGGAGTTCAACGTCGCTGCGCTCGACGAACGAGGACGCGTAGAGCCCCACGAGCCGAACCGACTGACGAAGATCAATCGATTCCGCCAGCGCGAGGCCAACCGCTTCAATTGCGACCGCGTCGTCGACGCCAAACGAGAGCGTCTGTGAACGCGACACGCTCGCCAGATCGTCAAAGCGAACGATCAGCGATATGGTTCGGGCCAGTTGATGCTGCGCGCGTAGCGCACGCGCCACAATGCCGGCGTGACCGCGCAGGACGTTACGCAACTCATCGAGTCCGCGCAGGGACTGAGCAAAGGTTTGATCGTGGCCGAGCGACTTCGCCTCACGATCCACGACCACCTCGCGACGGTCGTCGCCGCGGGCGTACGCCACCAGCGTGGCGGCCATGGCCGGACCGAGGTGCGCGCCGAGGGTCGCTTCGTCAACTGCGTTCAGGTCGCGAACCCAGCGCAACCCGAGCCGCGCCAGCTTCGCCGTGGTGGCCGGGCCGACGCCCCACAGTGCGCTGACTGGCAGTTCGGCGAGCCAGGCGCGTTCCATAGGCGCACTAACCCACACCACTCCCTCGCCCGCCCGTACGCGCCCCTCGACGACCGTCGGCTTGGACCGCTTCGACGCGAGTTTGGCGAACAGCTTGTTGCGGGCTAGTCCCACGCCGCAGGCGAGACGGAGTTCGTCCTCAATACGCCGCCGCAACTCCCAGGCGGCGTCGAGTGGTTTGACGCCCAGACGACGCAGGCCGCGCAGGTCAGCGAAGAGTTCATCGAGCCCGATCGGTTCGATCGTGGGTGTCAGATCCGTCACGATGGCCCGAAAACGGCGCGAATACTCTTCGTAGCGCTCAAAACGGCCCGGCAAAATCACCAGCGTCGGACATCGGCGCCGAGCCACCACGCTGGCCATCCCACTGCGCACCCCGTAGCGGCGAGCCTCGTAGGTCGCGCTGGCGATGACCCCGCGCTCCCCCGCACCGCCGACCGCCACCGGCCGGCCGACTAGTGACGGGTCGTCAAGAATCTCGACCGACGCGAAGAAGGCGTCGAGATCGACGTGCAGTATGGGTGCTTCGTCAACGGTCGGCGCCTCAGAAGGTAAGTTCGACACTGCGAAATGCCTCACCGTACGCGACCCCGATCGGGCGACCAGACTGTTCGGCTCGTCCGTACACCACCTCGCGAATCGCCTCAGTGTCGTCGCCCAGCTGTGACGCGTGCGTCACCACCGCGGTCGCCTTGACGTCGATCGTGCGCGACACGTCGATGACGACGTCGGGCTCGTGCGTGCCGCTGAGCAAGAGACGTCCAACCTGATGCGCGGCGCCTCGTTCGGGAAAGTACAGGGGCATGGCCGCCGCTGGCGCTACCGCATCCAACATCGCCCAACCCGTTTCGCGGTGATCGCGATGATTGACGTAGACACCGCCAAAGAACGTCGCCGTCGGGTCGTGACCCACGACGACGTCGGGGCGCAGCCGACGGATCAGTCCAACCAACTCACCGCGCAGCGCGACGTCGTTATCTACCTCGCCGTCGGGTCGATCCAGCGTAATGACGGATTCGACGCCGAGCACCTTAGCCGCGAGAACGAGTTCGGAACGTCGAACGTCACGCAGCGAGCCCGCGTCCGTCTGGGTTCCGTGCGAACCCTTCGAACCATCGCAGACCACCACCACGTGAACGGCGCACCCCTCGCTCGCCCACTGCGCCAACACGCCCCCGGCGGCAACGTCGGCGTCATCTGGGTGGGCGTACACGGCCATCGCGCAGCGGGGCTGCAGACGCAGGTTGCGCACGGCTAGCCCCGGAGCTTGGGCGCGGTCGACTTCACGAGCATGCCGATCTCGCGCGCGAAGTCCTCCGTTCCTTCGAATCCCTTGTAGACCGACGCGAAGCGCACGTAGGCCACATCGTCAATCGGACGAATGGCGTCGAGCGTAGACCGCCCGATCTCTTCGCTTGAAACGTCGCGGTTGAGTAACCGCATCGACTCCTCCACGGTGGTCGCAATCGACTCCATAACCGCCTCGTTCACCGGACGGTTCTTGAACGCGGCGCGGACGCCGGCGAGAATCTTGGCGCGGTCGAAGGGCTCTCGGTCGCCCGATCGCTTCACCACGATGAAGCCGACCTCTTCAATGCGCTCGAAGGTCGTGTAGCGCTGTCCGCAGGCGGCACATTCGCGACGCCGGCGAATGGCGACACCATCTTCGGCGAGACGAGAATCTACGACGCGGTCATCGTCAGCCGAACAGTAGGGACACCGCATTCCGCAACGATACACGCAATCACCTTTTGCTTATGGTACAAGCACGTGTTCACCGGGCACAACGACGGCCGAGCGAAGTTCGCGAACGAGCAGTTGGCGAGCCTCCGCGGGATCGACCGGATTCGCGAGACGCGCAATGGAGTCGATCGTGTCGCCTGGTTGTACGACATACACCATGCCCGACGCCAAACTCGAACTCGTGGCCAGATCAGTAGGCAATCCCGTCCCCGTCGTACCACCGAGCGCGTGACCCGGCCACGACAGGATCGCGATACCGAGGATCACGCCGCTCACCGCCAATGCGCGACCGCGACGGCGGCGCGCGCGTCGGCGAGCTGAGCGCCGAACCGCCAGCGCCGGGCCGGTCCGCCACGTCGTTTGCGGCGAGTGAACGAGACGCAGATACGGCTCGGCAACGGTCGGCACTTCTTCGACGAACTCCGCCAGTGCGGACATTGGAGCCTCCTCACGTACACGAACACTTGTTCGTACTTTATCGAACAGGTGTTCGTCTGGCAAGAGGAAGTTATGTCATACCTGATTAACAGCTAGATAGGCGCGATGAGTGACCCCAGCGCTCGGCCCACTCGACCGAACTGGGCGTACCCAACCCGACGCTGACGACCTCGCAGTGCCGACGAAACCTCGCCCAAGGAGCGCACCATGGTGATCGAATGGGCGCGAACCAATTGCGCGCACTCTCGAGCGAGGGCTTCATCAGGGTGGTCCGCTGAATCGGTCACCTGGCCATCAGTAACCCAGATCAGTGGCTCACCGACCCTGCGTCGTCGTATCGCCCACCGCAGGATGGGACCATCCACACCGTTGCCGACGTTGCCACTGGGCGGCTGATTGACCACACCGCCTCGTTGCGCAAGCACCCACGCGTTGGGCTGCGAGCCGTCGTCGCCCGGTCGGTGGCTATAGCCAACCACCAGCGAGTCGGGTGCTGCTCGCACGAGTGCTTCCAATTGCTCACGCTCGATGTCCATCGAACCCGATTGATCGATGACTACGACGCCGCCGTGGCGAGACGAGCGCGTCACGAACGCCCGTCGCTGGTCGTCGGTCAGCAGTCGGCTGGGAAAACGCATGACGGAACCACTGACCGACGGCCGAACGCGTCGCACCCCGGCGGACCGTGGGCGGTGACGCAGTTCCGTGCTGGCAAAGCACAACGGCGCGAAGTGTCCGCTCGGTGGACGGCGACCACCGGGCAAGAGCGATCGGCGAAAGCGTCGCAACTCCTCTGAATCTCGTGGGACTCGAGCGTCGCGCACTGACGTCACGAGTCGCGCCAGGGGAACACTGAATGCTCCATAGCCCGCAGGCAGGCCGTCGGCGCCGATCTCCGTCGCACCCAACGCTGGCGCGCCGGCGCCACGAACAATCGTCCGCGCCCGCGCCGCCACGGCCCGCAGGGGTGCCGTCCAACTCGCGTCGCCCCGGCGCACGCCACTCATGAAGTCGCGTTCCGCACCGGTGCCGACGACCGCCAACAGAAAACACACCGCCTCGGCCCAGTCGCCGCTCGCGGCCAAACGCTCACCACCCACGCGCTCGCTCCCGTCGCGCAACAGTTCTACCGCGAAACCGAGCCGGGCCAGGATCGTGTTGACGCGCATCTCTTCGGCGCACTCCAGCGCACGAGGCGACACCTCCGAAATGCTCGACCCCCAGTCGCGACGGTGTGGACTGACGCGCACGTGGACGAGCTCGTGCGCTCGCACGACGCGCGCCCGTTCGCCGCCCTCCCACGGTACGCGCAGGATTCGACCGCTCAGGTCACAGCTCGCGTCGCCGCGCCAGGTCGAGCCACGCTCGATACGCCACGCTGACGAGGTGAAACCGTCGGCGCGACCCGTTACCAACTCCGGGTAGACGAGGCCCTGACTCACCGCAGCGCCGCTACGTTCAGGGCGTCGAGTATCGCGCCGGCTCGGTCACCGCCGAAGACGAGTTGCGCCGCCCGTGGCGACCCGTAGCGATCACGAAGGCGATCGAACGCGTAGAAGCTGCGAAGTGACACCCGCCGTGACGAGTCGCCGAGCGACCCGGCCAACGCGGGCGACTGCAGATCTCCACTCAGTCGCGTCACGGCGTCCGGGTGCGGGCGGTCGATGCGCACCGCTACGGCGAACCGATCTCGCAGCGCCGACGGCAGGTCGTCGAGTTCCTCCAAATTCGTCGTCATCACGACACTGAACTCGGGGCCGGGCGCCACCCAGGCTCCCGTCTCGGGGTTGCGCCATCTCGCCGACTCCGTCGTGTCGGTCATGGCGAGCAACGTGCTCAGCGCGTCACCCGATGCGCGATCAACTTCGTCGACCACGAGACGGCCACCGCGACCGCCGCGCGCCGTCCACGCCCGGATGGCCGGCCCTTCGCGCCAGCGCCACGTCCCGTCACCCGAAGGGATCCATGTACCAGTGATCTCACCGGTGGTGAGATCCTCCGTACAGACCAGCCGCTCGGCGATTCCGCCGTGGTCACCCGCGTGCAGCGCCGCGTACGTCTTGCCGGTTCCGGGCGGACCATACAGGACCAGTCGATCTATGCCCGCGGCCATGACGTCAGCAACGTCACGCCAGCACTGTCCCGTATCTGCTTGTCTCTCGTGAATCATCGCACCACCTTTCTCGCGTCCCAACGGTCGCGAGAATTGGTCGCCCTAGTGCGTCGCGTCGCGCGAGATTCTCTCTAGTACGGGTAACGCCCGCACGAGCGTCCGGCGGTCACTCGCCGAGAGCGCCTCGAGTTGGGCGTCGAGTCCCAGCGTCCGTTCGCGCCGCAACGTTCGCAGGGTCGTCGCGCCTTCACTGGTGACCGCAATGAGCGACGCACGACGATCCTGCGGGTCACAGGTCCGTGACACGAGGCCCAGCTCCTCGAGTGTCGCCACCACCCGCGTGGCCGCTGGCGCGCCTAGTGACTCCAGAGTGGCCAGCGCGCTGATGCGCAGGGGACCGCGCTCTTCCACCGTTACCAGAGCGGAGACTTGGGACGGCGATAGACCGGCGGCGGCGTGCTGGCGAATCGTTCGCATGAGTCGACTGACGACGAGATTCAAGCGGGCGGCGTCGGTGGCCCCGATATGCAAGTCCGAGATCATCGCACGACGTCGCTCTCGAGCGCGACCTCACCGGGCACCGCGCCACCGACCAATGACAAATCTTCGACGTGCTCCTGCATCGACAGTTCACGGTTAACGTACCGCTTGCCTCGCAACGAAGAGAAGACGGCGCCGATCACCGCCATGACAATGGCCAACGAGAAGACGATCACGAGTCCGTGATGGAACGGCGTCAGGATCAGGCTGGGAAAGAAATGCTTACCCGTCAGGGCCGACCACTGCGCGCTCGACACGTGCGCGACGCGCTGACTGGTGAGCAGACTCTTCAGTGGATTTAGACCCAGAAAGGAGGAGAAGAGGCTGCCCACCGCGGGGAGGTTCGCGACCAGGTGGGCTTGTGAAGCGGCGACACCGTGCGACGTGAGTCCTCGATACAAGCTGGCGGGCAGGGTATTGGTCAGCCCCACAATCATCAGGGAAAAGAAGACACCAATGGAGACGACCATGCCGGAGTTCATGAACGCCGCTTGGATCCCGGCGGCGCCGCCGCGTTCGTTGGCCGGGACACTATTCATGATGGCGGTCGAGTTCGGTGCCGAGAACATGCCGCCACCGAGTCCGTTCAGCGCGACGAGCAACGCGAACTGCCAGTACGCAAAGTTAGTGGAAAGTAGGAGCAGTCCGACGAAGCTCAGCCCGAAGACGAGCAGTCCGCCGGTCGAAAGGATCCGCGCACCGTGACGATCAGACAGGTACCCCGATATCGGTCCCGCGACGAGAAAGCCGATGGTGAGCGGCAACAAATAGATACCGGCCCACAACGGCGTGGCGGCGTAGCTATACCCGTGAAGCGGGAGCCAGATTCCCTGTAACCAAATGATCAACATGAACTGGAGACCGCCGCGGGCAATGGCCGCAAGAAGTCCGGCGATGCTGCCCGTAAAGAACGCGCGAATTCGAAACAACTTTAAGTTGAACATCGGCGAGGTGACCCGCGACTCGATAACCAAGAACGCGACGAGAAACACCACGCTGATCGCGAACGCGCTCAGCACCGTCGGCGATGTCCACCCCATCGAGCTAGTTCCGTAGGGCTGGATGCCGTACACGATGGCCACCAGCAGCGACGTGAGACCTATGGCGAACGTGCCGTTACCCCACCAGTCAATTTTCGCATTCACCCGAACGCCGTTGTCACGAAGGCTCAGGTAGCCCCACACCGTGCCGATCAGACCGACCGGCACCGAAACCCAGAACACGAGGCGCCAGTCACCGATGGAGAGCAATCCACCGAGAATCAGACCAACGAACGAGCCGCCAATCGCCGCAACTTGATTGATGCCCATCGCGAAACCCCGTTGCTCGGCGGGAAAGGCGTCAACGATGATGGCACTCGAATTCGCGAAGAGCATGGCGCCACCGACACCCTGCACGAGGCGCCACAGCACCAACCACAGTGCCCCGGAGCCATCGCGGAAAGGATCCAGAGCCAGCATCACGGACGCCGCGGAGAAGACCGCGAATCCCAGGTTGTAGATTCGCACGCGACCCTTGATGTCCCCCAGCCGCCCGAGGCTGATGACCAGTACCGCCGTAACGAGAAGGTAACCCTGCAGGAGCCACAAGAGGTATCCAACGTTGCCCGGTGACAGCGGGTTGATTCCCACGCCTCGAAAGATCGCCGGCAGTGAGATCAAGATGATTGAACCATTGATCGTCGCCATGAAGATGCCTAGAGTCGTGTTCGTCAGGGCGATCCACTTGTATCGGTCGTGGTGGGCTTGCTTCAAGGCGTTCATCGGACGTGGTCGACCCTTACTAGTTACTTGTAATCAAGTAAGTATATCGCGCACGGTCCTCGTCGGCAACGAATCGGGCGTCACGCTCGCGACCACCTCGGCGCTGAGAAGTTGCTTCTGCACACCGCGAGTTCCGTGGGATAGCCTGACGCGAAATCGCGTTGGCAGAGTCGTGCACGAGGAGGTGACGTGGCTGAAATCCTTCTTTTTCATCACGTGATGGGATTAACCAACGGCGTGCAGTCGTTCGCCCAGGCCCTTCGTGACGGTGGACACACCGTTCACGTACCCGACCTTTTCAATGGTCGACGACCTGGGTCCATTGATGACGGCGTGCAACTCATTCGTGAGCTCGGCGACGAGCCGTTGCTAGCGCTGGCCGAACAAGCAGCACTCGGATTGCCCGCCGAACTCGTCTACGCCGGCTTCTCCTTCGGTGCCGGTCTCGCGCAAACGTTCGCGCAGACCCGTCCGGGCACGCGCGGCGCGCTGCTCTTCGAGTCCTGCATGCCAGTGACTGGTGAGTGGGCCATCGGGCCCTGGCCCGATGAAGTAGCCGTGCAGATTCATGGCATGGACAACGACCCGTACTTCGCACTCGGCGGTGACCTCGACGCCGCGCGCGAGTTGGTCGCCCTCGTCGGTCCGGCGCTGGCCGAGCTCTTCGTCTATCCGGGCGACCGGCATCTCTTCGCTGACAGCTCCCTGCCCTCCTTCGACGCCGAGGCGGCCGCCCTGCTCACCCAACACGCACTCGGGTTTCTCGACCGCCTCGGTTGACCACGTCATCGGCCACCCAGCGGCCGCGTGGTGGCTTCGACTAACCAGGCGGATCGGCCGGTGACTCGACATCCTCGCCGGGGTACACGGCACGACCGCGCGTCAGTCAGCAGGTTCGTCGCGCTGTCGGCAAAGATGATTCGGTCATTCTCCATGACGTAACCGTGATCTGCCAGTCGGAAGGCTTGGGCGGCCTTTTGCTCCACGAGAACGACGGTGGCGCCACTGGCCCGGATCTCACCGATGATCCGAAAGAACGTATCAACGATCATCGGCGCCAGTCCCATGGAGGGCTCGTCGAGTAATAACGTCCCGGGCCGACCCATGAGTGCGCGCCCGGGCGGCGGCATGTGCTATTCCCCACCCGTGAGATTGTCAGCGATTTGCTTGCGACGCTCCTTGAGGATGGGAAAGGTCTCGTACATCCGCTCCATGTCGTCGCCGTACGAGCCACGGCGCCCGATCGCGCCAAACTCGAGATTCTCCTCCAGCGTCATCTGGGGGAAGATTCACCGTCCTTCGGGCACGTGGCCGATTCCCAGCGACGTGAACTGATGGGCCGTTGTCAAGGTCACGTCGCGACCCTCGAAGAGGATACGACCGCCCTGGGGCGCGTGAGGGCCCGACAGCGTTCGCAGGGCGTCGTCTTACCCGCATCGTTCGCCCCGAGCAGTAACGATTTCGCCTTCCTCGACGTCAAGGGAGGCCCCGTGCAGGGCCGTGATCGCGCCGTAGCAGTAGGCGTCATAGTTAAACCTCGCAACCATGGTTTCGACACGAGAACACCCTTCGGCATTAGGCGAACAGATGTTTGCCCTCGGGTCATCCAGCGGCTACGATACGAACAGTTGTTCGTTGAGGAAAGGAATACCGTGGCCGAGGTCCTCACCCCCATGCGTCGACAGATACTCGAATTCATTGTGGCGTGTCAGCGCGAACGTAACTTTCCACCAACGATACGTGAGATCGGCGACCACGTTGGCTTGAAGTCTCCGGCCACGGTCGCGAACCACATCTCCGTCTTGCGCGACGCCGGCTACATCTCCAAGAATCCCCAACAACCCCGAACGCTGTCGGTGCGGCTCGACGTCGATGCCGCGAGCGTCGACCACCGCGTACGCACGCTCCCCTTCGTCGGCGACGTTGCCGCCGGTACCGGTGTGCTCGCCGAAGAACAGACGCACGAGCTGATGGCCATCCCCAGCCAGTTCGCGGGGCGTGGCGAGAGTTTCGTCTTGCGCGTACGGGGTGACTCCATGATCGACGCCGGAATCCTCTCGGGTGACTTCGTCGTGGTCAGTCGCCAGTCCAGCGCCGAGAACGGCGAAATCGTCGTGGCCGGTCTACCCAGCGGCGAAGCGACGGTCAAGCGCTTCTTTGCCCAGGGATCACGCGTCATCTTGAAACCGGAAAATTCGGCAATGGAGCCTATGGAGTTCGACGCTGATGATGTGGTGCTCTTTGGCCGCGTCGTCGCGGTACTTCGCTCGTACTGACCTCGGAAGCGGTCGCGTCGAACACCCGGCTCAGACCTGGTCCCAGGACCCTAGGTTGACGCCGTTGACGTTGGTGCACGAGGCACGTCGCTGATCGCGACCGGTCACCACACGAACTGCGCGACGACCGACCAGTCATCGCCTGACCGTCACCGCAGTGCGCGGATCAACAGATCCATTCGGCCAGGACGCGCGAGAAGTTCAATAACTCTTCAGCCGTAACTCGTTCGTTCGGGTGGTGCGCAAGCATGGGATCGCCGGCACCGAAGTTCGTGGCTGGAACGCCAAGTTCGGCGAAGGTCGCGACGTCGGTCCAACCCAACTTGGCCCTCGCGCGATGACCGGAAAGCACCTCGAGTGCACGAAGCCGCTCGTCACTCATTGCCGGTAGCGCGGCCGGCGCCCAGTCTTCGAGTATCACCTCGTCGCCTGGCTCAATCGTCGGCGCCAAGTAGCCGCGCAGCCACTCGGTCGCGGTTTGAAACGTTCGGTCCGGAGCGAAGCGGTGGTTGATCACGCACCGGCCAACGTCGGGTACGACGTTGGCCGCTACGCCACCCTCGATGGCCACGACCTGCAACTGTTCGGTGTATTCGATACCGTCGATAACGACCTCTCGTGGCCGATACGCCGCAACTTTTGCGACCACCTCGCCGAGACGATGTATCGCGTTGCGACCCATGAAGGGCCGCGCGGTGTGCGCACGACTGCCACGCACCTCCACGCTCAGTCGCAGCGAGCCCTGGCAACCGGCCTCTACGACGCCACCGGTGGGCTCGGCGAGCACCGCCACATCGCCCTGGAGCAAATCGGGCCGCAACTCGAGCAACTCGCGAAGGCCCGATTCGGATCGCGCGATTTCCTCGCGGGCGTAGAAGATCCACGTCACTTCGTTTCGTCGCGCGACGTCACGAGTAGCGAGGTCGAGCATCACCGACAACGAGCCCTTCATGTCGCACGCACCCAGACCCGTGACGGCGTCACCGTCGAGTCGCGCGACGCTCGCGTCACCGGGCACCGTGTCGAGGTGTCCGGCCACAATGAGTCGCGTGGTGTGTAGCCCCATGGTGCGGGCCACGACGTTGTCGCCAATGCGCTCGACGTCCAGTCGAGGATTCGTTTGAAGGGTCGACGCGACGTACTCCGCGATGGCCGCTTCATCGCCACTCACCGACTCGAGTCGCACGAGCCGTAGGACGTCGGCGAGTGGGTTCACGTCGCCACGCCGTGATCGCGCAGAATCGCGTTGAGGGCTACCTTGTCGTGACGTTCACCCTCACTGAGTCGCCGTATGACCAGCACGCAGGGCAAGACGTACTCGCCACCGGGGAACTCGCGGCGTCGTCCGGCCGACACCGCGACGCAGAAGTCCGGCACGTGACCCCGCGAGAGCTCGTCGCCCGTTTGGGCGTCAATGACGGGAATCGACGGGTTCAGAATCGTGCCGGCACCGAGTACCGAGCCCCGTCCGACGCGCGCACCCTCCACGATCATGCAGCGACTGCCGATAAAGGCGTCGTCTTCGATCACCACCGGCACGGCATTCGCCGGCTCGAGGACGCCGCCAATGCCGACGCCTCCCGCGAGGTGCACGTTGGCGCCGATCTGCGCGCAGCTCCCGACGGTGGCCCACGTGTCGACCATGGTTCCCGCACCGACCCACGCGCCGATGTTGACGTAACTCGGCATGAGTATGACGCCCGGGCTGAGGAAGCTCCCGCGGCGCGCCGACGCACCCGGCACGACGCGCACGCCTCGACGTTCGAAGTCGTGCTTCAACTCGAGCTTGTCCGCGTACTCGAACGGCCCAACGTCGTAGCGCTGAATCCCGCGCAGGCGAAAGAGGAGCAGGATCGCTCGACGCACCCACTCGTGCACCGTCACCGCGCCACCGGGTTCAACCTCGGCCACGCGCAACTGACCGTCATCGAGTTTGGTGATCACCAGCTCGACGTCACGTCGTGCCTCAACATTGTCGGGCGTCAGGGTGTCGATTCGTTCGTACCACGCGTCGATTCGGCTCTCCAGTGACGTCATTGGCTCATCGTACCGTCGGGTTAGGTCGCCGCTTCGAGCCGCTGGGCGGCGAGCTCGATCCGCGGCGTCGGCTGGACCATCGCGATTCGCACGAAGGGTCTCCCCGGCGCACCGTAGAGGTCGCCCGGACTGGTAACGAGGCCGGCCACCCTCGCCAGCTCATCGGCCAGAGTCCAGCCGTCGTCACCCGGGCGCGAGCACCACAGATAAAAGCCCCCCTGTGGCAGCGGTGCGTTGATGCCGTAACGCTCGAGCGCCGCTGCCAAACGCTCCAGACGGGCTCGGTAGCGCAGTCGTTGTACCGCAACGTGATCGTCGTCACCGTAGGCGACGGTCGCCGCGGCCTGAACGGGCCCGGGAACCATCAAACCCGCGTGCTGGCGCACCGCGCGTAGGTAGGCCACGAGATCGTGGTCGCCAGCGTAAAAGCCAACCCGTAGGCCCGCGAGGTTGGAGCGCTTGGACGCCGAGTGCAACGCGAGCGTGCCCGACGTGTCCTCGCCCAAGATCGTTCGGGGCGGGCCCTCCCACGTGAAATCGGCGTAGCACTCGTCGCTCGCCACTATCACGTCGTTGGCCCGACCCCACGCCGCGACGCTGGTGAGATCGTCCAACGCGCCGGTGGGATTCGACGGCGCGTTCGCCCACAGGACCAACGCGCGTCGCGCGTCACTCGCACGCACGCTCGCCAGATCGAGGCCCCCCGCTCGTAGCGCGACCGGGACGGCTCGCAGACCCGACAGCGTCGCACCCATCGCGTACGTCGGATAGCTGATCTCCGGATAGAGCACCGTGTCACGTTGCGGATCGCGCAAGTGCAGAAACGCGGCGACCGATCCGACGAACTCCTTGGTACCCACGCACGCGGCGACGTCATCGGGTCCCACTCGCACCCCGAATCGCCGTTCCAGCCACGCCGACGCGCTCGCGCGAAAGGCGCCCGTGCCCGCCGATGGTGGATAGCCTCGAGCGCCCGTGCCCCGGGCCAACTCGGCAATGACGCCCTCGGGTGGCGCATCGATCGGCGTACCGATAGAGCAGTCAATCGCCCCCCCGTCGTGGGTTTCGGCGAGGCGGCGAATCGCGTCGAGACGCTCGTACGGGTACGGGGGTGGCGCGAAACTCACGCCGGCACGCGCCACTCGTTGAACCGCGCCGCACCCACGGCGTCGAGCGAAACGCGCAGCACGACCGCGTCGTGGTCAACCGTGGTCGCCAGCACGTCGCCCTCACGGTGGGCCGCGGCGACCAGGTCGCCGCGCTCGAGCGGCAGGCGAATCGTAATAACGAGGTCGTCATCGCGGAGCCGCTCGGCGATCGCCGCGACGACGGTTTCCATATGGTCACCGCTCAGGGCCGACGCGAACACGCTGTTCGGATACCGCGCGGCGAGTTCGCGCGCTCGCGCCGGCGACACGTCTGACTTGTTGAAGACCAATAGCTCGGGCACGCGGTCGGCGCCAATGGTACCCAAGACCTCGTGAACGGCCGAAATCTGTAGCTCGGCCCCGTCACTGCTGGCGTCCACGACGTGCACGAGCAGGTCGGCGAGTTGCACCGAACGTAACGTGCTCATGAAGGCTTCGACCAACTCGTGGGGCAGGTTCGAGATGAACCCGACGGTGTCGGTGAACAACACCGTCTCGCCGCCGGGCAGCTGGCGCTGTCGGGTGCGCGGATCGAGCGTGACGAAGAGCCGATTCTCGACCGCCACGCGAGCGTCAGTCAGGGCGTTCAGCATCGACGACTTACCGGCGTTGGTATAGCCCACCAAGGTCACTTCACGGTGACGACCGCGATCTCGACCTTGGCGCTGGACGCCGCGCGTGCGATCGATCTCCTTCAGTTCGGCTCGAATTCGGTGCATGCGCTGAACCAGTCGCCGTCGATCAACTTCGAGCTGGGTCTCGCCCGGTCCCCTCGTGCCGATGCGCCCGGCCTGCTGGGACAGCGACCCTCCGGCGCGGCGCAGTCGCGGCAGTCGGTACTGCAGGAGGGCCAACTCGACCTGCGCCTTACCTTCGGGGGTACGCGCATTCTGCGCGAAGATGTCGAGAATCACGGCCGTGCGATCGATCGCGGTGCGACCAAGCAGTTTCTCGAGGTTGCGCTGCTGGGCTGGCGTCAGGGCGTGTTCGAACACCACGGTGTCGGCGTCCACCGCGAGACAGATCTCGGCCAGTTCGCGCACCTTGCCCGAACCGAGGAACGTCGCGGGGTCTGGTGCGTCGCGACGCTGGACAATGCGCGCGACCACGTCGGCGCCAGCAGTATCCACCAGCAACGCCAACTCGTCGAGTTGACGCTCCACGTCACTGGCTCGAAGCGTGGGGAACTGAACGCCAACCAGCACGATCCGCTCGCGAAAACTTCGGTCGATGAGGGTCGTGGGAACGTAGGTCACGCTTCGAGCCACTCCACATTCGCGACGAACTGGAACGGGCCCCCGAGGGTGGCGCGCCGTCCCTCGAGGCGCACCTCAAGATCGCCGCCGGGGTTGCCAATCACCACTACGTCACTGCAGAGACCATGGTCGCGCGCCACCGCGGCGACCGCGCAACTACCGGTACCACAGGCGAGCGTCCATCCCACGCCTCGCTCGAAGACGCTCAGCTCGATTCGATCGGGCGACACGGGCGTGATGAACTCAACGTTCGCCCCACCCATCGCGTCGGCCCAGTCTCGCGCTCGACGTTCGCGTTGTTCCACAGTCCACGTCGGGTCGTCCAGCACCACTACGTGAAGATTGCCGACCGTCGCCGAACCGAGCGACCCCTCGGGTCCCGGGCCACTGGTCACCTCACCCATGTCGACCAGTCCGGTTCCCGCATCGCGGTCACCAGTGAGACGCACGTGGCGAACGCCTGCGTCGGTGTGTAGATCGAGTTCACGCCAGGTACCTCGAGTCGCTCGTCGCACCGCCGCGGCCAGGCATCGCGCACCGTTGCCCGACATCTCCGCCCGACTGCCGTCGGCGTTGTAGAGCACCATCGTGACCTCGGAGCCAACCGTCGCCAGCAGCAGGCCGTCGGCGCCAACCCCGGTCGAACGCTGACAGACCGCTCGCACCCGTGCCGCGTCCCACCAGGGCGCCGTGCCGTGCTCGAGCACCTCAACCAAGAAATCGTTGCCGGCCCCGTGCCATTTCTGCAGGAAGCGAAGTGTCACGTTCGCCAGTCTCGCACGTCGCCGTCGGCGCCGTTCAACACGTCGGTGACCCGTTGTGCGGCCGCGAGCGGGTCGTCGAACCACTCGATTCGAGGATCGCGATTGAACCACGATCGCTGACGGCGCGCGAGGCGTCGGCTCTGAGCAATCGACGCCTCGATCGCCGCGTTCAGATCGAGACCCTCCTCGAGGTGCGCGAGCATCTGGCGATAGCCAACCGCCTGACGAGCCGTCCGGCTGAGCCCCCGCGGATCGGCGACGAGTCGGCCAACCTCGTCGAGCAGGCCGTCACGCATCCACTGATGAAAACGATGTTCGATCCGTGCGTCGAGTTCCTCGATGGGCACCCGAAGACCCACCTGCACGACCCGCGCTGGTGCGTAGGTGGCGAGCCCGGGCCCGTACGTCGAGAAGGGTCGGCCACTGCCGAGCGTCACCTCCAGCGCTCGAACGACGCGTCGAACGTTGCTCGGCTCGAGACGGGTCGCGGCCACGGGATCCACGCGGGTGAGCTGCGAGTACAGGTCCTCGCCGCCCATGACCCTCGCCTCGAGCTCGCGGCGAACCTCGTCGAACTGCCCCGGAATCTCCAGATCATCCAGCACGGCTCGAAGGTAGAGTCCGGTACCCCCAACGTAGATCACCCTTCGCCCGCGCGACCAGACGTCGTCGGTCACGCGTCGCGCGGCCCGCTGGTACTGGGCGACCGTGAACTCCTCGTGCGCTTCGACGAGGTCGAGCAGGTGGTACGTAACTTCGAGTCGCTCGGCCGGCGTCGCCTTCGCCGTCGCCAGGTCCATGCCTCGATAGACGGTCATGGCGTCAATGGCGACAATCTCGCACCGGGGATCTTCGCGCGCCGCCGCGTGCGCGAGCACGGACTTGCCCGTCGCGGTCGCCCCGACGAGCGCTACCGCGACCCCACTCACGATACGGCGAGTGGGATGCGTACCCGGTGGCGCGGCGGGCGAAGCTCGCGGGTTACCCGGCCTAGCAGGTGGTAGGGCGCACCGTGGTCGATGAGCGCCTCCACGAGTGCACCGGGACGCAGTCCCGGATCGGCGTCGAAGTGGACCAGTTTGCCCTGCCGGGTACGACCCGACCAACGCTCGCTGTTTCGACGAGACGGACCCTCAACCAGCACTTCCTCGCGGCGGCCCTCTCGTGCCGCGTGCGCGCGCAGTGCGGAGCGGTCCAGTACCAGCTTCAGTCGCTGGAAGCGATCGGCGATGACGTCGTCGGGTACGAACGCCGTGGACATCGCGGCCGCCCGCGTTCCCTCGCGTGGCGAGAAGATGAACGTGAAGGCCGCGTCGTAGTCGGCCGCCGCGACCACCTCGAGCGTCTGATCGAAGTCGGCGTCCGTTTCGCCGGGATGGCCAACGATCAGATCCGTCGAGACGGCCAGGTCGTCGATCACCGCCCGGGCGGCGGCGAGACGTTCGAGGTAGCGCTCGGCGGTGTAGCCGCGTCGCATCGCCCGCAGTACCCGGTTCGAGCCGGACTGCAGTGGTAGGTGCAACTGTGGGCAGACCGCCGCCACCTCGGCCATCGCCTCAATCGTCTCGGGCCGCAAGTCCTTGGGGTGGGGACTGGTGAAACGAATCCGCTCGATCCCCTCCACTGAGCCCAGTGAGCGCAGGAGCTCGGCGAACAGCGGCCGTCGTTTGGTCAGGTCGCGCCCGTACGAGTTCACGTTCTGACCGAGCACGGTGATTTCGGTCACCCCGGAACTCGCGAGCATCGTCGCCTCGGCGATCAAGTCGTCGAGCGGGCGGCTGATCTCGCCGCCGCGGACCTCGGGCACGATGCAGTAGCTGCACGAATTGTCACAGCCCGTCTGGATCGTCATCCACGCCGCCCAGGGCACGTCGCGCACGGCGCTCAACGCCGGCGCCATGTCGCGATTCGCCACGGGATCGGGTGCGTCGCGTACGTCCACAATGGGGCCCTCCACGCGAGCGCGCGCCAACAGCGCCGGCGCACCGGCCAGGTTATGGGTGCCGAAGACCACGTCGACCCAACCGGCGCGCTCGAGGATCCGCTCGCGTTCGTGCTGGGCCAGGCAGCCCCCCACGGCGATCTGCATCGTTGGGCGCGACGCCTTGATCGCCTTCAGGTGGCCGAGCGCGCTGTAGAGCTTCAGGTCCGCATTTTCGCGGATGGTGCAGGTGTTGAAGACGACGACGTCGGCCTCGGCATCGCTGGAGGCGCGCACCATCCCCTCGCCGACCAGAAGACCAGCGAGCCGTTCAGAGTCGTGCTCGTTCATCTGACAGCCGAACGTGCGAATGGCGAAGGTGCGCGGCGTCGACACGGAACTAGCCTACCGACCCGGTTAGGCGCCCACGCCGGTGAGGTCGAGCGCCTCGCCGGCCTTCGCGACGTCGTAGGTGACCCCAACGCCCGCGACCACGACGCAGATCAAACCGACGATGTCCCAGGTCGATATCGTCTGGCCCAACAGCAGCCACCCGACCACGAAGGCGACGGCGGGATCGAGGGCGATAACCACGCTGACCACCGACGGCCGAATCCGTCGCAACGCCTGCATCTCGAGCGCGAAGCCCACGACGATGGACATCACGGCAACGAGCGCCATCCGACCGGTCATCGCGGCGTGGCTGAACAATCGCGTAAAGGACGCCACCGCGAACGGTGACGCCAGCACCGCCGCGATCGCCATCGCCACCGCGAGGCCCTGAAATCCGTCGGTCGTGTGACCGACCCGCCGCGAGGCGAAGGCGTACCCGGCCCAGCCCGCGCCCGAGCCGAGCGCGAAGAGCCCACCGACGAGCGTCACCCCACCGCCGGGTCGCGCGAGGGCGAGTACACCGGCGCCGGCCACGGCGACCAGGACGAGGTGACGCGCCGTGCGTCGACCGAGCGCCGCGACGAGGAATGGGCCGAGGTACTCAATCGCCACGGCACTGCCCAGCGTGATGCGAGCGATCGACTGGTAGAAGCAGAAGCTCATCACTGCCGTGGACACACCCAGGGCCGCCGCCCCCAGCCACTGGGATCGTGACCAGTGGCGAACCCGCGGGCGGGTCAGTGCGACGAGCACTACCGCGCCGACGAGGTAGCGCCACGCCGTGGCCGCGGATGGACCGATCGCACCGAGCACCGGCGTGACGATTGCCGCCGACCACTGGATTGTCGTCGCGCCCGCGAGCACGAACGCGACGCCTGCCACCGTGCGTGCACGCGCGTCCCGGTGGCTCGTCAACGCACGACCAGACCCGTTCGATCCGCTTCGAGCACCTCCACCACCGCCCCGACGCCGGCCTCGCCTAGGAACAGGCGTACCCCACGGGCGACCGCGTCCGCCCGGTCGACGCTGACTAGTCCGAGCATGCTCGACCCCGCCCCCGACCAACAGGCGTCGACCGCTCCCGCGGCGCGCAACGCGTCCATCAGCGCGTCGGCGAAGGGCAGGAGGGCGGCGCGAAATGGCTGGTGGAGACGATCGCGCATCGACCCACCAACGAAACGTCGATGATCGGCGAGACCGGCGATCAACAGTCCGAGCGACGTCAGGTTGGCCACCGCGTCGGCGAAGGGGACCTGTGACGGCAAGACCCGCCGCGCGTCGGCCGTCGCGAGCTCAACGTCGGGCACGACGACCACGAACCGCCACTCTGGGTCAAGGGCCAAGTCGGCGACCACGACATCACCATCACGCGCGTCGGCCACGACGAGCCCGCCGCGCCACGACGCCGCGGCGTTCTCGGCGTGCCCATCGCACCGCACGGCCACACCCAAGGGGTCCGCGGCACCGGCCGCGGCGGCCGCGGCGAGAGCGACGGCCGCCGATGATCCCAACCCCCGCGAGAGTGGAATCTCGGAGAAGACCGACAGCGCGAAGCGGTAGTGGCCCAGCACCGACGCCGCCACGACTGCGGCGAGGTGGTGTTCGTCATCGAACTGACCGGCGCCCGTGCCGCTCGTCGTGATGGAGAACTCGTCGGCCTCGTGGAGATCGACTTCCACGTACCGATTGAGGGCAACCGCTAGCGTGTCGAAACCGGGCCCCAGATTGGCCGAACTGGCGGGAACGCGCGCGAACATGGAAATAGCGTAGGCGGTCGCTCGACGTCGGCGAGGGGCCTACTCGTCGCCGCTGGCCGCGTGGTCGTCTCGGCCGATCAGCACCCGACGAGCCTTGGATCCATCGCCCGGTGCCACCACGTGCTCTTGTTCGAGCAGGTCCATGAGTCGTCCCGCTCGAGCAAACCCGATGCGCAGCTTGCGTTGGAGCATCGAGGTGGATCCCGATTGCGTGCGGATCACGAGGTCGCGGGCTTGGCGAAGCAGTTCGTCGTCATCGTCCGACGGCCCTCCACCGGAGCGTTCTGCGGGCACGTCGAGCGCCACGACGGTCTCGGTCCGTCCACCCTGGGCCCGCCAGTAATCGACGACGCGTTGGACCTCCACCTCCGAGACCCACGGCGACTGAATGCGCCGCGCAATGTTGCTGGTTGCGGTCACCAAGAGCATGTCCCCCTTGCCCACCAGGCGCTCGGCACCCGCCTGGTCGAGGATCACGCGACTATCGGCCAGTGACGAGACGGCGAAGGCCATGCGACTGGGTACGTTGGCCTTGATGACGCCGGTGATGACGTCGACGCTCGGGCGCTGCGTCGCCAGGACGAGGTGTATCCCCACCGCCCGGGCCATCTGGGCTATGCGCACCACCGAATCCTCAACGTCGCGGGCCGCGACCATCATCAGGTCGTTCAACTCGTCGACCACGATGACGATGTAGGGCAGTCGTTCGGGCCCAACGCGTCGGGGCACCTCAGAGGCCAGTCCCGTCGCACGCTCGATCGCCTCGCCAACCTCTTCTGCCAGACTGGGCGGCGGATCAAGCTCGCCGCGGTCCATCATCTCGTGATAGCCCGTGATGTCACGCGCGCCGCACGAGGCCAGCACGTCGTAGCGCCGTTCCATCTCTTTTACCGCCCAGGCGAGCGTGCCGGCGGCCTTCTTCGGATCGACCACCACCGGGGCGAGTAGGTGGGGCAAGTCCTGATAGTGACCCATCTCCACGCGCTTGGGGTCAATCAGCAAGAGTCGCACCTGCTCGGGTGTCGCGCGGATGACGAGGGACGTGACGAGTGCGTTGATGCACGAACTCTTGCCCGCGCCGGTGGCGCCCGAGATGAGCACGTGGGGCATCTCGCCCAAATTCAGGATCACCGTTTGACCGGCTATGTCTCGCCCGATCGGCACGTCGAGCGGTTCGCGGGCGTCACGCGCCTCATCGGTGGCGAGCAGGTCACCGAGGGCAACGAGCGTGCGGTGACGGTTGGGCACCTCGACGCCAATCGCCGAGCGCCCCGGGATCGGGGCCAGGATCCGCACATCGGGCGTGGCCATGGCGTACGCGATGTCCTTGCTCAGCGCGGTGAGGCGCGCCACCTTGACCCCGGGGCCGAGCTCGAGCTCGAAACGGGTAACCGTGGGGCCGACGGTGAAACCGACCAACGTCGTCTCGACACCGTGAGCGCCCAGGGCCTCAACTAACTCCGCGCCGGCCAATTCCACGCTGGCGCGATCCTGTCGCTGCTCCCTCGTTCGTGCGAGCAACGTCAGCGGCGGCAGCATCCACGTCCGCTCGAACTCCCCCGCGGGCGCGGCTTGCGCTGCTCGAGGCGGATCGGCACTGCGCACGGGGATTCGATCCGTGTCAACGTCGGGTACCTCGGGTGGATCTGAATCGACGTAATCAATGCCGTCGACGTCGGGCCACCCGTCGTCGACGGCATCGACCTCCTCGGAGACCGTCGGCGCGACCGCGGTGCGATCGCGCCGACGCGACCCTGGTACCGCATCGGGCTCGGTACGCAGACTCGCCGCGCCCGACGTCGGCGGTTGACTTTTTGGAATCCACCAGCGCGTCATCGCTCGCACCGCGCCACGCGTCCAACGCACCACCACCGTGACGAGGGTGCGCAACCCTACGCCGGTGGTGACGATGACCGCGATCACCAATACCGCCACGAGCGCCACGACGGCCCCCACCGATCCGAACGCGCGAGCGAGCCCACCGCCGCTCAGCACCCCGAGCCAACCGCCGGCGTGACCGAGTTGCGCGGCGGTCGCGTGAATTGAGGGGCGCCCGCCCGCGAGGTCACCGAGTCCACTCAGGCCGATCACGCCGAGCACGAGTCCCCAACTCAGCCGAACGGCGTCGAGTTCCACGCGTTCGCGCACCAGTGTCACGCCCAGGGCAACCAACGCAATCGGCAAGATCACGCGAGCCACGCCGATCAACTCGCCCACCAACTGGGCCAGGGGACGTCCTACCGCACCGAGGGCGTGGACTTCGGCGAGACCGAGGAAGAGTCCGAGAACGACAAGGGCGACGACCCACACGTCGCGACGGTGGCGGCGCCACAGTGAAGGCGTAGCGTGCGACGCGTGCGACGCACGCGCGCGCGGCGGTTGCGTGCGCGCCCGAGCCTTCTTGGGTTTTTGAGCCGACGCCACAACATCCAAACTACCGAACACTGGTTCGCCACTTGGGCCATTCGCGTCGTGCGTCGCGGTCCGATCGCGCCGCCGAGTCAACGTGACCCCAGTAGGCTGGCGGCGTGTCCGCTCCCCATCGTTCCTCCACGGAGCTCGCGGCGAGGGTGCACGCCACGGCCGCGGTCTGCACCGTCGTGAGTGCACGGCCACTGTCGCCGTCGCTCACCGAACTGGTGCTTCACGGCGATCCGACGCTGGCCGGGCAGCCCGGCAACGACGTCATGGTGCGACTGCGCGATGGGGAGCACCACGTCCGGCGCCGCTACAGCGTTCGATCGGTCGATCCAACCAACCACGAGTTCACGCTGTGGATCAGCACGAACCACGACGGCGCCGGCAGCGCGTGGGCGCGTTCGGTAGCCCCCGGGACGACGCTGGATGTGATCGGCCCGCGGGGCAAGATCACCCTCGATCAGCGTGCGCACTGGCACCTCTTCCTGGGTGACGTGAGCGGCCTCGCCGCGTTCTACCGCTTGGCCCAGAGCGTCGACGGGCCGGGACGCGTCGTCGTGATCGTCGAGATCGACCATGACCAAGACGCACTGACCGCGACGTTCGATGAGGGCGTCGGCGTGACGGGCATTTTCGTCGACCGTCGCGGGCGTCATCGCAACGATCCGGCTGGCTTGCTCAGTGCCTTGGGCGCGTTCGCATTCCCGCCCGACACCGGTCACGCCTACGTCTTTGGGGAGTTCGCCGTCGTGCGGGCGTTGCGCGTTGCCCTACGAGACCGCGGACTCGCCGACGACGAGGTCAGTCACAAGGCGTACTGGCGAGACGGTCGGCGCAACGCCGACCACGGCGAACCCGACAAGTCTGACGACTAGAAGACCCCGACCGCGGCGAGCAGCACGGGCTGGCGGCGGAAACGTTGGCCGAGCAGCCGACCGGCTGCTCGTTGCGCCGCTCGGTTGAGCGCGCTCTCGTCACGCTCCCCCTCGGCGAGCGCTTCGTCCAGGGCCGCCCGTACCGTCTCGGTGACCGCCGCAATGAGCTCGCGATCGGTATCGCCGTCGAACCAGCCGCGCGCCGTCACGCGCACCGGTTGCACCAGCCGTCCGCGTTCGCGATCGATCCCCGCGGTGAGCAGCAGGACGCCAAATTCGGCGAGCATCCGGCGCTCCTCCAGTGGACGTTCGTCAAGGTCGCCAGCCGATCCGTCGATGTAGTGGAGTCCCGCGGGAACCTCGCCGGCCCGACGGATGCCGTCGAGGCGAACGTCGATCTGGTCGCCGTCTTCGCACAACAAGATGTGCTTGGGCGCCAGGCCCATCGACTCGGCCAACGCGGCGTGATGGACGAGGTGACGGTACTCGCCGTGCACGGGAATGAAGTTTCTCGGGCGAACCAGCTGGTGAAACGTTCGCAACTCACCTTGGCGAGCGTGACCCGACGCGTGGACCGGCTCCTGACTGGAGTCGATGACCTCGGTGCCCGCGCGATGCAGGTCATCGATGACGCGCCCGACGGACCACTCGTTACCCGGAATCGGGTGCGAGCTTAGGATCACAGTGTCCGAGCTGCCCACTCGCAAGAAGCGCGCGTCGCCGCGCGAGAGCTTGGTCAGCGCGGCCAGGGGTTCGCCCTGGCTGCCGGTGCAGATGACGCAGACGTCACCGGGCGGGTACCGATCGACGGTCTCCAGGTCGATGAAGTCAGCGGCGTCGGCGTGCAGGAGGTGCAACTTGCGGGCCAGTTTGACGTTGGCCTCCATGGACCGGCCCATCAAGGCGACCTTGCGCCCCTGACCACGTGCCACGTCCATGATCTGCTGTATCCGATGGAGATGGCTCGCGAAACACGCCACGACCATCCGGCGATCGGGCCGCTCCAGGAACAGTCGACGAAGGGCGCCGCCAACTGACCGTTCGGAGTTCGTAAAGCCCGGCTCTTCGGCGTTGGTTGAGTCACAGAGCAGCAACGTCACGCCCTCATCGCCCAGTGACGCGAGCCGTGACAGATCGGTGCGGCGACCGTCGATGGGCGTCTGGTCAAGTTTGAAGTCGCCCGAGTGCACGACGACGCCCACGGCAGTGTGGATCGCTAGCGCGTGAGCGCTCGGCACCGAGTGCGTGACCGGAATGAATTCGAAGTCGAAGGGACCGATCCGGCGCCGTTCGCCGTCGTGCACCTCGATGAACGTGCACGAACCAGCCATCTTGGCTTCGCTGAGTCGGTGCCGAGCGAACCCGAGGGTCAGCGCCGATCCGTAGACCGGTACGTTCACGTCCTTCAACAGGTAGCGAAGCGCCCCGGTGTGATCTTCGTGCCCGTGGGTCAAGACGACACCGTCGACCCGGTCTCGACGCTCGATCAGCCATCGGAAGTCGGGCAAGATGAGGTCGACGCCGTACATGGTCGGCTCGGGGAACATCAGTCCCGCGTCGATAACCACGATTCGACCGTCTTGCTCGATCGCCAAACAATTACGTCCGATCTCGCCCAGACCGCCGAGAAACGTTACGCGCACATGCTCCTTAGCCACGCAATGACCGTAGCCCGGCGATCACCGATTGCGCCGCTTGATCCAGGGCCTCGTCGGCCGGTCCCAGCGGCCACCGACACTGACCGACGGCCAGACCCAGTGCCCGCATCGCGGCCTTGGCCGGCTGGGGATTCGGCGCCGCCTCGCTGGACTCGAAGGCGCAACTCGAGAACAGCCGCTCGTTCAGTGCGCGGGCGCCGTCCCAGTCGCCGTCGCCAGCGCACCGCACCAGCTCGGCGAACTCTCGCCCGGCCCAGTGCGCGGCCACCGAAACGATCCCGACGGCGCCGATCGCGAGGAACGGCAGCAGCAGTGCGTCGTCGCCACTGTAGAGATCGAGTTCGTCGCCGAGCACGGCCTTGGTGTGCGCAGCGGCGGGTAGGTCACCAGACGCATCTTTCAGCGCGACCACATTGTGGTGAGCGCGGACCACTTCAATGGTCGTCGCCGACGCGATCTTACGGCCCGTACGAGCGGGAATGTCGTAGAGCATGATCGGCAGGTCAGTGCTGTCGGCCACGGCGCCAAGATGGCCCGCGATGCCCCGCTGGCTCGGTCGCGCGTACGCGGGCGTCGTAGCCAGGACGCCGGCGACACCGGTCGCGGCCACGCGCGACGTGAGGTTCGCCGAGTGCGCCGTATCCGAGGACGTTGAACCAGCCAGCACCGGAACGGTTACCGCTCGGGCCACGCAGGCGAAGAGATCGAGTTTCTCGTCATCACTGAGCGCCGATCCCTCGCCGGTCGATCCGGCCAGCACCAAGCCGTCACTACCTTCCTCGACGAGGAATCGGGCGAGGGCCGCCGCAACGTCGAAGTCGATGGACCCGTCCGCGCCAAACGGCGTCACCATGGCCGTCAGGACCCTACCGAATCGCGTTGACGCCATGTTGTGAACTTACCAGCGTCGCGACTACGTTCTCACGTCCTCTTCGATGAACGCGGTGATTCCCTCGATGAGACCCGCGTCGGGCGACAGGTGTTCCAACGCGAGTGCGACGCCGGCGACGAAACTGGCCCGATCGAAGGAGTCGTGGCGAATCGTGAGGCCCTCTCCCGGCGCACCGAACAGCACCTCTTGATGGGCCACGAGTCCCGGCAGGCGAACCGAGTGAATCGGCACGCCATCGACGTCGCCACCGCGGGCGCCAGCAACCGTGAATCTCACGGTCGGGTCGGCCTGGGTCGCGCGGCCAGCCCGACGGCGGGCCGCGGCGATCACCCGGGCCGTCGCGATCGATGTTCCCGAAGGGGCGTCGGCCTTTCGATCGTGATGGAGCTCGACGATTTCGACCCGATCGAAGTATGGAGCGGCGAGCGCAGCGAAACGTTCGGCGAGTGCCGCACCGACCGAGAAGTTCGACGCAACGATCACGGTCGTCTCGTGGCTGGCCAACCGCAACGCGGCCCACGCCTCCTCGCCAAGCCCGGTCGCACCGACCACCAGCGGAACCCGCGTCGTGGCGCACCAGTGAGCCGACCCGACCACGCCAGCCGGTGCGGAGAAGTCCACGACGGCGTCGACGTCCGTTGCCTCGAGTTCATCGAGACGCTCGAGGTAGCGTGCGCCGTGGGTGTCGAGCGGTCGCGTCACGTCGACCAGGGCGACGACGTCAACGCCGTCGAGTGCGTTCAACCCGACGGTGAGGGCTTGGCCCATTCGCCCCGCGCCACCGACGATCACGACGCGCTTCACGCGGGCATCTTACCTCGACGCCGCGTTCGCCCCCAGATGACAACGGCCCCGATCCAGCCCGTAGTCCCGATCGCGGTGCCGAGCAAGCCGACATCGATATGTGGGGCGTGGTAGTAGAAATACACCGTCCAGGTACCCCGGGGGACGGACACCTGCTGGATCAATCCCGATCGCACGACGTGCAGGGTAATGGTCCGATGGGTCCGGACGTTGGTCGCCGTGGCCCGCCAACCGGGGATCCACTCCATTGAGCGTTTGAGCACGGTTGGCGCGCTCGCGCGCACCGTGATCCACGAATCACCCCAAGAGGTGTCGCGAACGCTGATGACCTTCGCGGTCCCCACGTGCGAACCGAGCCAGGCACTCGGTCGCACCGAGGTCGCTCGCAGGAACGTGTTGGCGCCCTCCATGGAGATGAGTCGCCAACCGGCACCGGCGATCGCCCGCTGCAACGGCGTCGCGAGCTGTCGTCGCGTCGGCGATGGCGCCGATGACGTCACCACGACCGACGTCGTGTTCACGGACTTCACTGATCGAATCACGACACCGGCACTCGCTTCGCCAACGCCCGTGAAATTGAAGTGAACCGCCGACGAGCCGGTCGCCACCACCACGGGACCAACGGGTCGACCGGTCACGTCCAGGAGCCGTGCCCGAAACGTCGTGGCACCGCTCGTCGCTACGCGCACGTCCACCGTGGCGACGCGTTCGACCCGACCGAAGTACCACGAGGACCGCGTGCTCGTGCGCGACTCGAGGCACGACGGCGCGGTCGGGGTGAATGGCAGTGCTCTCGACAGCGCGTCGGCCGAGACGACGAGCGTCGCGAGTCGAAGCTGGCGAAAGCTGCCGTCGGCCAACTGGCAGTCGTCAAGGCTGAACATCGGGTGCGTATCGGTGACGCGCCCGTAGAGCGAGTCAATGAGCGAGCCGTAGCCCTGAATACTCGCGACGCCGGTAAACACGTTGACATTGGGTGAGCCAAGACTGTCGTAGAGCGTCGCGTCGACGCCCGGCGCCCCGACGAAGGCCACTCGGCCTTCGGCGCCGAGTCGTCCAATGACCGAGGCTCGCGAGGGCATGACGTTGACGTGACCGGCGGCGAGCCCCGTCGTCGCGAAGGCGAAGAACAGCAGTGCGTCGACGGCGATGACGACGTGCAGACCAGTACGCGCGCGGCGCCGGCGTCGCGACAAGCCCACCACGACCACGATCAACGCGAGGGCGACGACCAGGTGGGCGACGAGCGTCGGCCGTTGGTCCTGAGCGAGTTGTGACGCCGACGCCGACGCGCCGAGATAGCGAAGCACCGGGGCGCCATCGATCAGCATCGCAGCGGCCAGGGCCGCGGCGGCGACCGGTGCGAACAGGGCGAGCCACAACCGTCGCTTCGCGAGTCCCGCTCGCTGGACGTCGTGCTCGCTCAGCCGCTCCAGCCACCAGCCCAGCAGCACGACCACGGCGAGGTCCACCAAGATGACGTTGCGGCTCTGGAGCCTGGTGCTGCCAAAGAGCGGCAGGGCGTCGAAGAGATGACCCAGCGGGGTGTAGTAGCCCCACGTCGCAAACAGTCCCACTACGCCGATCACGACGTACAGAACGAATGGCCGGTCGTCGTTCGGCCATCCGTGACGCGTCCGGCGAGCTAGAAACGCGCCTAGCGCCACCAGTGCCGCGAGGCCGACGTACCCCGAGACCTCGGGCAAGTTGTATGAGACGAAGAACGAGGGCTGGTGAAGGATCCCGTTGCCACCCAGCAGGTCCGGAATGAGCAGGAGCGATGTCCAGCGAACCGGCAACGAACCGGCCCCAAAAAAGTCGTACCCAATGCCGGTGCGTTGCGAGATGTTGATGAACGACCAGCCCGGCAGCAGCTGGGCAAGACCAATGAGCGAGCCCCACGAGATGCCCACGACGTTGGCCAAAAGAAACCACCCCGCTTGGCGCCACGTCCAGGTGCGCTTCGACGCCGACGCGACCAGCACGGCGGCCATCACGACGGCGCCGAGCAGCTCCATTTCGGCGATCGCGCGCGGCTCGCCGGACAGGGTCGTCAGTGCCCAGAGTCCCGCGATGCCGAGTACGGGCGCCGACGCGCCGCGCACCACGGTGCGCCAACCCGCTGACCTGGTCCAGTCGCGAACGCGTTGCTCCAGCACCACCATCGTCAGTACGTACCACGGCAAGAGCGCATACCCCTCGATCACCCCGAGGTGCACCATTTGGCCGTTCATGGCGCCGGTGTAGGTGTAGAGCAACGCCGGCACGAGCGCGGCCCACGTCGAGATGCGGTACCAGCGAAGCAGCGCGAACAGACCCAGTGCGGCGCCGACGTAGGTCGCCACGAGGTTCACGACCCATATCGCCACTGGTGCTGGAATCACGAACAAGAGGGTCAACGGAAAAAAGGAACCGGCGTTCATGCCGGCCAGCAGCGGCGTACCGGCGTTGGCCAACGGATTCAGCTGGGGAAGGTGTCCGCCGCGCAACTGCGCGCCGGTGAGTACGCGAAGTGGGAAGTTCTGAATCAGGTTGTCCTGGGCGATGGCCGGGTGGCCGGCCAGCGCCGGAACCGCGAACACGATGAGCGGCAGTACGGTCATGACCGCCAGCGCCCACTGGTCGCGCCGATGCAGTAGCCGCCACCACCGCTCGGACGGCAACTCGCTCGTCATCGTCCGTGCGGTGATGACGAGCGAGTTGCGACGTTCATGGGTGAACGAGAGCCCGATACCGTCCTAGCGACGTCGAGGGCGCGGCCCTCGTCGACTGGCACTGCCCTCGTCGGTAAAGGTAACGTCACCGGGACCGAGATCGCCGAGGTCACCGGACAACTCAGCCTCGAAGGATGCTTCGAACGCCGAAACGGGTACCCGCGGGGTCTCACCGCCACGTCCGTTTCGACCACCACGGTCACCACGGTCACCACGGTCACCACGGTCACTTCGGTCACCACGGTCACCACGGTCACCACGGTCACCACGGTCACCACGGTCACCTCGGTCACCTCGGTCGCTGCGCTCACGAGGCGCACGCGATCGGCTGGCGCCGTCACCGGCGTCGGCGTCGGCGTACTCCCCAGCCAGCGAAAGCGATACCTTGCCCTGCGGGTCGATGTCGTCAACGCGAACCTCAATGGCCTGACCAAGCTCGAGCACGTCTTCTACTTGGCCGATGCGCTGGCCACCGTTGAGCGGCGACATCTTGGAAATGTGCAGCAGTCCATCGCGTCCCGGCATCAGGCTGACGAACGCGCCGAACTTCGCAATGTTGACGACGCGACCCGGGTAGACCGCCCCGACCTCTGCGGTCGGCGGGTCCAGAATCAGCGCGATGCGACGCCGCGCCTCTTCGACGGCTCGACCATCCTTGGCGCCGATGGTCACGGTGCCCACGACACCATCGTCGTCGACCGCGATGTCGGCACCGGTTTCCTGCTGGAGCGTATTGATGACCTTGCCCTTGGGACCGATCACTTCACCAATCTTGTCGATCGGGATCTCGATGGACACGATCTTTGGGGCCACCGCCGACACCTCGGCGCGCGGCGCCGCCAGGGTCGCCGTGATCACCTCGAGGATCCGAAGACGAGCCTGCTTAGCCTGGTGAAGCGCGTTGGAGAGCACCTCGGCGGGCAGACCGTCAATTTTCGTATCGAGCTGCAACGCGGTGACGGCGTCCGCAGTACCCGCCACCTTGAAGTCCATGTCGCCGAAGGCGTCTTCCGCACCAAGAATGTCCGTGAGCGTCACGTAGGCGTCCTCGTCGTGGATCAAGCCCATGGCGATGCCGGCGACTGGAGCCTTGATCGGTACGCCCGCCGCCATGAGCGAAAGCGTTGAGCCACAGACCGACGCCATGGAGGTGGAGCCGTTGGACTGCATGATGTCCGAGACGACTCGCACCGTATAGGCGAAGTCCTGCTCACTGGGTAGCACCGGGATGAGCGCTCGCTCGGCCAGCATGCCGTGGCCGATTTCGCGCCGCTTGGGCATGCCAACTCGACCGGTCTCGCCGGTGGAGTACGGCGGGAAGTTGTAGTGGTGCATGTACCGGCGAAATTCATCGGGGCTGATCGTGTCGAGTTGCTGGCGCAACCGCGGCATGCCCAGGGTCGTCACGTTCACCACCTGGGTCTCACCACGCTGGAACAGGGCCGAACCGTGCGTCATGGGAAACAGGTCCACCTCAGCGCTGAGTGGCCGGATGTCCGACGTGGCGCGTCCGTCGATGCGCACGCCGTCCTTGACGATCCTCGTACGGACCAACTTCTTGGTCATCGCCTTGACCGCGGGTTTGATCTCGCCGGTCCGGTCCGCGAACTCCGCACTCAACTGGTCAATGATGGTGGCCGTCGCGGCGTCGAGCGCGGCAGCGCGAGCCTGCTTGTCGCTTATGCGGTTGGCGGCGTCCAGGGCCGTCTCGCCGACGGCGGCCACGCGCGCGTAGACGTCATCTTGATAGTCACGCACCAATTGGTACGGAATCATGTCAATCGGGCCACGAGCGGCTACGTAGGCGTCCACGAGCTCACGCTGCAAGTTGATCGCCTCACGGATCCACAACTTGGATGCCTCAAGCCCCAGCGCCAAAACGTCTTCGTCAACCTTGGGAGCGCCGGCCGCGTACTTCTCAAACGATCCTTCGGTGCCACCGGCTTCGACCATCATGATCGCGACGTCGGCCTCGGCGTCGGCGCTCAGCGCCCGTCCGGCGACGACGAGTTCGAAGACCGACTCGTCACCTTCGGCGTAGGTCGGGTGCGCCACCCACGTCCCGTCGGTGGTGTAGGCCATTCGTACCGCACCAATCGGTCCATCGAAGGGGATGCCCGACAACATCAACGCCGCCGAGGCCGCGTTGATCGCCAGAATGTCGTGCGGGTTTTCCTGGTCGGCGCTGAAGATCGTGCCGACGACCTGCACCTCGTTGCGAAAACCCTTGGGGAATGAGGGGCGCAGCGGCCGGTCAATGAGTCGACAGATCAAGATGGCCTGATCGGAGGGCTTACCCTCGCGACGAAAGAACGCCCCGGGAATCTTGCCGGCCGCGTAAGCGCGCTCTTCGATGTCGACGGTGAGCGGAAAGAAATCCATCCCTTCTCGCACGGTGCGTGCGGCGGTCACGGTCGCTAGCAGCATCGTGTCACCGATGCGCGCCAGCACCGCTCCGTCGGCGAGTTGGGCGAGGTGTCCCGCCTCAAAACTCAAGGTCTTATCGGTGCCCGATAGCGGGCGGCTTACGCGAATCGCGTCAGTCATGGTTGCTCCTTAGCAGTAGACAGCGTCCGCTCGGATCCCAGTGGGCAACCGTCGACTTGGGCGACGGCTCTCCACTGGCCTCCGAGGTATCGGATGCGCTGTTCGCGCCGACGGCGTCGGCGTGGCGGCTAGCGACGAATGCCGAGACGACCGATCAGGGAGCGATAACGTTCCACGTCGTCGCGCTGCACGTAATCGAGCAGGCGGCGGCGTTGGCCAATGAGCTTCATGAGCCCGCGTCGGGTGTGATGGTCACCCTTGTGCACCTTCAGGTGCTCGGTCAAGTGCGAGATCCGGTCCGTCAGGATCGCGATCTGGACTTCGGGCGAGCCGGTGTCCGTTTCGTGAGCCTGAAAGTCCTTGATGATCTGCTGCTTCTCAGCCATAACGTCGTTTGCCTTATGAGTCGGGGGTCCCGCTGCGAGTCGCCCACTTGACGACCCACACGATCAGCGTCGCTGACCGAGTCTTCAGCCTAGCAGCGTCCAGCTCGACGGGTGCGAGGTTGCAAATAATTCGCGGCTGCGCGCCACGTCACGGCCAATTTGCGCGATGAGCTCCTCCAAGGACCCGTAGATGGCCTCGTCGCGAAGGCGCTCGAGAAAGGCGACGTCGATGGTACGGCCATAGAGGTCACCGTCAAAGTCCACGAGATGAACTTCGACGAGTTGGGCAGCGTTGTCGTAGAACTGAGGTCGCCGGCCCACGGACGTCGCGCCGGCCCACCATTGGTTGTCCGGCGTTCGCACCGCCGTCGCGTAAATGCCGATTCCCGGACAGAGTTGGGCCGGCTCCAGCGCCAGATTCGCCGTCGGAAAGCCCATCGTTCGACCTCGTGCGTCGCCGGCTACGACCGAGGCGCGCAGCGTGAACGGCCGGCCGAGCACGGTGCGTGCGCGCGTGACCGCACCGGACTGCACGGCGCGGCGAATAGCCGTCGACGACCACCGGTGCTCGTCACCGGCCAGCGTCAGGGCGTGCACGCGAAAGTCGTCGAGCAACCCCGCACGGGTCAACGTTCCAATGTCACCAGCGCGATCGTGGCCGTACCGGAAGTCCTGGCCGACCACGACGTCGGCGGCGCGAAGGTCGTGGACGAGTACTCGTTCGACAAACGATTCCGCGGACTCGAGCGCGAGCAGTTCGTCAAAGTGCAAGACGCGAACGAGTTCGACGCCGAGCCGTTCGAGGCCCTCCAGACGCTGGTCGAGTCGATCGATCGCCGCGGGCGATCGATCGGGGTGCACCGTCAACATGGGGTGCGGGAAGAACGTCACCACCGCGAGGCGCGAACCGTGCTCTCGCGATAGGGCTCGGGTGCGTTCCAATACCCGTTGATGGCCACGGTGCAGCCCGTCAAAGACGCCGATCGCAATGGCGCTGCGGCGCTCGTCGAGCTCCACGTACTCGCCGTCGTGCCACACGATCATCTCGTCAACCTACCGGCGCGGCGCGTCCAGGTCCGACGTCACCACGACCGACGGCTGCCAGCGATCGCCACGACGGGCCAGCACGGCGATGAGCTCGCCGGCTTGGTCGAGCGCGGCCAGCCAGTCGCCGGCAACGCCGTCGGCGACTTCTAGCTGTTGGCCGTGCACGATCCGCTGTCGATCTCCATCGCCGACGACGATCGTCGTCACTCCCTCGAGCATGGCGGCCGGCGGTAGCAGCGGACGTCGGTCCGCGATCGAGGTTTCGAAGGCCTCAAGGCTCAGCGCCGCTGACACGTCGTGGGACCCGATCGCCGTTCGCCGCAGTGCGCTGAGGTGGCCGACGGTCCCGAGACGGTGCGCGAGTTCGCTCGCCAGGACCCGCACGTAGGTTCCCGTGGAACAGACCACGTCGAAGTCCCAGTGGTGCTGATCGGCGCCGGCGTCGACACTGAACGACTCGACGACAACCTCGCGCGCGACCCGGTCTACTTCAAGTCCTCGACGGGCCAACTCGTGCAACCGTCGACCGTTGATCTTGAGCGCCGAAACCATCGGTGGCACCTGCAACTGCGCACCGAGAAGCGACCCCGCCGCGGCGCGTACGGCGTCTAGGTCGACGTCGGGCACGCCGGCCCGTTCAACCACGACGCCATCGGCGTCCAACGAGTCGGTCGCGATGCCCAATTCGACCGTTCCGCGGTATCTCTTCGTCGCGACCTGCACGAAGCGCAACAAGCGCGTCGCCGGGCCAATCGCGACGATGAGTAAGCCCGTCGCCATCGGATCGAGTGTGCCGGCGTGGCCCACGCGCCGCTCGCCAATGATCCGACGAACCCGCGCCACCACGTCGTGACTGGTCACGCCGCCCGGCTTGTCCAGCAGCACCATTCCGCTAGTCGTCATCGTCACGTTGGCGACGCAGTATCTCCTCGACTGCTTCGCCCCGAGCCACCGCTGGATCAGCTCGAAAGGACAGCTTCGGCGTCCGCTTCAGACGGGTCTGGAGGTTCACCGCGTCTTGCAGTTGACGGCGATGCTCTTCGAGGGCCGCGCCCGCCGCCTCGGTGAGTGAGTCGAAGAACACCACCGCCTGACGTAGATCGCTCGACGTATCGACACCGGTGACCGTCAAGAGACCCAAGTCCTCATCGAAGTCCGAGAGTCGCACCAGTTCATCCGAGATGATCTCGCGCAGGATCTGATTCACCCGTGCCGTGCGCGGATACGCGTGGTGTCCGCTCGCGTGAGCCATAGCTACACCGTGCGCGGGATCTCGCGCTCGTCGTACGTCTCGATCACGTCGCCGTCTTTCAAGTCCTGGTAGTCAGACAGTCCAATGCCGCACTCGTAGCCGGCCTGGACCTCTCGAGCGTCATCTTTGAAGCGACGCAACGACGTGATCGTCCCCTTCCAGATCACCGTGCCCTCGCGTAGGAAGCGAACCTTGGAGCCGCGCGTGATAACACCTTCTCGCACGAAGCAGCCCGCGATGGCGCCGATCTTGGGCACGCGGAAGATCTCGCGTACCTCCGCTTCGCCCGTTACGACCTCTTCGAAGACCGGCGAAAGCAGGCCTAGCATCGCGGCCTCGATCTCCTCGATCAACTTGTAGATGATCTCGTAGGTCCGAATTTCCACGCCCTCGGACTCGGCCAACTCGCGACTTCGCCGATCGGGGCGAACGTTAAATCCAATAATCGTCGCGCTCGAGGCCTTGGCCAACTGAACGTCGTTCTCGGTAATGCCCCCCACCCCTCGGTGCACGATGACCAGTTTCACGTCGTCGCGCTCGAGTTTGCGAAGTGACTCGGTACACGCTTCGAGCGAGCCTTGCACGTCGGCCTTCAGCACGACGTTCAGTGTTGCGGTCTCGCCTCGCTGAATCTGCTCGAACAGGTCCTCCAACCGCGCGCCGCTCGAGGAGGCCACCGGCTGGTGGCCAACGAGGCGCACGCGCTGGGCGCGGGCTTCGGCCAGTGAGCGGGCGTGGCCGAGGTCGTCGGCCACGCGCATCTCGTCACCGGCGAGCGGTGGCTCGCTGAATCCCAGCACCTGCACCGGTGTCGACGGGCCGGCCGACTTGATCGGTCGACCCTGGTCGTTGATGAGCGCTTTGACCTTGCCGTAGGCGGCACCAGCGACCACCGGATCGCCGACTTCGAGCAGTCCCTTTTGGACCATGACCGTGGCGACCGGTCCCCGACCGACTTCGAGGTTGGCCTCGAGCACTGTGCCCACCGCACGCCCCGTCGGCCGGGCCACGAGTTCGCTCACGTCGGCGACCAGCAGCACCTGTTCGAGCAATTCATCGATCCCAATGCCCTGCAGCGCGGAGATCTCGACGCAGATGGTGTCCCCGCCCCACTTCTCGGGCACCAAACCTCGTTCACTGATCTGCTGGAGCACCCGATCCGGGTTCGCGTCCGCACGATCGATCTTGTTCAGCGCCACGATGATCGCCACTCCCGCGGCCTTGGCGTGGTCGATGGCCTCAACCGTCTGGGGCATCACGCCGTCGTCGGCCGCCACGACCAGAATGACGATATCGGTGACCTTGGCTCCGCGGGCCCGCATAGCGGTAAAAGCTTCGTGACCGGGCGTATCAAGGAACGCGATGGTCCGGCCGCGCCACGACACGGTGTAGGCCCCGATGTGCTGGGTAATGCCCCCCGCTTCGCCGGCCACGACATTGGTCTTTCGAATCTGGTCGAGGAGTTTGGTCTTGCCGTGGTCGACGTGGCCCATGACGGTCACCACGGGCGGCCGCGGAGCGGCCGCGATTTCGTCGTCGAGGTCGTCTTCGTCGAAGAATTTAGCGAGGAGGGCCGCCTCTTGTTGTTCACCGGGGTCGACCATGCGCACCGACGCGCCAACCTCCGCCGCGTACAACTCGATCATGTCGTCGGAGAGTCCCTGCACCGCCGTCACGATTTCGCCCTGCAAGAAGAGGAATCGAATGATGTCCGCGGCACTGCGATTGAGCTTGGGTCCAACGTCCTTGGCCGTCGAGCCACGCTCGATAATGATTTCGCCGTCGGGCACCGGTGCACTGCTCGGTTGCCACGTCGTCATCTGCGTTGGCTCGAGCTCCTCAATGGTGCGCCGGCGCCGTCGAGTCGCCTTGCGCTGGGATCCGCGTGGTCCGCCCGACCCGCGAGCCGGTGGGCGACCCGGTGTCGAAGGGGCGCTCGAACCGGGACCGGTTCTCGGACCGCCAAAGCCGGTGCCACCGGTGCGCGGCGCACCAGATCGCAATGGCCCCGATGGTCGCGACGTCGGTCGCGCGCCGGGACCGCCCGGTCGACTGGGCGCACCACTGACGGGACGTCGAACACCGGGAGGTGGTGGGATGGGACGGCCCGAAGGGCTAAGTGGGCGTCCGGGGGGCGGCGGAATGGGGCGGCCACTCATCGATAGTGGCGGACGCCTCGGCTGCGACGAGTCACCACCGTCGCCCGTCGAGGGACGTTGCGTCGGGCGAATCGTGGTCGGACCGTCTGGGGAGACCGTACGCGTAGGCACGGGCTTGGGGACGGTGGCGCGGCTGCGCACCACGCGGGGGGCGTCGACGATCTCGCTCTCGACCGGCGCCGCGGGCGGTGGCGTCGGGGGTACCGGCGCCGCGGGCGGCGCCGACGACTCAGCGGTGGCGCTCGGGGCAGCGACGGCGGCCGGCGCAGCGGACGTCGTCACATCGGCGTCGGCGGAGGTTTTGGTCACCCGTGGGGACTTGCCCTTGGACTCCTCGGGCTGGACGGAGCGGCGCAGGCCGTCCGCGTCGGCTCGTCGCCGAATGCGGTCTGCCTGTGCGTCTTCGATCGACGCCGACGGGCTCGACGCGCCGATACCCAATTTCTGAGCGAGCGCCAGCAACTCCTTGCTCGTCATCCCGAGCTCTTTCGAGAGCTCGTGTACCCGGATCTTCTTCAGCGCCAAAACGTTCCCTTACTTCGATGTGCGCGTCGCGCGCACAGTCTCACATTCTTTCACAACCCCGGCCCCGGCGAACCCGCCCCGTGGCCAGCGAGCACCACCAGGTCATCCACATCGGCCGCGGACAACTCGACCCGCAACGCTCGCGACAGCGCTCTCGACCCCAGTCGAGCGACGCAACCACCGTCGCGACACCACCACACGCCTCGGCCATTGCCACGGCCCAGGTACCACGTACCGTCGCTGCACCGACCAGCTCGCCGCAGCGACGTGTCCGCTTGCCTCGAGCGGCAAACGACGCACATCCGACGGGGCGCTATGCCTGATCCTCCAGTGCGGGCACCGACCCGTCGGTTGACGCCAGGTGCTCGCCGCCGACGTTCTCCACGTGGACCGTCTCGTCAACCACGACGTCGTTTTCGGTCCACACTTCGTCGACGACCTCTTCTTCGACCCCCTCGTTCTCGGAGCGGATATCGATACGCCAACCAGTCAAACGAGCGGCGAGGCGTGCGTTTTGGCCCTCTTTGCCAATGGCCAGCGACAACTGCTGATCGTGCACGATCACCGTTGCGATTCCCTGGTCGTCGTCGAGCTGAACCTCACGCACCCGCGCCGGCGCCAGGGCGGCCTGGATGAAGGCGACGGGGTCATCGCTATAGGGCACGACGTCGATGCGTTCGGATCGAAGCTCGTTCGTGATGTTGCGGACCCGCGAGCCCCGTGCGCCGACGCACGCTCCAACTGGGTCGACCATGGCGTCATTGGACGCCACGGCGATCTTGGAGCGATGACCGGGCTCCCTCGCGATCGCCTTGATTTCGACGATGCCGTTGGCAATTTCGGGTACTTCGATTTCGAACAGCTTGGCGACCAGCGCCGGGTGCGTCCGGCTCACGACGATCTGTGGACCCTTGTTGGTTTTGCGAACCTCGACGATGTACACCTTAATTCGAGCACCGTGATCGTAGCGCTCGAAGGCAATCTGCTCGGCCTGCGGCAAGAGCGCCTCGACCCTACCGAGGTCCAACAGCGTGTAGCGATTGTCGTTCTGCTGCACCGTGCCCGAGACGATGTCGCCTTCGCGATTCGCGAACTCCTCATACATCTGGCGCCGTTGGATGTCGCGGATCAACTGCATGAGGACTTGTTTCGCCGTCTGCGCGGCAATCCGGCCAAAGTCTTCGGGGGTGGCGTCCCACTCGCGAGTTACGGTGCCCTCGACGTCGAGCTCGAGGCCCCACACCTTGATTTCGCCGGTCTCGGGATTGATCTCGACTTCGGCATCTTCGGCCGAGTCCGGACGACGCTTGTAGGCCGCGAGCAGCGCGTTGGCCAAGGCGATGAGCAATTCGCCCTCGTCGATATTCTGGTCGCGGGCGATCTGTCCCAGCGCTTCGAGAAATTCAAAGTTGGCCATCACTTGCCTCTCTTGCTCGCCGTCGAAGCAGTGGACCGCTTCGGAGCCGTCACGTCGGGCCCCCAGTGAAAGACGGTTCGGCCCCGCTCAATGGCGTCGAATCGCACGGTGATTTCACCGTGCTCGGCGTCGTCCAGGGTCACCGAATCCTCGTCAGTGCGCACGACAACGCCTTCGAGCCGCCTGGTGGCGCTGGCGTCGCGATGCTCGCGCAACGTCACGACTTCACCAACGGCGCTCGCGAAGTGGGCCGGCGTACGCAGACGTCGCTCCAAACCCGGACTGGATACGTCGAGGGTGTAGTGCCCCGCGATCGGATCGTGTTCATCGAGCCAGCCCGAGATGGCGCGACTCGCGCGCGCCAGGCTGTCCACGTCAACGCCACCCTCGCGTCTTACGACCACGTTGAGGGATCCCGCGACGAGCTCGAGATCGTAAAGTTCCAGTCCCAGGGAGGCTAGGAGTGATCCCACGGGTGTCTCCAGATCCATGGTCATCTCCTCTCTGCGTCGCCGGGGACAACGAAAAAGCGCGGGCCCGAGGCCCGCGCTTAAACGAGTCCAAACGTCCTTGGCGGACTGTCGATTCAGTGTAGCAGTCTCAACCCGTCGCGGGCAACGCCGCCGCTCAACGCTCCGACGGCCAACCGTTTGGCCCTTTTTGCTGGTGGCGGTCGTTCAGTACGACTTGGCCACCACCGCGATCAGGTTGTCCTCGTCCGGATTCTGGGGCGTTGTCCCGTCTGGGCGCTGAAGGCAGCGCACCGACACCGCCACCTCGTTGAGTTGGTCTTCACCCGACTCGCCGAGGTGACGCCACTCGATACGCGCGAAACCGCTCTGGGCCGCCGCGATCGCGTCCTCAATAGTTTCGACGTCCGTGGTTGCCTCGTCACGGCGCGTCGTGGCCAGCGCCAAGAGCTGGGCCTGCTGTTCGTCGAGCAACGTCAACGCGGTGGACGCAAGGTCGTTGAGCCCGACAACAACCTTGGCGCCGTCGTCGCGACGAACGATCGTCGCGACCTGGTTCGCCAGGTCACGGGGTCCAATTTCGACGCGCAGGGGCACGCCCTTGATCTCCCAGTCCGTGACCCGTCGCCCGAAGGATCCTCGACCTCGATCGATCACCGACTTGACACCCGCCCGCTGCAGTGCGGCGTTGACAGAACCGCACGCGTCCAGCACGTCGTTGTCCTCTCGTACCGCAATGACTACGGCCTGCACCGGAGCCAACCGGGGCGGCACGACCAGGCCGCGATCGTCGCCGTGGGCCATGATCAGACCCCCCACCAGTCGAGTCGAGGCACCCCACGACGTCGTGTGACACACCTCGGACTGGCCGTCCTCACTCTGAAAGACGATGCCGAAGGCGCGGGCGAAGTTCTGCCCGAGCTCGTGACTCGTGGACATCTGCAACGCCTTGCCGTCGCGCATCATCGCCTCGCACGTCAGTGAGTTGATCGCGCCAGCGAAACGCTCACGCGGCGGCTTGATGCCGGCCAGCGCCGGCACGGCCATGACGTTGACGATGAAGTCGAGGTACGTCTCGAGGTGGATCCGCCGTGCGTACGACGCGGCTTCCTCGTACGAGGCGTGCGCGGTGTGTCCCTCCTGCCACAAGAACTCCGACGAGCGTAGGAAGAGACGCGGCCGCAGTTCCCAGCGCACCACGTTCGCCCACTGGTTGAGCAGGAGCGGGAGGTCGCGGTAGCTCTGAACCCACTTCGCCATGAACTCACCGATCACGGTTTCCGACGTCGGTCGCACCACGATCGGCTCGGTCAGGTCCGCACCGCCGGCGTGGGTGACGACGGCCAATTCCGGACTGAAGCCCTCCACGTGTTCGGCCTCACGCGCAAAGTAGCTCTCGGGGATGAACAAGGGGAAGTACGCGTTCTGCGCCCCCGCGGCCTTGATGCGCGCGTCCAATTCGTTCTGCATACGTTCCCAGATCGCGTACCCGTAGGGCCGGATCACCATGGTGCCGCGCACCGGACCGTTATCGGCCATCTCGGCCTTGGCTACGACGTCTTGATACCAGCGAGGAAAGTCGTCGTCTTGTGAGGTGAGGGCGTTCGGTGAGGCCACGACTCTCCTTGGTAGGGGTGGCGAAATCCTAGCGAAGCCTCACGCTCGGTCCGCGCGACGTCGGATCCGCTCAATTCGCTCCCCCGCGTGGTTCACGTCGGTGCCTTGATCGTCGAGCAGCAGCGCCCGGTCGGCGGCGGCCTCGGCCGCGGCCGACCGGTCGCGCGCCGCGAGCCGAGCCGTGACGCCCTCGGCCGCAATCTTCTTGGCCTCGTCCACGAGGGCTTCGACCATGTCGGCTTCGGGCACCACTCGAACGATCTCACCTTGAATGAAGAGGTGGCCCCGGTGCTTGCCGGCGGCGATACCAAGGTCGGCGTGGCGCGCCTCGCCCGGCCCATTGACCACGCAGCCCATCACGGCCACCTGAATCGGCAAGTCGAGGGCGCTGAGTGCCGCTTGAGCCTCGGTCGCCACGCGGATGACGTCGACTTCGGCTCGTCCGCAGCTGGGGCAGGCTATCAAGTCGAGCCCTCGGCGCTCGCGCAGTCCCAGCGCTTCGAGTAGTTGGCGTCCGGCGCGGGCCTCCTCGACCGGATCCGCGGTGAGCGAATAGCGCAGTGTGTCACCGATCCCTTCGGCGAGCAGGGTTGCGATGCCGGCGGTGCCCTTGATGAGTCCGCCGGGCAGGGGTCCGGCCTCGGTGACCCCTAGGTGCAGGGGGTAGTCAAAGGTGGCCGACGCCAGCCGGTACGCCGCGATCATGGTCGCGACGGATGAGGCCTTCACCGAGATCTTGACGTCGTGAAAATCAACTTCGTCGAAGTAGGCCAACTCGAGACGGGCCGACTCCACCAGCGCCTCCGGCGTCGCGCCACCAAAGCGTTCATAAATCTCAGGGTGCAGGCTACCCGCGTTCACCCCAATGCGAATTGGCACGCCTCGATCGCGCGCCTCACTGGCCACGAGTTTGATTTCTTCAGGTTTGCGAAGGTTGCCCGGGTTGAGACGTAGTCCCTGCACCCCCGCCTCGAGCGCGGCCAGCGCCATTTCCACGTGGAAGTGGATGTCGGCGATGATGGGGACCGGTGAGCGCGGGACAATCTGGGCGAGCCCCTCGGCGGCCGCCCGCTCGTTGCACGTACAGCGAACGATGTCCGCCCCGGCCGCCGCGAGCGCGTAGATCTGTTGGAGGGTACCGTCGACGTCCGCGGTCTTGGTCGTCGTCATGGACTGAACCGAGATCGGTGCCCCCCCGCCAACCTTGACCGTGCCCACGACTATTTGGCGCGTCGGTCGTCGTTGGGTGAGGGGGCTCGCGGTTACGTCCATGTACCCATTCTGCCGTCTCGACGCGACCGCGCGAGCGCTACTGGAAAGGATTGGCCACGGGGTGAACGATATCGAGGTACAACGTGCTCGCGAAGAGCACGAGCAATACCGTAGCGAAGGCGTACACGATCGGGGTCAGGCGATTCACGTCGGCGTGATACGGCCGGCCGCGACGGCTCCGGAGTCGCTCGTAGGTCGCCACCAGCACGTAGCCACCGTCCAGCGGCAGCATCGGGACCATGTTCAAGAGTCCGACAAAGACGTTCACGATCATGAGGATCTCCAGCAACACGCCCACGCCCAGCTGGGTACTTTGAACCGCGACGCGCACGACGCCCACGATTGACTGGGGGCGATTGAGTTGCGCGGTCGGGTTGGATGCCGCCGCCGAGTTGGTCACCTGGTGTAACAGGCTCGCGAACTCGCCGGGCGAGAAGACGTGCACAATACCTTTAGCCGCCAAGGCGATGGTCTGTCCGACTTTGGCGATCGACGTCGGAATGGCGCCCAACCACGAGGCGTGAACGATCTGATCCTGCAGGGACACGCCGAGGTACCCCACGGGATGTGTACCGGTCGCTACCGGTTGACCGCCGGCCCGCAGACGACGGCCGTCGACCGGTACCGCGTAGAGGGTCCGGTCACGTCCGTTTCGTTGCACCACGATTCGCAGTCGCTGGCCCGTGTGATCGTGCACGATGTTCACCAGCACGTTGGCGTCAGTGATACGCCGTCCGTCGATCGAGACGATTTGATCCCCGACTTGCAGTCCGGCTCGCTGGGCCGCGTTTTCTTTGTAACCGTCCCAGTGGGTGAAGCCGGCGATGCCGATGTGGCTCGCTGATGGCAGTCCGACAAAGGTCAGCGACGCCCACGCCAACACGAGCGCCATCACCATGTGCGTCAGTGATCCCGCCGACGCGAAGAGGACCTTGCGCGGATAGGACGCTGCTCGATAGGTCCGACCCTCGAGTTCGCTGGCCAGCGGCTCACCCCAGGTCATACCGGGCACCTTCACGTAGCCACCCAGCGGCAACAAGCGCAGTCCGTATCGAGTCTCGCCGACGGTCGTTGCCCACACGACCGGTCCGAACCCCACGAAGAAGTCGCTCACCAACAGTCCCGCACGCTTGGCCGTCACGAAGTGACCGAACTCGTGACCCACCACCATCAAGATGATCGCGAAGATAACCACCGGCAGCGCCCACCCGCCCCAGAACGTCAGCAGGGCGACCACGACGCCGAGGCCCGCGACGAATCGCAGCACCGACCAGCGCGTCGACGTCATCACAGCGCCGAAATGGCCGACCGGGCTCGCCGTCGAGCCAATTCATCGTGCGCGATCAGATCCTCGAGCGTCTCGAGTGGCGCGCTATCAAGACCATCCATCACCGTTGCCACGACAGGCACGATATCGGCCCACCTGATCTCGCCGTGCAGACACGACGCCACCGCGACTTCATTGGCCGCGGACAGCCACGCCGGGGCTGCGCCGCCGCGTTGGGCCGCCGCGTAGGCCAGCGGGATGGCGGCGAAGGCGTCGAGGTCCGGCGGTTCGAAGCTCAACGTGAGCTCCGTGGTGAAGTCCATGGCCCCCCACGAGTGATCGAAGCGGACCGGACGGCCCAGGCAGTACGCGATCGGCAGACGCATGTCGGGTTGCGACAGTTGGGCAATAACCGACCCGTCGACGTATTCCACCATCGAGTGCACGATCGACTGCGGATGTACCACCACGCTGATTCGGTTGGCTTCGATGCCAAAGAGTGCCGACGCCTCGAGGACTTCGAGCCCCTTGTTCATCAGGGTGGATGAGTCAATGGTGATCTTCGGTCCCATCGTCCACGTGGGGTGGCGCAGTGCCTCTTGGGTCGTTGCCGCAGCGAGTTGCACCTTGGACCAACCACGAAACGGTCCACCCGACGCCGTAAGGAGCAGCCGACGGACGTCGGGGTGTCCCGGCTCGGGTGACGAATCTGCCAAACACTGGTAGATGGCGCAGTGTTCCGAATCAATGGGCAACACCCGTGCCCCCGGGGTCATGCGAACGCGCTGGACCAACGGTGCGGCAGCGATAAAGGACTCCTTGTTGGCCAACGCCAGGACGCGACCCGCCGCCAGTGCGGCCATCGTGACGGGCAAACCGGCGAATCCCACGACCGCGTTGACCACGATATCGGCGTCGGCGGCGAGATCGGCCAGTCCGTCACCACCGACCACGACTTCAACGTGATCACCCAGCAGCTCACGTGTGGCGACGAAGTCCTCCGGCCGAGTGACGCCGACGCGCCGTACGCCAAACTCGGCGGCGATCTCGCACAGTTTTCCAATCTGCGTCCCGGCAGCGACCGAGACCAGATTGAAAGAGTCGGGTTCGCTACGCAGCACGTCGAGGGTCTGACGACCGATGGACCCGGTGGCACCCATCAGCGCCACAGTTCGACGCGTGGACACCGATCTAGCCCAACTTGAGGATGTGCGCGAGATAGAACATGGTGGGCAGCGCGAAGAGCAGCCCGTCGATACGGTCGAGTAGTCCACCGTGGCCAGGTAGCACTCGGCCGAGATCCTTGACCCCCAACGTGCGCTTGACCATCGACTCGAATAGGTCGCCGAGCGGCACCACCACCGAGAGTGCGATTCCGACCTCGAAGGCCTTGGTCAGGGTCCACGGGCTGATCCTCGGTAGCAGTGCGACCGCCACCACCAACGTGATCAGCGTGCCGCCAATGAGTCCCTCGACGGTCTTATTGGGTGACAGCACCCGGTTGAGCGGACGCCGTCCGAGCCACCGACCAATGAAGAGTGCGCCCGAATCGTTCGCGACGGTCAACAGTACCGCACCGAACAGCAGCGCCAAGCCGTGTCGATCAACCGAATAACGCGGCGCGATGAGGAGCAGCGCGTACGAACCCAGCACGCCAATCCACGAGTACACGAAGATCGTCGCGCCAATGCCGTCGAGCGGATCGATCGACTGGTGGGCGCTGAGATACCACACGAAGCCGAGCACGACGAGGAGCACGGTGACCGCGCCGATCGCCGGTAACCCCTTGTTGTACGCGCCGATGCCTAACGTCACGACGGCGACGATGCCGAGAACCGTCGCCGGGTGCGCCCCGGCACGGCGAAAGCCCGCGTACGCCTCCGCGGTCGCGAGGCCCAGGGCCACGAGCACCAGAATCGCCACGGGGACCGCACCGGCCAAGAACGTTATCGACACCAGCGCCGCCAACAGCACCCCGGTCAGCGTGGCCAGTGAGACGTTGCGCGACGTCTGGCGAACAGCTCGACCGGCGAGTGGTTGGTGCGTGGCCGGCCGCCGAGTCCTCGTGCGGTGAACCGGTTCGGGGCGCGGCGACTCGTCGAGGATCTCCTCGGCGACCGGCACGTCAGGCGCCACCGCGAACTCCCAGGGCCGTGAAACGTCTTCGCGCACCTCGCCGGCCAGGAATGACGCATCGAACTGATCCTCGTGCGCCACCCAGTCCGCCTCACCCTCTCGCCACGACGGCGCCGGGACGGCGGCCCAGGGATCGTCGAGGTTCGCCGCGTCGCGCGCGACAACGATCGGCACCTGACCGGTCGGCGCCTCGGTCCAGTGAGGAAGCAGCGAGGCTTCTGGCGACGTTTCGGTCACGTCGGCCGCCCGCTCGACGCCAGTGAAGGTAACGCGCGGGTCCGTCGAACTCACCGCGGGGACCTCGCCCGTGGCCTCGTCGAAGAAGGAGCCGTCGTCAGACTTCAAGTAGTTCCTGCTCCTTGTGGGCCAACAACTCATCGATTTGGGCCACTTCGTCCTGGGTCATCTTGTCGAGCACCTTTTCGAGGCGTTCGATATCGTCCTGGGACAGGCCGTGGTCTTTTTCGAGCGCCTCCAACTCTTGACGCGCGTGTCGTCGCACGCCGCGAACCGCCACCTTGCCATCTTCGGCCTTCGAGCGCACCAGTTTCACGAACCCCTTGCGTCGCTCTTCGGTCAACGTCGGAAAGACCAGTCGAATGACGTGGCCATCGTTGGACGGGCTAAGACCCAGGTCGGCGTTGCCAATCGCCTTTTCGATCGCGCCCATCGCCCCCTTGTCAAAGGGTGACACCACCAGCAGTCGCGGCTCGGGTACCGAGAAGTTCGCCAACTGCTTCAGTGGGGTCTCGGTACCGTAGTAATCGACCGGCAGGTGCTCAATCAGCGCTGAGGACGCCCGACCGGTTCGCACCGACGCGAACTCGCCCTTGACGTGCTCGATGGCTCGCGCCATCTTGTCGCGGGTTTCCTCCATGACCAGATCAACCAGTTCGTCCGCCATCACTTCACCAGCGTACCGACGGCGTGCCCGGCGAGCGCGCGACCCAAATTACCCTCCGCCATCAAGTCAAACACCCGTATGGGCAACTGGTTGTCTTGGCAGAACGTTATGGCGGTCATGTCCATGACGCGTAGGTTGCGCGCGATCACGTCGTCAAAGGAGATCTCGTCAAAACGCACGGCGTCGGGATTCACGTGCGGATCCTCGCTATAGACACCGTCGACACCGCCGTGGGTACCCTTCAGCACGATCTCGGCTTCGACCTCGGCGGCACGTTGGGCCGCCGGCGTGTCGGTGGTGAAATACGGGTTGCCCATGCCGGCCGCGAAGATGACCACGCGGCCCTTCTCCAGGTGTCGAACAGCACGACGGCGGATGTAGGGCTCAGCCACTTGATCCATACCAATGGCCGACATGACACGCGTGGCGCGACCGTGGCTCTCAATCGCGTCCTGCAGGGCTAACGCGTTGATCACCGTGCCAAGCATGCCCATCAGGTCCGAGTTAGCACGATTCATCCCGGCCATCGCGCCCGTGGCGCCGCGCCAAATGTTGCCGCCGCCCACCACCACGGCTAGTTCGAGACCGCCGGCCTCCATGGCGCGCGCAATTTCGCGTGCCAGAAAGTCAACGGTTGATGCATCGATCGTCTCATCGCTCGCCGCCGAGGCCAGGGCTTCGCCCGACAGCTTCAAGACGACTCGTCGCACGCTCAGCCTCCGACGACCACCTGCGCGAACGCCGAGACCGCGGCGCCGTGCAGAAACTGCTCGATGGTCTGCTTCTCGTCCTTCACGTACGCCTGTTCTAGCAGCACTCGCTCCTTGAACCAGCCATTCAATCGACCTTCAATGATCTTGGGCAGGGCCGCCTGCGGCTTTCCTTCGTTGCGAGAAATCTCCTCGACCGTGGCGCGCTCGGCGTCAACCTCGCCCGCCGGTACCTCCGCTCGCGTGAGGTACTGCGGTTTGGCGAATGCGATGTGTACGGCGATCTCGTGTGCGACTTCCTCGGTGGCACCGCGCACCACGACCGCCACGGCGTTGACCCCGCGACCCGCTTGCGCGTGCAGGTAGGTTTCAACAACTTCGTCCTCGCCCGCCACCAAGCGCACCACGCGCCCGACTGCGATGTTCTCCTTCAACGTCGTCAATAGTTTCTCGAGACGGTCTCGAAACTCCTCCATTGTCGCCTCGCCGTCGGCCGCCACCCGGGCGGCCATTTCATCGACCAGGGCCACGAACTCATCGGACTTGGCCACGAAGTCCGTCTCGCAGCGCAACTCCACGATCGCCGCAGCTCGCCCGTCACGCACGACGGCCACGGCGCCCTCACCGGCGACGCGACCCGATCGCTTCGCGGCCGACGCCAAGCCCTGCACGCGCAGCCACTGCGTGGCTGCCTCCATGTCACCATTGTTCGCCTCAAGGGCGTGCTTGGCGTCCATCATCCCGACACCGGTGAGCTGGCGCAGGGCCTGGACGTCTTTCGCGGTGATTGCCACCTTGACTTCTCCTTTATCGTTCAGCGCGGCGGCCAACCTAGGCCAGTTCCGCCGCTTCGTTCTCATCGCCGCGGCGTCGCTCGGCTTCCTCGTCGGCCAGACCCTCCGCGTCCACGGGCGCCGCCACGGGCGCCGCCACGGGCGCCTCGACGGCTGGCTCGTCGGGTCGGTCTCGCGCAACGACCTCGGGGTCGATCGCCACGTCTGCGGCGATCGGCTCGACTGCGCTGGCGTCAGCCGTTGCGGCAGCGGCACTCTGCGCGGCGGCGGCCGCTTCTCCAGCCGCCTTGAGCGCGGCCCCGCGGTTCTGACGAATGAAGCGACCTTCGGTGACGGCGTCGGCCATCAATCGACACAACAGGGCACCGGCGCGAATCGCGTCATCATTGCCCGGAATCACGTAGTCGATGATGTCGGGATCACAGTTCGTGTCGACCACGGCCACCACCGGCAAGCCCAGTTTCCGGGCCTCGGTGACCGCAATGTGCTCCTTTTTCGTATCGATGACGAAGACCGCGTCGGGCACCTTGTCGAGATTCGCGATACCGCTCAGGTTTCGGTCCAGTTTCTCCAGTTCGCGCGAGTGACGTAGCGCCTCTCGCTTGGGCATGTTGTCAAAGTCGCCGGCCCGCTGCATCGCACGCAACTCGCTCATTCGCTTCACCCGTCCCGCAACCGTGGCGAAGTTGGTCAACATGCCACCGAGCCAGCGCTGGTTCACGAACGGCATGCCACAGGCCTTGGCGTAGTCCTCAATGGGTCCCTGGGTCTGCTTCTTGGTTCCAACGAACAAGATGGTCCCCCCGCCGGCCACTAGTTCGCGCACGTAGGTGTAACTCGACTCGATGCCGGCGAGCGTCTTGCGAAGGTCAATCAGGTAAATGCCATTGCGCTCACCGAGAATGAACCGGCGCATCTTGGGATTCCACCGCCGGGTCTGGTGCCCAAAGTGCACGCCCGAATCCAACAGCTCCTGCAGGGTGACTAACGCCACGTTCGTATCCTTCCGTTCGGTTCCTGTCGCTGAGAAGTGCACCGCTGACGGCGACCTCACGAAACTCCTCAGCCCGCTATAGCGCCGACCCACGGTGGGAGGGCCCGTCTATGCTAGCCGACTCAGCCCCGCGGGTGGGTCTGGTGGTGGACCTTCTGCAGCCGTGACTTGGACACGTGCGTGTAGAGCTGGGTCGTGGTGAGACTTTCGTGCCCAAGGAGCACTTGGACTTCGCGAAGGTCGGCGCCACCCTCGAGCAGGTGGGTCGCGAAGGTGTGACGCAGTGCGTGGGGGTAGACGTGCCCGGGATCGACGCGCCGATCGATGATTCGACGAACGTCGCGTGGCCCAATTCGCCGACCGCGTCGATTCAAGAAGACCGCTTCGAGCGGCGAGGCTACGGTTGCCACCTCGGGCCAGCCGGCCTCTAACCATGCGCGCACCGCCTCGAATCCCCGGTCGTGCAACGGAACCAGCCGTTCCTTGCGTCCCTTGCCCATCACTCTCAGGAGCCGACGCGACCAGTCGAGACTCGACCGGTCCAAGCCGCAAAGCTCCGAGACGCGCAGCCCCGACCCGTACAGCACCTCGCAGACCGCGCGGTCGAGCAGGGCCCACCGGTCGTCCCCCCAGTCGTCGTCGAGCAACGATTCGAGTTGCTCGCGCACGACAACCGTGGGTAGTCGAGACGACGGACGCGGGGCCATCAGTCGACGCGCCGGATCCGTGGCCAATCGCCCTCGTTCGTTCAACCACGCGAAGTACGCGCGCAGCGACGCGCGCCGACGTCCGATCGATGACCGGGCGTCGCCGCGCTCGGTCAGCGTGACGAGGTACGAGCGTAGATCCCGTGGTGCGACGGCGGTCGGCCCCGCCACGCCGCGCGCGCCACACCACTCGATGAATCTCGCCACGTCACCGCCGTAGGCCCGCACGGTCGCGGGAGACCGATCCGCCGCTCGCAACATCGCGAGGAAACCATCGAGTTCCCACGTCCCCGACGAGACGTCACGTTTCGTCCCCGCCACGCCACCACGTTACCGATGGCCCGACGCCGCCGCGTGACCTGGGTAGTCTGGCCCTAACGCGAAGGAGTGTTGTGCCCCGAATCTTGATCGTTGAGGATGACGACCACATCCGTACGGCGCTGCGACTGATGTTCGAGGGCGAGGGGTTCGTCGTCGATGACGCCCCGTCGGGTGAGGTCGGTATCGCCCTGAACCAGCGCATGGCGTCCGATCTCGCCATCGTTGACGTGATGCTCCCGGGGATGACGGGCTTTCAAACCTGCCAGGCGCTTCGCGACGCGAGTGACCTGCCCATCGTCATCGTCTCGGCACGCGACGACACCGCCGACGTGATACTCGGTCTCGAATCGGGCGCCGACGACTACGTGACCAAGCCCTTTGTTCCCGAGGAACTGCTCGCGAGGGTCCGCGCTCACCTGCGCCGTCGTCCCGACAAGAACACCAACGCCTTCAAACTTGGCAATCTTCACGTCGTACCCGACGAGGGTGTCGTACGCCACGACGACGGTACCGAATTGCATCTCACCTCCACCGAGTTCCGATTGCTCATCGATCTTGCGGCGGCTAACGGACGCGTCCTTTCGCGCGAGGATCTCCTCGAACGAGTATGGGGCTACGACTACTTCGGGGACAGCCGCTTGGTGGATGTCCACATTCGTCGGTTGCGCACGAAGATTGAGCCCGACCCGAGCAATCCGACCTACTTGGTTACCGTGCGCGGGGCTGGATACAAGCTGGTCCTCTAGTGCGACGACGGAGCCTACGTCTTCGCCTGCTCGTCACCTTCGGCCTCAGTACGCTGCTGCTCAGTTCCGTCTTCGTCACCATCACCTTCATCGGCATTCAGCACGTGCTCGTGAACAACCAGCAACAGACCGATCTGCGACAGAGCTACGTCAACGCGGCACTGATTCGCTCCACGCTCTACACGTCACCACCAGATCTGGCCAACCAGCTCAACTCCATCGAACAGGCAACCAACTCGAGCGTGCTCGTTCACACGCACCATCAGTGGCTCTCGCGCAGCAACGGCGCGGCCACCGCCGACGTCACGCCGTCCATTATCGCCCTGGTTGACCGGGGCCACGTCGTCCAGCAGACCCTCGACGTCCAGGGGCGCGTCATCTTCGTCGTGGGCGTCCCCATACCGGCGGTCGAGACCCAGGTATTCGAGGTATTCGACCTGGGGGGGCTCGAAAACACGCTACGCACCTTGGTGAAGTTGCTCGGCCTCGGCGCACTACTGACGTCCTTCATCGGTCTCGCTGGGGGCCTATGGGTCACGCGTCGCGCCGTGCGACCCATTGAACGAGTCTCCGAAGCGGCGGTGGCGATCGCCGACGGTGACTTCACCACGCGCCTGTCCATCACTCGCTCCGACAAGGAAGTCCAGCAGTTGACCGAGTCGTTCAATTCGATGGTGAGTCGCCTCGTCGAACGGCTCGAACGCGACGCTCGTTTCGCGAGCGACGTCAGCCACGAGCTCCGCTCACCGCTGACGACGCTGACGACCACGACGTCGGTGCTCCAACAGCACCGAGACGAGCTCTCCGAGGCCGGGCGCGAGAGCCTCGACCTACTCACCGCCGATCTCGCGATCTTTCAGTCGCTCGTCGACGACTTGCTCGAGATCGCCCGCAGCGACGCCGGTGCCGCCCCGCACGTCATCGAAACCGTGCCCGCGGTCGAGCTCATTCGCCAGGCGGCGCGCAGCGCGGCGCAACGCTATGGCTTGCCCGTTCCCCAGATCATCGTGGACCCCGACGTTCGAGATCCCTCCGTGAGCGTGGACCGGCGCCGATTCGAGCGGGTGATGACCAACCTCGTGTCCAACGCCGAGCGCTACGCCCACGGGGTCGTAGCCATCCGACTCGAGATGGCGCAGGATCAACTCATCATCAACGTCGATGACGCCGGACCCGGCGTCGTTCCCGAAGAGCGCGACCAGATCTTCGAGCGCTTCTACCGTGGGCGCGCCGCCAATGACCGCGGCGTGGTTCGAGGTACCGGCCTGGGTCTCGCGCTGGTTCGCGATCACGTCGCCGCCTTCGGTGGCACGATCAGTGCGATGGAGAGTCCCGAGGGTGGCGCTCGCATCCGTATCTGTTTACCGGTGTCCGAGGAGTTCGCCCAGTGACGCGCGTCGGGGTCGTTGCGATGGGTCTCGCGGCCTCACTGGCCCTCAGTGCCTGCACGTTGGTACCAACGTCCCAGCGCCCGTCCACGATCAACCCCAAGGTGGTGCCGCTCGGACTACTCGGCCAGGTCATTCCCGGGACCAACAATGGCCGAGTGGTGTTCATCACCCAACCGGTGTACATGGTTGACGCGACCGGCCACCTCGCGCCGTCTAGCCGAATCGTGCCGTCCCCGCCAACGCTCTTCTCGGTGTTGCGCGAGCTCATCCTCGGCCCCACCGACATCGAGGTCGGCACCGGGTACACGAGCGCCATACCCAGCGACCTCGTGGTCACCCAAGCCACGATCGTGCACGGCGTCGGGCTCATCCAAATCGCACGGTCAATGGCCTCCATCCCTCGCCAACAACTCATATTGGCGATCGGCCAGATCGTGAAGACCGCGTACTACGTCGGCGCTACGCGAGGCATACGAATCTCCGCCGCGGGCGTACCCGAGCGGCTGCCGCGGCCGAACGGTCCCCCGGCCACGCTGGTTACCGTGGCGGACTACCAGTCACTCCTCAACGGGTAGGCGCCCGAAAGGCGGTCACCGCGCTCCACAGGTGCTCGAGATCGTAGTAGTCGCGCGACGCGAGATCGAAGACGTGGACGATGACGTCGCCGTAGTCGAGCGCGACCCACTGTGCCTCCGCGAAGCCCTCGACGCGAAGGGGCCGAACCCCCGTCGTCATGGCGACGACGCGCTCGACCTCTTCGGTGATTGATCGCACCTGGCGATCGGAGCCACCCGACGCGATCACGAGTGCGTCGAACGAGTCCACCAATCGACGTAGGTCGAGCACCACCGGATCGATCGCCGACTTCTCCTCGGCGCCACGCAACGCAGCGTCCACCAGACGTTCCACGTAGACATCGAAGACACCGCGGGTCACGGCCGCGCTGGGGGCCAGCTCGCTCAGTGGGCCACCCCAAGCACGACGAGAACGGCCACGAACGGCATGGTCACGCCGGCCACGGCGACGACTGCCCAACGTTGTTTCGTGCGGCGAACGTCCGCCCGGCGCCGCGGTGGGGCAACCGCGTAGCGCGCGGAACGCGAACTGGTCACATCGAAGTTTCGAACCGCCATGACGACCAAACCTTACCCTCAGAAACCTTCGAACAGCGGAATAACTGCGTCGGGCACGAAATCTCGCAGACTTTCGTGACTCGGGTGGCTGTCACGGATGTAAGAACTTGACAGATCAACCGGCGCCATCGCGATCTCGTAGGTGATCCAACCGCGCGGAACCCCAATCGCGTCGCCGGGTCGAGGCACGATGCCCACGCGCACCAGGGTCCGCAACGTCGTGGCGTCGTGCCACTGGTCAAGTTGGGTCACCAGGTCCGCGCCAATGATCAGATCCACCTCGTCGGCGTCGGCCAGCAGCTCACGAACGGTATCGATCGTGTAGGAGGGTCCACTGCGGCGGATCTCGCGATCCGATACCTCCACCAACTCCAGACCGCTGAATGCGGCGCTCGCCATGGCGAGACGCAGCGGCGCCGGTCGCACCGGGCCGCGCGCGCTCTTTTGATACGGATCCCCGGCGACGGTCACCTCAATCTGGTTGAAGCGGTGGCTCCTCGCGGCCGCGCGTAACGCGGCGACGTGGCCGAAGTGCGGCGGGTCGAAGGTCCCTCCGAAGAGACCGATGCGCCGGACTGTCACGCGTCAAGCCTAACGGGGATGTCAGCACCCACCGGGGTCGCGATCATTCGCCGATTGCCCGCTCTAGCGATCACGCTCTACGCTGAAGTGATGCCGAGTACGACGAACGACTGGTCGACTACTTCGTGGCGCTCTCGTCGTGTCCACCAGAGTCCCGCGTGGCCGGACGCTGAGCACCTGGAACGTGTAGAACGTCAGTTGGCCGCCAAGCCGCCCCTCGTCTTCGCCGGCGAGGCTCGCCGCCTGCAACAGCACCTGGGCGACGTCGCGCGCGGACGCGCCTTCCTGCTCCAGGCCGGTGATTGCGCCGAGTCATTCGACGAGGGTTCCGCCGACGCGATTCGCGACAAGTTGAAGGTCATTTTGCAAATGGCGGTGGCCCTCACGTACGCCGCGGGCGTACCCGTGATCAAGGTGGGCCGCATCGCCGGGCAGTTCGCGAAGCCTCGTTCCGACGACTACGAGGAGCGCGACGGTGTTCGTCTCGAGGCGTTCCGCGGCCACATCGTCAACTCGGACGAGTTCACGGCGTCGGGTCGGCGTCCCGACCCCGATCGTCTCCTCGCCGCGTACCACCAGAGCGTGGCCACCCTCAATCTCCTTCGCGCCTTCACCACCGGCGGGTTCGCCGCCCTCTCACGCGTGCACGCGTGGAACCAGGAGTTCGTCGCCAACTCGCTCGAGGGCAAGCGCTACGCGATGATCGCCGACGAGATCGAACGCGCACTGCAGTTCATGCGGGCCTGCGGCATCGATCTCCACGACGACTCCGCATTGCAGGGTGTCGAGTTCTACACCAGTCACGAAGCGCTGATCCTGCCCTACGAGCAGGCGCTCACCCGACGCGACTCTTTGACTGGTGACTGGTACGACTGTTCGGCGCACATGTTGTGGATCGGTGACCGTACGCGCCAGCTCGATGGCGCCCACGTCGAATTTCTTCGTGGGGTCTCTAATCCGCTGGGTCTCAAGGTCGGACCGTCGATGGGCGTTGACGAACTTCGCCGACTCGTTGACGTGCTCAACCCGGCCAACGTGGCGGGCCGCCTGACCCTCATCTCGCGCATGGGTGTCGAGCAGATCGGGCGAGCCCTACCACCCTTGGTCGAGGCGATGCGCGACGACGAACGAAACGTGGTGTGGGCCTGTGACCCCATGCACGGCAACACCTTCCGCGTAGTCGGTGGGCAAAAGACGCGTCATTTTGACGACGTCCTGGCCGAGACCGCCCAGTTCTTTGGGGTTCATCAAGAACTCGGCACGTGGCCCGGTGGTCTGCACATCGAACTCACCGGGGATGACGTGACCGAATGCCTCGGTGGCGGGTCTCGACTAGACGAGTCCGATCTTGAGCTCAACTACACCACCATCTGCGATCCCCGGCTCAACGCGACCCAGAGTCTGGATTTGGCCTTTCACGTGTCCGAGTTCTTGCAGAACTACGCCTCGACCAACGGCGCCCGATCGTTATAACGCAGGAGTCGGTGCGAGCTGGCACGAAATTCCACCTCGGTCATCGACGCGTGCTCGGTGCGCAGCCCGAGCCGTCGCGCGGCGTCGGCGCCGCTAACCAGCTTGATCAGCTGTTCGATCACACCCCCGTGCACCACGAGGAGCGCGCGCTGACCGGGGTGGGCGGCCGCGATGCGCGCGAAGGTCCTCACGCAGCGATCGTAGAAGTCGAGCCATGATTCGCCACCGGGAGCCAACGGCTGGCTCGGGTCATTGTCCCAGTCGGGAGCACCGAAACTGGCCACCACCTCTGCCCACGTCATGCCGTCGGCGTCACCGGGGTGCAGCTCACACAGGTCACAGTCCGCGACGGCTTCCAGGCCCACCGGTAGTGCGCTCGCGAGCAGCGCCGCGGTCTCGATGGCGCGCGGCAGCGTCGAGGTGTAGAGCGCGACGACGTCGCCGAGCTCTCGGGTTCGCTCGAGTCGTTCGGCGAGCGCCGTCACCTCGGCGCGCCCGCGCCGCGTGAGCCCTCGACAGCCAGCCGGTCCGCCCACCAGTCCCTCCACATTGCAGGTGGCCTCGCCGTGACGAACGAGCACGAGTTGGGATCCGCTCGGTCGCACCCCGAGCGTGCGAAAGCCCGACGGCGGCTCCATCGTCCAGCCACTCACACCAAACCGCCGACGAAGGCTTCGAGCTGACGCAGCGTTCGACACTCCACGACGCGCTCGCAGTACGGCGCGTACTGATCAATGATCGAGTCACCGCTGTTCCAGTAGCTGACGGGTTCGGGATTCAGCCAGAAGACGTGGCGCGCGCGCCGGCCCAAGTCGGCCACGACCTCGGCGTGCGCCTGGTGGTAGTTGTTGCGCCCATCACCCAATATCAACACCGTGGTGCGCCGACTCACGTCGCGCGCGAAGCGCTCGTGAAACGAGAGCAGCGCCCGTCCGTAGTCCGAATGACCATCGAACGCGACGACGTCGGCCTCGGCGTTGATGCGCGCCACGGCCTGGGCGGGATCGTCGACACCGTCGAAGTACTCGGTCACTTCGTCGAGCCCGTCCACGAATACGAAACTACGCACCTTAGAAAACTGCGTACTGATGGCGTGAACGAGATGCAGGGTGAATCGTGCGAACGACGCCACCGAGCCCGACACGTCGGCAATCACGATGATCTCCGGCTTGGCTGGACGCGGCGGCTTGAAACGAAGGTCCAGGGGAACACCACCAGTCGAAAGGCTTCGACGAACGGTGTGACGTAGGTCCACCGGTCCTCGGCGGCGACGTCGTCGCCGCCGGGCCAAGCGGGTAGCCAACTTGCGACTGAGGGGACGAAGGGCCCGCTCCAGTTGGGCGAGCTCGTCGCGGTTCGCGTGCATGACGTCGACGTCTTCGGGCAGTGGCTTGCGCACCGATTTGGCGAGGGCCGCCGTGCCCCGGTCCTCGACCAGGTGCTCGCGAATCGCTCGCTCGACCTCACGCTTGAGCAACTCGATACGCGCTCGCGCGTCATCGGAAGCAAGTCGATGCGACAAGTCGTCTGGTGCGTCGCGCTCGGCCACCAGCAGTTCCTCGAGTCGATCGAGCTGGAGGCTGCGCAGTGTTCGGTAAAGGTAGTACGTGCCACCGACCGGCCGACCCGGCTCGAAGCCCGCGTAGCGGTTCACCGCCGCCCGTGCACCGCGCACCAGTAACGACTGGTCACTGTCGCGAAGCGCCCGGAACAAGAGGCTGGCGAGCTCTTCTGCGCTCAGGGACGACGCGCCACCCCCATCACCGACCGAGGGGCCCGTGGTGTCACCGGCGGCCCCGTCGAGCTCGTCACGGTCGGCGGCCTTGTCGGGAAGCGGCACGTCGAAACCGCGAATGGAAAAGAAGACGTCGAACGCGGTGTCGAATACCGGCAGGTGGTCACCGTTTTTGACGAGGGTCACCGCCAGCGCGTCGCGGACCTCGCGGCGGTCGCCGAGGTCGATGACGCCCAGAGCCCCGGCGGCATCGAGGTGTTCGGTCATCGACACGGGCAGTCCGGCGGCGCGCAGTTCGCCGACGAACGCCGCCAGGACGCTAAGCAAGGTTGGCCGAGCGACTGAAGAGCTCTCTGGTGGCTCGTTCGATGTCGGACTGGTACTTCAGCACGACGTGTAGGGTGCCCGCGGCATCCTCCATCGCGATCTCTTCTCGCCCGAGAATCACCAGGGTTCGCGCCCAGTCCAGCGTCTCGGCAACCGATGGTGCTTTCTTCAAGTCGAGCGTGCGCAGGGAACGCACGACTTCGGCGATCTGCTCGGCCAGGCTCGCCGAGATGCCGGGAACGCGCGCGAGAATGATGTCGCGCTCTCGCGACACGTCGGGATAGCCAATATAGAGGTAGAGGCATCGGCGCTTGAGCGCTTCGGATAGTTCGCGCGTGTTGTTCGACGTCAAGAAGACCAGGGGGATCTGCTTGGCGCGGATCGTTCCCAGCTCGGGGATCGATACCTGATACTCCGAGAGGATCTCCAGCAGCAGCGCCTCAGTCTCCAGTTCGACGCGATCCACCTCGTCCACGAGCAGCACCACGGGATCGGTCGCCGAGATCGCCTCGAGCAGTGGTCGGGTGAGCAGAAACTGGTCCGAGAAAATGTCCTCTTCGAGGTCGTTCCACGACTGGGCCGATTCGCCCTCGGGTCGACCGGCCTGAATCCGCAGCAGTTGCTTGCGATAGTTCCACTCGTAGAGCGCCTTGGACTCGTCGAGGCCCTCGTAGCATTGGAGGCGTACGAGTCGAGATCCGATCGCGTTGGCGACCGCTTGGGCGAGGGCGGTCTTGCCGGTGCCGGCCGGCCCCTCAACCAGCACGGGTTTGGCCAATCGATCAGCGAGAAACACCGCCGACGCAATCGCGTCGTCACTCAGGTAGTCGCGTTCGCCGAGTCGCGTGCGCACCTCGGCCGCCGAAGCAAAGTTGACCGGCGGCAGACTCGCCAGCCCTAGACGGGTCGCCAGTTCCTGGCGCGGATCGAGTGAACTCATCTGATTTGCCCTTCTCCGCGTATCACCCATTTGAGGCACGTCAACTCACGCAGGCCCATGGGTCCGCGCGCGTGGAGTTTCTGCGTCGATATCCCCACCTCGCCACCCAGCCCCAACTCACCGCCGTCGACGAAGCGCGTCGAAGCGTTCACGAGCACCGCCGCGGCATCAACCCGGCGCACCCACGAGTCGCCGTTCTGCTCACTCGAGGTCACAATGGCCTCGCTGTGCCCGCTACCGTAGCGCGCGACGTGGTCGATTGCCTCGTCGATGGAATCGACGACTTTCACCGCGAGGATGAGATCGAGGAACTCTGTAACGAAGTCCTCGTCGGTTGCGCGTCGGGCCCCGCGCAGTACCGTCCCGGCTCGCTCGTCGACGCGAAGCTCCACCGTGGTCAGACGTTCGGCGAGACTCGGCAGGAACCTTGCGGCAATCGCTTCGTGCACCAGTACGGTCTCGACCGCGTTGCAAACGCCCGGCCGCGACGTTTTTGCGTTCTCCACGATGTCGAGGGCAATGGCCAAATCGGCCGAGTCGTCAACGAATATGTGGCAGTTGCCGTCGCCGTCGAGCACGTAGGGAACCCGAGCGTACTCGCGCATCGCGGCAATCAGGCTGGGCCCGCCGCGCGGTATCAGACAGTCCAAGACGCCCGTGAGCTGCATGAACGCGACGACGGCTTCGTGTGAACGGTCTTCAACCAGGGCCACGGCGTCGGCGGGGAGCCCGGCCGCGCGCAAGGCCGTGCGCCACAGGTCGACAATGAACTGATTGGATCGCCACGCCGACGCCGAGCCTTGCAAAAAGGCCGCGTTGCCACTGCGCACGCACAGGCCCGCGACGTCACTGGTCACGTTCGGGCGATTTTCGTACACGACGCCGACAACGCCGAGCGGGACCCGCACGCGCTCGACGCGCAAACCATTGGGTCGAACATCGTGATCGAGCGTTTCCTGGAGCGGATCGGGCGCCGCGGCGAGGTCACGCAGGGCTTGGACCATAGCCTCGATCCGGGCGTCGCTCAGGCGCAGCCGGTCGAGTCCGGCGCCGCCCTCAACGTAGTTCGCCACGTCCTGGGCATTGACCGAAAGCAACTCCTCACGTCGCGATGACAGGGTCTTGGCCACCGCGAGCAAGACCGCGCGTCGGGCGTCGTCACTAGCCTGCGCAAGGTCGCGCGCCGCACGCCGAACGTCGGCGCCTTGGCGCTCGAGAGCCGACGAAACCATCTACGTAGCGTAACGGACGCTAGGGACGTCGTAGCAAAACGAGGTCGTCGCGATGCACGACCACGTCGTCGCTTTCCAAAAATGCGTCGGCGCTAACGCGAACCAGGCCCTTGGCCGCCACGTCGCGATCGGGGCCGACGATGTCGACGGCGTCGCCCTCGACAAAATTGCCCCGGTGTTCGACCACGCCGACGCGCAACAGGCTGCGACCGTGATGCTCGAGGGCCTGGAGGGCGCCCTGGTTGATGACGAGGGTCCCGCGACTCGCGACGGCGAAGGCGATCCAGGCCTTGCGCGCCGAGAGTCGCTCGGCCCGAGCGTGAAAGATGGTCCCGCCGCCTTGTTCCAGCGCGTGACGCACGGGATGATCGACCCGCGCCGAGGCGATAACCGTCGTGACCCCCGACCAGGTGGCCATGCGCGCCGCCGCCAACTTGGACGACATTCCCCCGCTGCCGACCCCGGAACGACTCGTGCCGGCGAGGCCCTCGATGGCCGCGTCGATCGCCCGCACCTCGTCGATCAAGGTGGCCGAGGGATCCAGGCGTGGATCAGCGGTCAAGAGCCCCGGCGTGTCGGTCAGCAGGACCAAGTGGCTGGCCGCAACCAGATTCGCCACGAGAGCCGCCAGCCGGTCGTTGTCACCGAATCGGATCTCTTCATCGGCGACGGCGTCGTTCTCATTCACCACCGCCACCACGTTCAGGGCACCCAGCGCCTCGAGCGTCCCGCGAGCGTGCAGATACTGGCCGCGGTGCGAGAAGTCGAGCGGCGCCAAGAGCACCTGGCCGACGATCGCCCCCGCCTCGCCGAATGCGTTGCGCCACGCGTGCATGAGACTCGGCTGACCGACCGCCGAGACGGCCTGCAGGGTCGCGGCGTCATTGGGTCGACGACGTCCCGCCCCAACCTCGGCCCACCCCGCGGTGATCGCCCCCGAGGTCACGACCACGACCGACCAGCCGGCGTCACGCAGGTTCACCACGTCGGCCGCCACCTTGACCAGCACCTCGTAGTCGACCCCGCCGTCGGCGTTGGTCACCGAGGACGTGCCGATCTTGACGACCACACTACGAGTCGTCATCGTCGTCCAGTCGACCGTGGCGAGCGAGCCGTTCTCGCCGGGTCGCTCGATGGTGATCGCCACGGTCCAGGCCGGCGCCGACGGCGTCTCGCCACCACTCGAAGGTGAGCGGACCGACCCGTACGACGTCGCCATCAAGAACGCCCGCTCGCGCGAGGAGACGATCGACGCCAATCGCCCGCAGCCGCTTGACGATCTCGGCGAGCGCCTCGTCATCGGTCAGGTCCTGGAATCGCACCGCCCGGGTCGCGGTGCGACCGAGTACCTCCCACGCGTGAGGACCATCAGACACTACGCGAACGTCGTCGGCGACGGGCGCGTGCACCACGACCTCGTGGGTGGCCTCCCTCGCCGCGTCGAGCCGCGACAGGCTCACCAGTTCAGCGAGCCGCTCGACCAGTGCCGACACGCCATCGCCGGTGACGGCCGAAATGGGGAGGGCGTCGGGCACGTTGAACTCGCCCAGCGCGACGTCCGACTTGGATCCAACCACCACCCGCGGGCGTCCCAACAGGTCGGCGCGGTACTCGCCCAACTCGCCCAGCAGCACCTCGAGCTGCTCGTTCGGTGGGATCGACGCGTTCGGTGAGCGGTCCAACAGCACACACAGTACGGTCGCGTATTCCACGTGGCGCAGAAAGTCGTGGCCGAGCCCGCGGCCGTGGGCCGCTCCCTCGATAAGACCCGGAATGTCCGCCATGACGAACTCCGTGGCGTCCTCGGGTCGCGACGTTCGACGGCCGACCCGCACGACACCGAGGTTGGGCACCAGTGTCGTGAAGGGATAGTCAGCTATCTTCGGACGCGCCGCCGAGACGCGCGCGATGAGCGTCGACTTGCCGACGTTGGGAAAGCCAATTAAGGCGACGTCGGCGCGAAGCTTCAGTTCGAGATTCAGCCAGCACTCTTGGCCCCGCTCGCCCTGCTCGGCGAAGGCGGGCGCCCGCCGTCGATTCGACAGGAAGCGCGCGTTGCCCGCGCCACCCAGGCCCCCTTCGGCCGCGCGCCACCGGTCGCCCGGGCCCGCGAGGTCCACCAGCACCGTGCCGTCACGGTCGTGTACGACGGTGCCCACCGGCACCGCCACGTCGAGGTCCTGGCCCCGCGCACCGTGCTGGCGCTTCGAGGTGCCGTGGGCACCATCGGATCCTCGCCGAAAGGGGTGATCGCGAAAGCCCAGCAGAGACGCCTGATTGGGATCGGCCACGAGCCACACGTCGCCGCCGCGCCCGCCATCGCCGCCGTCGGGTCCACCCTTGGCCACGTGGGCCTCACGACGAAAACTCACGCAACCCGCGCCGCCGTCGCCAGCCTTGGCGTGCAACTGTGCGGAATCGACAAAGGCGGACACCCCCCAATCCTACGAGGCCCCCGGTTTGCCCCTACGCCAGCAGCGTGGTGAGCGCCTCGTCAAAGATGCGCTGGTGCGCCGCGACGTCGACCGCTGTGGTCGCGGGGCACATGAGCGCCATGTTGTGAAACGGCGTGAGGAGCACCCCACGGTTCACCCCGAAGAGGTGCAGGTACTCCTCAAGCAACGGGTCGGCGCTGGCGGCCGAGATACCACCATTAACCGGAGCGGGTCGGGCGAACCGGTATTCACAGCGCGCGCCAAGCTGACTCACCGACCAGGGGAGGTCAAAGGCGTCGATCGTTCTCCGCACGCCGTCGGCGAAGGACGTGGCCAGACGCTCCATGGGGACAAATGCGTCATCGGTCAGCACCTCACCGAGCACCGCGCGCATCGCCGCCAGGCTCAGCGGGTTGCCCGCCAACGTTCCGCCAACTCCGCCGACGTCGTTCAGGTCCACGGGGCCATCGCCCGAGGTCACCGCAGCCACGACCCGATCGGCCAGTTCCGACGTGAGGCCGTAGGCACCACACGGCACGCCGCCACCGAGCGACTTACCGATCGTCACGGCGTCGGGTCGAAGGCCAAAGCGCCGCGTCGCGCCGCCGGGACCCGCCGAAAAGGTGTGCGTCTCATCGAGGATCAGCAACGTACCCGTTTGGTCGCACAGTGCGCGCACGCCGTCGAGAAACCCCGGCGCCGCCAGCACGATGCCAATATTGGTCATCGCTGGCTCGCTCAGCACCGCCGCCACGTCACCGGCGGCTAGTTCACGCTCCAGTGCGTCGAGGTCGTTGAACTCAACCACGCGCGTCGTCTCAGTCGGATCGACGGCGGGCGCGACGTTACCGGGTCGAGAGACCGCTCGGCCGTCGCGATCCACAATGACCAAGGTCTCGTCCACGGTGCCGTGATACGAGTAGGAAAAGACCAACACCTTGGGTCGACGGGTGACCAGGCGCACGAGTCGCAAGAGCCAGCGATTCGCGTCCGTGGCCGAGAGCGTGAAGGACCACTGGGCTAGTCCGAAGCGGCGCGCCAGCTCGGCCGCGACCCACTGGGCGTCCTCGGTCGGCAACATCGTGGTAACCCCACCGTCGACGGCGAGCCGTTGGTGGACGGCTCGCGCGAGTGGCGCGGGCGAGTGCCCCGCCATCGCACCGGTGTCACCGAGGGCGAAGTCGACGAGGTCGTGGCCGTCCAGATCGGTGATGGTCGCGCCGTGAGCGCTCGAAAAGCCCAGCGGGAAACCGCCGGCCCACTTGTTCATCCAGGTCATGGGGACCCGTCCAAAGAGGTGTGAGGACTCGTCGTAGAGGCGGCGAGAGCGCGGATGTTCTCGCTCGTAACGAGCCACTTCCGACGAGGTGAGAAGGGCCAAACGATCGCGATCGATGTGCTGCATCGTTCCATCGTAGAGTGCTGCTCATCGCCGTTCTGGCATCGAGACACGCGTGATTCACGGTTCGATCAGGTACTTTATTCAGTCCTTACCTGGCGCCAAGGGGAAAACTTATCGAAAATCCCTTAATTTCAGGCTTTCTTCGATAAAGATGGCTCCGGTTACTGGGAATCCCCAGTCCGATTTAGTGAAGAGTAAGGAGTCGACCGGTGAACAAGGCCGAGTTGGTAGATGCAATTGCTGCCGAGAGTGGCGCAGCCAAGAACACGGTAGCCGAGGTGCTGAAGGCCTTTGAGGACGTCGTCGTGAAGAACGTGTCGAAGGGCGAGAAGATCGTCCTGTCGGGCTTCGTCTCCTTTGAGCGAGTCCAGCGCAAGGCGCGTACGGCCCGCAACCCCCAGACCGGCGAGGCCATCCAGGTCAGCGCCTCCAAGGCGCCGAAGGTCTCGATCGGCTCGACCTTCAAGAAGGCCGTCAAAGGCTAGGAGACTGGCACTAACGAAAAACACCCCCGAGCGATCGCCCGGGGGTGTTTTTCGTTAGTGCCACGTGCTACTGGTCCGTGCGCACGTCGACCAACTTGCGTCCTGCGCGGAATCCGAACTTCACGGTCCCTTCGGCCTTCGCGAACAGCGTGTCGTCCTTGCCGATGCCGACGTTTCGACCCGGGTGGAACTGCGTGCCACGCTGGCGCATGATGATGCTGCCCGGGGTCACCGCCGTGCCGTCGAAGGCTTTGACACCGAGACGTTGGGCGTTGGAGTCGCGACCGTTCCTCGTGGAACCGCCACCTTTGGTCTTGGACATGTCGCTCCTTACTTCTTGGTCGCGATTGACGTAATCTCAACCGTTGAGTACTTTTGCCGGTGGCCCCACCGCTTGCGCTGGTTGGCCTTCGCCTTGTACGTGAGGGCCCTGATCTTGGGACCCTTCTCGTCGCCGATGATACGTCCGGTGACCGTCGTGCCGCGCAGCGCCGGACCGGCCACGACTTCGTCGCCGTTGACCAACATGACGGCTTCGAACTCGACTTCGGTGCCCACCGACTCGGGGCGCAGGTCAACGCGCACCACCTGTCCCTCGGTGACTCGTTCTTGGGAGGTTCCTACTCGGATGACGGCGTACATAGGGACTCCATACTAGCCGATGGCGGCCGCTGCGACGGCGGCTACAGCCCCGTCGACAGCACGAACCCGCGCCCGTCGCACACGGTGCACACCGTCGACACCGACTCCAGCAGACCCTCGTTGACGCGCTTGCGGGTCATTTCGACCAGACCGAGCTCGGAGATGTCGAATACCTGGGTACGGGTCTTGTCGCGCGACAGCGCCTGGCGAAGCGCCGACGCCACGGCGTCGCGGTTCCCCTTGGACTCCATATCGATGAAGTCGATCACGATGATCCCGCCGATGTCGCGAAGACGCAGCTGGCGCGCCACCTCTTCGGCGGCTTCGAGGTTGTTGCGAAAGACCGTTTCTTCGAGGTTCGTCTTGCCCACGTTCTTGCCGGTGTTGACGTCGACGACCGTGAGCGCCTCGGTACGTTCGATGATCAGCGAACCGCCCGACGGCAAGAACACCTTGCGATCGAGCGCTCGGTGCAGTTGTTCGTGAACAAAGTAGCGCTCGAAAAGCGGTAGGTCCTCGCTGGCTCGGTCGTAGTACTCGATTCGGTCGGCCAGCTCGGGATTGACCGCGAGGACGTACTCGCGCACCTTTTCGAACAGGTCACGATCGTCGATGAGCACGCCCCGGTAATCGTCATTGAGTTCCTCGCGCAGCACGCGAACCGCGAGATCCAGATCCCGATAGATCAGGCGCGGCTGATTCGACTTGGCGACCTCGGCTTCGATGGCGGCCCACTTCTCGGCCAGCGACGTCACGTCGCGGGCCAAGTCGTCGGCCGAGACCCCCTCGGCGGCCGTGCGGATGATGACGCCGTGCCCTTCGGGCTTGACGTCGTCAATGATCTTGCGAAGTCGACGACGTTCACCGTCGGCCAGGCGTTTCGAGATGCCGACGGTGGACGAGTTCGGCACCAGAACGGCGAAGCGTCCGGGCAGGGAGACCTCCTGGGTCAGGCGGGCGCCCTTGGCGCCGATGGCGTTCTTGGTGACCTGACAGACGATCGTCTGGCCTGCCCGAATCATCTCCTCAATTCGTTTGTTGTTCGAGGCGGCCCCTTCGACGTCGTCGTCGTCGAAGGTAACGTCACCGCGGTAGAGCACGGCATTTTTAGGGATGCCAATATCGACAAAAGCGAGCTCCATACCGGGAAGCACGTTCTGGATCCGTCCCACGTAGATGTTGCCATCGATCTGATTGGTCTCGTCGGCCGACTTGGCCACCGTGTACTCGACCATCGAACGGCCCTCGAGCGTCGCGATATGGGTCGCCTCAGCGGTCGTGTGGACACACATGAGGTATCGACCCTGCGCTCGCGCGTGTCGCTCGCCGCCGCGGCGGCGTCGTCCACGAACCCGACCCGCGCTTGACTCGCTGGCCTCGGGCGCCGACGCCTCGACGGGGGCGTCAGCGGGTCGTGCGCCATTGGCCCGGCCGTTGGCCGAACCCTGTCCCCCCTGTCCGCCACGACCGCGACCACCTCGCCGACGACGGGCGCCACCGGGGGAACTGCTAGAGCCCCCGGAACCACCAGCGCCAACGGTCGGGGCACCCGTTGCATTGGTTGGTGACCCCGGACGCGTATCGCCTATTTGTGGTGCTGGACGGACGTCACCAATTCGGGGACCGGTTGGGGAAGTTGCGGATTTGCTGTTCTCGTCGCTCACGACGGACGCTCCTTGCGTTCTGATGGGCCCGATCGCACCAGCGATCAGGACGTTGGGATCCGCGCGGGATAGCCGCGGCGGCATCGGGGCTGAGGGAACACGCGACGATACCGATCGTCACGAACGCGAGAACTGGAAAGCCAACCAACACCATCGAACTGGATTGGATCACGTCGTCCTCGAAACTCGCTCGCGACAATTCGTTTCGTCGCGAGCACTGCGTTTTCACGCGTACCGTGCACCCTGCACAGCTACGCCCCACGGGACCAGGCTACACCTTGGGGTGGCGCGAGCCGCTATCCGGCCTTCGTCACCGACGGGCTGGTCGTCGTGGACCCCGCGTGGGCGACGGTCGACGTGGTCGAGGTCGTCGTGGACCCCGCGTGGGCGACGGTCGACGTGGTTGAAGTCGTCGTCGTTGGCAACGTCAGCTTCGGCTTCAGTGAGAGCGGGCGGATGGGGTGCGCGACGAGGTAGTTGAACGCCTCGGCCACCACCGGTGCCGCGGCGTTCGCGCCGTACCCACCCTCGCCGATAACGCAGACCACCACGTACTTGGGGTGATTGATCGGCCCAAAGCCGACGAACAGGGAGTTCGGTTCCATACCGGGAGCGTTCGACGCCGTTCCCGTCTTGCCACCGAGCGGGTACTGACTCAGTGAGAAGTTCGCGATCTTGTGGAACGGGTAGTACGCGGTCCCCCGCGGATTGTTGATCGCGCCGTAGAACCCCTGCAGTATCGGCCCGCGCACCGACGGCGGTAGGTAGACGTGGCCCAACACCCGTGGCTGATAGCGCTCGATGAGCTTGCCCGAGGGGTTCACGATGGCGGCGGCCACTTCGGGTGCGTAGCGCGTTCCGCCGTTGGCGAAGGTGGCGTACGCGTCGGCGAGCGCCAGCGGCGTGATCGCCGTCGCACCCTGGCCGAAGGCCATCTCGATGTTGTCCCCGGTGTACCAGGCGACGGTTGGAAACGCCTTGGGCGCCAGTGCGTGCAGCTGCTTGCGAACCGCGGGTGAGTCGATGCGGCCAACGACCTCATTGGGCAGGTCAACGTTCGTGTATTGGTCGAGGCCGTATTGGTGCCCGACGTTCTGAATGGCGGTCTGACCGTACTTGTTCTGATGGATCCAGAACAGGTAGCCGAGGTTGTAGAAGTAGTAGTCCGACGAGACCGTGATCGCCAATGGCAAGTTGACCAGTCCGTTACCGTAGGTCTCGGCGTCATGAAAGACGCAGCCGTGCCCGCCCTGCAGACACCCTGGCACGACGTAGATACCGGTGTCGTTCACCAGGGTGTTGGGAGACAAGATGCCCGTCTGCATCATCGCGGTCGCGGTGACCAGTTTGAAGGTGCTACCCGGAGTGTAGAGACCCTGGATGGCGTAGTTGTTGAACGCGCCAACCTTCATCAGGCTGTTGAAGGTCTTCTGCGACAGCCCGTTGACGAAGGAGTTGAGGTTGTAGGACGGGAAACTCGACATCGCCAGCACGGCGCCCGTGTTGGGATCCAAGACGACCGCGGCGCCGTTGACCGCCTGCGGGTAGCGGTGCGACACCGGGTCGAAGGTCTTGCGATCGAGGAGCACCTGCTGGGCCAGGTAGCCGTCGAGGGCTCGCTGGAGACCCTCGTCGATATTCAAGACGACGGTGTCACCGCTCGTGGGAGGCGTCGTCTTCGCCACGCCGAGGATGTTGCCGAACGCGTTGACCTCGAGCGTTTGGGTGCCGTCGTGACCCCGCAGGTACTGCTCGTAGAAGGCCTCGATGCCCGTCTTACCGATCTGGGAGTCCGTCTGATAACCCTGGTTCGGGTGGGCGGCGATCTCCGCCCCGGTGATCGGACCCACGTAGCCCAGGACCTGGGACCCGACCGTGCCACCGTTGGGGTACGACCGCCGAGCGACGCTCAATATCGTGACGCCCGGAAACTCGCTGGGGTGCAGCTTGATGAACTGCACCACGTCGCTCGGCGCGTTCATCATGATCGGCGCCGGTTGGTACGGGTTGTACTGCACGTTGTTGAGCGCGGCATTGATCGCGGAGATGCTCACGCCGGTCAGCACGGACAACGTTCCCTTGATCGCCGGATCCAGCGTGGCCTCCGCCCGCGACAGTTGGATCTCGGTGGTCATCGCGTTGGTCACCAGTGGTCGGCCGTATCGATCAACGATGAGACCGCGCGCCGCCGGAATCGTGCTCACTCGCAGGGAGTTCGCGTCGACCGTGGCGACGGCCGTTCGATAATCGAGAATCTGCAACGTGAAGAGCCGGTAGATCAAGAGCAGTAACAGCAGAACGAAGAACCCACCGATGATTCGCCAGCGACGCTCGGGACGGACCTCGATTTCGTCGGGCGACGCCACTAGGTCTCGGATGCCAACGGTCCGGCGCACGTTGATCGAGCGACCGCGTCGCCGCAGCGGATTCAGCGTCTCCCACGGTCGCCAGAGACGTGAAAACAGCGATCCCGTCGGTCGCTCGCGCCACGACCGCTTCACCGTCGCCGCCCCTCGGTGCGCGCCAGTCGACGAGCCAAGCGCGCGCTCGGGCGTGCGAGAATGAAGAAGGCAACCGCGTTCACCTCCATACTCGCGAGCACGCTGCCGCGCCAGAGTCCGAAGTTAAGTTCGACGTAGCCCAACATCACGTAACACGCTGGCGCCAACAGTCCCGCCAGAGCGGCCAGCACCGGCGTCACCCACCACGCCGCGGACTCCAGGTCACCGACGCCCTCGCGACCGAGGCGAGACGCGAAGTACGCCAGCGCCACGGCGACCACGATGGTCAGACCGAACGGCGCAGCACTGTGGGTGTCAAAGAACAGGCCCGACAACACCGCGCTCCAGATCGCGAGACCGGTATAGCCGGTCAACCCGACGACGAACGGCCAGAGCCACACGAGCATCACGACGACGCCATCGACCCGCAGCGCGGAGAGCACGGCGAGTTGGATACCGACGATGGCCAACGTGACGAACGCGACTGGAACAATCGCTCGCGTCACGTAGACGGCTCCCACAGAACAACGTCCACGTAGAACAGGTGGTGCAGGTCGGCGGTGGGAGCCACCGTCACGTTGTAGGTCGTCGAACCCGGCGTCAGCGCGACGTGCGCAACGCGGGCGACGGGAAGTCCGGGCGGATAGAGGCCGCCACTTAGCCCATTGGTGGCCAGTACGGTGCCGACCGGTAGCGCCGACGTGAGATCTACGCCCGTCGCCGACAGTGCGTTGTTGACTCCACCACCACCGATCACCATCGATTGGTGACCGTTGCCGTAGGTCACCCCTATCGACGATGAGACGTCGGTGATCATCCGCACCGTCGCGCCGCGAGGCGTCGTTGAGATGACCGTGCCGACGAGCCCACCGTTCGCGACGACCGGCATGCCGTCGAGTACGCCGCTGTCGCGGCCTTTGGAGATATCGAAGGTCGCCACGAAGTTCGTCGGTGAAAAACTGACCACCTGTGCCGCCACCGTTGACAGCGATCCGACGAAGGGCACGTGAAGTTCCGTCGTCAACTGTGTCAACTGGCGCTGCATCGCCCAGGACTCGTTGACCCGCTGCTGAGCTCGGCCCAACTCGTAGCGCAGACGCTCGTTCTGCGCGACCACGTCGCTGTAGTTGATGGCGCCGGCGAAAAGATGGCCGATGGGACGCGCCACGGCATCGATCGTCCAGCTGAATGGCGCCACCACGAGGTTGGCGACGCTGCGCAGTCCCGACACCACGCCCACCGTGAGGTAGAGCGCCGTAACCACGACGAGCGTTCCCACTCCGAGCGTCCACGCCCGCCGTCTAGAACGGTCGCTGACCACGCGTTAACGAGACGGGCTGGACTTCAACATGCGAGAGAACGTCTCGAGCTCTTCGAGGCACATCCCGCTGCCGAGGGCCACGCAATTCAGGGGGTCGTTCGCCACGATGATTGGCATGTTCGTCTCAACCTCCAGTCGCTGGGCGATCCCGTTGAGGAGCGCACCACCTCCGGTCAAGACGATACCCTGCTCCATCAGGTCAGATGATAATTCCGGCGGGGTTCGATCGAGTGTCACCTTGACGGCGTCCACGATGGCCTGCACCGGCTCTTCCATCGCCTGACGAATCTGCTCGGTCGAGATGACGACGGTCTTCGGCAACCCCGTCACCAGATCGCGACCGCGTATCTCCGCACGCAGCTCTTGCTCGAGCGGATACGCCGAACCGAGCTGAATCTTGATCTCCTCGGCGGTGCGCTCGCCGAGGGCGAGCTGGAACTCCTTCTTGACGAACGCCACTAACGCTTCGTCGAGTTCGTCCCCGCCGACCCGGATTGATTGACTCGTCACGATGCCGCCCAGTGAGATGACCGCCACTTCGGTCGTGCCACCCCCGATGTCAACGACCATGTTGCCGCTGGGCTCGTGAATCGGCAGGCCGGCCCCAATCGCGGCGGCCATCGGCTCTTCAATGATGTACGCCTTGCGAGCGCCGGCGAACTCCGCGGCCTCCATCACCGCTCGTTGCTCGACCCCCGTGATCCCCGACGGGACGCATATCACCATACGGGGCTTGGCAAACCTCCGTTGGTGTACTCGGTGGATGAAGTAACGGAGCATCTTCTCGCAGATCTCGAAATCTGCGATGACGCCATCCTTGAGCGGTCGAATCGCCTGGATATTGCTCGGGGTTCGCCCGATCATCCGTTTCGCCTCGGCACCCACCGCCAGCGGCTTACCATCCTTCACGTCGACCGCTACCACCGACGGCTCGTTCAAGATGATGCCGCGGCCGCGCACGTAGACCAGCGTATTGGCGGTACCCAAGTCGACTGCCATATCGCGACCGAGCAACGAGAACCGACTATCAACCATAGAAACCCTTTAACGAGGTTGCAGGCGCCACCTCACACAACGTAAGGCTAGGGCAAGTTGGTCCGCGTCGACCAGCCACGGTTAGGAACCGAGGTGGGGAAAGAAAATATCGATCTCACGACGAGCCGATTCGGCCGAGTCCGAGCCGTGGATGAGATTTTCCGCCATGACGGTAGCCAAGTCGCCGCGAATGGTTCCCGGCGCCGCGTCGAGCGGATTCGTCGCGCCCATCATCAAACGAACAACCCGCCACGCGTCGGTGGGCCCCTCGACGACCGCCACCAAGACGGGTCCGCGGGTGATGAAGTCCAGTAGCCCGTCGTAGTAGGGCCGCCCCTCGTGTTCGGCGTAATGGAGCGCCGCGACGGAACGGTCCAGGGTTCCAAAGGTTGCCGCAACGAATCGCAGTCCCTTGCGTTCTAGACGGCCGACAATTTCGCCGACCAGTCCCCGTTCGACCGCGTCGGGCTTGACGATGACCAGAGTTCGATTCACGACGTTGCAATCTAACAGTCTCAGCTGGCGTGCCGAGTCGCGATACGCAGGACCTCGGCACGCACCTCGGCGACGACGTAGAGACTACCGGTCACCACGATGAGGTCATCGTCGGTCGATCGCTCGCGAGCGTGCGCCAACGCCGCGCTGCTCGTTCGGTGCTCGAAGGCGACGCCGCCGTGGCGTCGCACGGCCGCGGCCACCGCCGCTGCCTCGACGGCTCGGGGCGACTGTGGGGCGCAGCAGTGGAACTCCGTGAATCCGATGGACACGAGTGGCGCCACCATGTCATCAACGTTGCGCCCCGTCAGCATGCCCACGACGCAACGACGCTCCCCCTCGACGTGGAACGCACCGTCAAGGGTCGACACCAGCGCCGCAATCCCGGCCGGATTGTGCGCGCCGTCGACGACCAGCATCGGGTGATGGGTCAATACCTCCATGCGTCCCGGCATGCGTGCGCGACCGAGCGTCGTGCGCACCACCTCCTCACCCAGGGCGCGCCCCAGAAATGCTTCCACGGCCACGATGGCGGTTGTTGCGTTCATCCCCTGATGAATGCCGTGAAGTGAGAGGCCGATCTCGTCGTAGTGCGCGAAGGGAGTTCGCACGGTTACGAGTCGTCCCCCCACCGCGAGGTCGTTACGTTCGAGATCGAACTCGTCGCCGAGGAACCACGGCGTCGCACCGACGTCCTCGACGCGGCGCCGGGCAATGTCCACCACGATGGCGTTGGCCGTGGCGACGACCGCCACGGCGCCCGGGCGAAAGATGCCAACTTTGTCTCGTGCGATATCGCCGATCGTGGGACCGAGCACCGCCGTGTGATCCAGATCGACGTTCGTCAGCACCGTGACCGCACCGTCAATCACGTTGGTCGAATCCCACGTGCCGCCGAGTCCCACTTCGATCACCGCGACGTCAACGCCCTCGTCGGAAAAGTGCAGTAGCGCCGCCACGCTCAGCAGTTCAAATCGAGTGAGCACGATCTTGCTGACGGCCTCCACGTCGGCGAGTCGTCCGAGCAGCCCCCGAAACGTTTCGTCGTCGATGGGATCGCCGTTCACGGCGATTCGCTCGTTGACGGCGTGAAGGTCCGGGCTCGTGAAGGTTCCCACCCGCAAGCCCGTCGTTCGCAACAGTGCACTGGCCAACGTCGTCGTGGTGCCCTTGCCGTTCGTTCCCGTCACGTGAATCGACGGGTAGTCGTGGTGCGGCTCAGCGAGCAGCGCGAGCGTATCGACCATCGGCTGCAGGGTGGGTGGCGTGCGTCGGTTTGGCGACACCCGCTCGAAGTCGACGTGCGATTCCAGCCACGCCAGCGCCGCACCGTACGTCTCGAAGCGCACGGCCTAACTCGCGCGACGAGTACGCGTCGTCTTTCGTAGTTCGTAGCTCGGCGCCACTCGGTCTCGCACGGTCTCCCCGGTGACCACGCAGCGGATGACGTCACTACGGCCGGGCACGTCATACATCGTCTCGAGCAGCACGCTCTCCAATATCGAGCGCAGGCCCCGGGCACCGGTACCGCGCTGGAGCGCCAAATCGGCGATCGCCGACAGCGCGTCGGGCTCGACGACCAACTCGACGCCATCCATCGCGAGCACCTGTTGAAACTGCCTGACCAGCGAGTTCTTGGGCTCGGTGAGCACCTGGATGAGCATGGCCCGATCCAGTTGCTGCACGGCACCGATGACCGGTAGGCGTCCGATGAATTCGGGAATGAGACCGAATTTCATGAGGTCTTCGGGCAACACGTGTCGGAAGAGTTCGATGTCGCCCGCGCGCTTGGACTCAACGGGGGCGTTGAAACCGATTGACTTCTTGCCCAATCGCCGTTCGACGATTGACTCGAGACCGGCGAAAGCTCCGCCACAAATGAAGAGGATGTTTGACGTGTCAATGGTGATGAATTCCTGATGCGGATGCTTGCGGCCGCCCTGGGGTGGGACACTCGCGACCGTACCTTCGAGGATCTTCAGGAGTGCTTGCTGCACTCCCTCTCCCGACACGTCACGGGTGATCGAAGGATTCTCAGCCTTGCGCGCAATTTTGTCGATCTCATCGATGTAGATGATTCCGCGCTCGGCCCGCTTGACGTCGAAATCGGCCGCCGCCAACAGTTTGAGCAAAATGTTCTCGACGTCCTCACCCACGTAGCCCGCCTCGGTCAACGCGGTGGCGTCAGCAATCGCGAAGGGCACGTTGAGCATCCGCGCCAAGGTCTGAGCCAAGAACGTCTTGCCGCACCCGGTGGGGCCGAGCAGCAGGACGTTGGACTTAGCGACTTCGACGTCGTCATCGTGCAGCGGTCCCGTCTGGATGCGCTTGTAGTGGTTGTAGACGGCTACGGCGAGGATCTTCTTCGCTTCCACCTGGCCGATCACGAAGTCGTCGAGAAACGACGAGATCTCTCGCGGCGTCGGTAGCGCGTCGAGAACGAACTCCGGACGGTCACCGAACTCGTCGGCAATGATGTCATTGCACAGATCAATGCACTCGTCGCAGATGTACACGCTGGGACCCGCGATGAGTTTCTTGACCTGCTTTTGACCCTTCGCGCAGAAACTGCACTTGATGAGGTCGCTGCCTTCGCCAAACTTTGCCACCGATTATCCTCCGCCACGACCTGACAGAACCATCCTAGGAGTCAGCCACTGCGAAAGCGGGAACCTACGGACGCGCGCTGATGACCTCGTCAATCAGGCCGTATTCGACCGCCTCATCGGCGCCAATGATGAAATCTCGATCGGTGTCCTTGGTGATTCGCTCCACCGATTGACCGGTGTCGTTCGCCAACATCTGGTTGAGCATGTCCTTCATGCGCAAGATTTCGCGCGCCTGGATCTCAATGTCGGACGCTTGGCCACCGACGCCACCCCACGGCTGGTGTAGCAGCACCCGGGCGTGGGGCAAGGCGTAGCGCTTGGTCTTGGCGCCAGCGCCGAGCAGAACGGCCGCGGCCGACGCCGCCTGACCGAAGCAAAATGTCGAAACATCGGGCTTGATGTACTTCATCGTGTCGTAGATGGCGAGCAGACCCGTGATGTCCCCGCCGGGCGAATTGATATAGAGGTTGATGTCCTTCTCGGGATCCTCGGACTCGAGAAAGAGCATCTGGGCGCAGATCAGATTCGCGACCGTGTCGTCGATGGGTGTGCCGAGAAAGATAATGCGCTCGCGCAGCAGGCGGCTGTAGAGGTCGTAGGCGCGCTCGCCTCGGTTCGATGACTCGACAACGGTAGGAACCAAATAATTCTGGGCACGAAAGTGTTCAATCACGACTCCACCTTACGCGTCGGCGATGGAGGTCTCGTCGTCGTTGGGGGTTTCGTCGTCACGTAGCAGCCCACGATCGATTTCCAGTCCCGCCGGATCAACGTACGTCACGTTGTCCAGCAGCCATCGAGACGCCTTCATCTTGGCGACTTCGGCGACGAACGCCACGGTGCGGCCGGTGTCGTGCAGGTTGGCGCGAAGTACGTCGACCGCGACGCCCATCGACGCGGCTGTTCGCTCGAACTCGTCGTCAATCTCCTGTTCCGTCGGTTCGAGTCCCTCCGCGCGTACGAGTGCTCGCAGCGCCAAATCGATCCGCACTGCCCGAGCGGCGTCCTCGCGCAGGGTCGCGAGAAGCGAGTCGGCGGACTGATTCGTAATCTGGAGAAACGTTTCAAAGTCGAGCTTCTGCTCAGCCAGTCGCTGCCCTAGGTTGTGCAGCCGTTCGTTGGTCTCACTCACCACCAGCGACTCGGGTGCGTCGCCCTCGACGACCAATTCGCCCAGGGCGACGAGGGCGGCGTCTCGTTGTGCGTAGCGCGCCTCGGCGACCTTGCGTCGGCGCATCTGGTCGAGCAGTGCGTCGCGCATCTCATCGGCCGAGGTCCATTCGGTGTTCTCCACCACCCACTCATCGCTCAATTCGGGCAGCACGCGTTCTTTAATTTGCTTCAGGTGCAGCACGTACGTCGCGTCATTGCCGCTGCGCCCCGTGCCACTCACGGTCAGGTCCTCGCCGGCCCGCAGTCCGAGAATCAGTTCGTCCACGCCGCTCGTGATGGCACCCGAACCAACGGTGTACATGAAGTCGTTCATCTCGAACGGCTCGCCTTCGGCGCCTACCTCAGTCACGTGCACGTCCATCGTCACCAGATCGCCCGTCACGATGGGACGGTCCACGTCGTGCAGGGTGGCGTCAGTCTCGCGAAACTGGTCGATCTGGGCGTCGACTTCGACGTCGGTGACTTGGGGCGACGGCAGGGTTACCCGCAAGCCGCCCTGCCCGCTGATTACCACTTCGGGTCGGATCTCGACGTCGGCTTCGAAGACGAGCTCACCGTGGTCTTCCCCGGCGGTCACGGTGATCGTCGGCTCGCTGATCGGGTCGATCGCGGCGTCGGCGACGGCCCGGGCGTAAAAGTCGGGAATCGACTCGCGGATCGCTTCGCCCCGCAAGACGTCGGCGCCGCCAATGTGGGCAATCAGGACGCTCTTGGGCACCTTACCCTTGCGGAATCCCTTGACCGACACCTGTTTGGCGAGTGTCGACGCAGTTCGGTCGATGGCGTCGGACATTTCGACCTCGTCCACTTCGACGACGAGCTTGACGTGGTTGGTATCCCCGGGAGAGGCGGTGGCGCGCATAGGAGCAGCCAGCCTACCGCCTAGCCGATGGCGATCAAATCATCACCCGCAGCGCCTGCGCGAAGGCGCGAGCCGATGCGTGATCGCCTCGTACGTCGGTCGCCGACGCACCCAAAAAGGCGTCGGCGCTAATCCGGCCGGCGGCCCGGCGCCAGAACAGGGCAACGGGCGTGCTCATCTCGAGCGTGGGCGGCGTGACCAAGGCGCTGACCGGGCGACAACGACCGTCCGCGACCGCCAACGTGATCGTGCGACCGGCGCGCCCGCCCAAATTCAGTTGCATCGTGAACCCGTCAGGCGCACCAACTTTCTTGCCAACGACGAACGGGAGTGCCGCCTCGAACCGGTTGACGACGATCTCCTCCGCCGGTCCGTGGTCGTCCGCGGGTTCGAGTAGAGCGTCTCGGATGTCTTGTAGATGTATCCAACTGTCCAACACCCTCGTCTCTTGGAAACGGTGGTAGGGGCGTTCACCTTCGGGACTCCAGCCGACGCGATCCCAATCGTCACCAGCCAGGGCTCGCAGTCGCGCGAGCGACTCCTGCGTCGCGCGAACAAACGAATTGAGGACGTCGATGCCGGGTCGATCGCGATTGGCTTGGACAAAAGCCTCATTGAGCCGTCCGATGTCGTTCTGCACGTACGGTGGGTACTCACCCTGGAAGCGCGGCGGCGTCGCGCCATTGAGCACCTGTTCGAATCCGAGCAGATGGCTCAGCACGTCGCGCACGCTCCAGCCCGGGCACGGCGTCATCGCGTCGTACGCCAACGGTGCTTGGGGGCGCACGACGCCGTCAATGGTGCGCCACGTCTCCTCTAGCGCGTCAACGATCCACGCGTAGGCTACGGAATCTCCCAACCCTCATCCTTTCGCCACTCGCCTTCACCCTAGGGCGTCACCGACCGCGGCAGCGGGCGTGGTCGGCGCACTCGCCTCTCGCCAGATCGCGCACCGGTGGCCGTGCGCGAAGGTCGCTTCACTCCACTGGGTCACCGCGGTGCCATCGCTCGAGCGAGTGACGCGCACCCCACGTAGTAGCGTGACCCACGTAGTAACAGGGGCGGGGCGTAGCGCAGCTTGGTTAGCGCGCGTGCTTTGGGAGCACGAGGTCCCCGGTTCGAATCCGGGCGCCCCGACCAGGATGGCCGTACGAGCCCACGGTGGTGGTACCGTCACCACGTGTCGAGCTTCATTGGGCGTCTCGCCCTGACCGCGTCGGCGTTGATGCTGCTCACGCAACCGGCGAGCGCGTCGACGTCGAGTTCAGCGAACGAACAGCTGACACTCGTCGCCTTCGCCACACCGAACAGTGGGATCGGCGTCTTCACCCGAACCACCGCGACGACCTGCACCGACATGGCCGGACCGACCTCGAACGGGGGGGCGACCTTCGGTCCCCTCACGGCGGTGACGTCGTGGAACTGCAACGACTCGTTCGGACCCACCGCGGTGGTGTTCGGCGCCAACGGAAACGGATTTCTCTACGGGCCGGGTCTTTTCACCACGCACGATGGAGGTCGTACGTGGACCCGAAGCGTACAACGCGCCGCCGTGCTCGCCATCGATATCGTCGGTACATCGGTGTGGATGCTCGAGTCGGCCTGTTCCCCGGGCTCGGCATCACTGCGTTGTCAACTCGACTTGCGAACGTCCTCCAATGGCGGTCGCAGCTGGCAGTCGCTAGCCACGCCGTCGCGGGCGATTGCGCCGCGTCAATTTCGGGCCGTGGCGAACGGACAGACCTTTCTACTGCGCGTCAGTTCTCGACGCGCGATACTCGAGTCAGCCCCGCAGGGTGGCTCGAGCAATCTCGGGCGAACGTCGTTCTGGATCACCGCCGACGGCGGCGCACAGTGGTCCCACCGCGTGATTTCGTGCGCGATGCCGCGGGACCTCAACGTCATGTCCATATCGATTGCGGCGGGCCGCGGCGCTTCGCTCTACGCCGTATGCGCCACCGAAGCGAGCGCTGGCGAAGAACTGAAGTCGGTGCTGCGTTCGACCAACGGCGGGCGCTCGTGGAAGGTCATGACCGACTGCATCACGCCGAGTCGCCGAAGCTGCTCGAGTCCCGTGCTCAACGCCGGGTACGTGGGCGCCGTGGTCGCGGCACCCACGAACTCGCTGTTCATTTCGGGTGATCGGACGGCGCTGCTCGTCAGCCGAGACGGTGGAGCACGTTGGCGGCTCGCCTCGCCAGCGATTGGCAACACGGGCAGCTCGACGCAAGCGCCCATCTTCTTCAGCGCACAACGCGGCGTCATCCTTGAGCCATTCGCCAATTACGGAAACACCTCAACGCTGTGGGAAACCGCCGACGGTGGGGTCGAGTGGACGCCACGAATCCCCAGGGTCACGTGAACCAATTTCCACAACGCAACGCGCCACACGACTGACGATGCGGCCGATGTTCGCCACGGCGTGACGGTGAGGTGGTCAGCGCCTCGACACCGCAGCTACGCGAGAGGTTGACCCCGCGGTGACATCACCTTTTCGATGGCGGCGTACTGGTTTGGCAGCGACCAGCCACCGAGCGTCGGACGCTGCGCAACGCCGTGCCGATAGACGGTCGCCGTGGGGCAGCCGCCCAATTGGAAGACCACGACCGCGAACGCCGCGGCCGCGGTCGATCGCGAAAAACGAAGGACATCGGGGACCATGATGTCCATTGGACAGATTTGATCCGCGCGGTACGTCGAGACCGGCAAGGCATTCACCATGTCGAGCACGCGAGCGATGGTGTTGGGGTTGGTGATCCTGATCGTGCCGTCGTGGGTTCCCGATGGCAACGGCATCGGGTAACTCCAGTACAGCGCCGTTGCGCCACGGGGAACAATCAGCCGTGCCGGCTTCGCGACGCCCGCGAACGCCGAGGTCACGGCGATAGTCCCCGCTAGGACGATCGAGACGGTGGACGCAATGACAACCCGACTTGTCACTGAAACGGCGTTGCCCTTTGATCCCGAGCCGTGGGGCGCCACCGGGTCACGCTCGTGACGTGTCGAACCCGACATGCACGAGCGGCCGCGACGGTCGAACCTCGCTGACCGCACACTCGGAGCTTGCGTTTGAAACGGCATCGCCATACGTGCCCCCGGCAGGAGTCGAACCCGCAACCTGACGGGTAGAAACCGTCTGCTCTATCCAGTTGAGCTACGGAGGCGTGATCGAAGCGTACCGAAGAATACGGTGACGGTGCGCCACGGGCCGCGAAGTAAGCGCTGTGCCATACTGGAAGTTCTTGGTGGGCGTAGCTCAGTTGGTTAGAGCGCCAGGTTGTGGTCCTGGAGGTCGCGGGTTCGACCCCCGTCGCTCACCCCACTGACTTCGGCGCGTCACGTCACTACTTTCGACGGACCCGTGTAGATTCTGCCTCGGGGCCCGCTCGCGCCCCGAGGGGGAACCATGACCATTACTCGTGACTCATTTTTCATCAACGGCTCGTGGGTACCCGCGTCGTCGGCTGACGTCCTTGCGGTGACCGATTCGGCCACCGGTGAGCTGTACGCGACCGTACCGGTCGGCACGGTCGCCGAGGCCAATGCCGCGGTCGACGCGGCGGCCGCGGCGTTCACGGCGTGGTCGAACACGAGTCCGAAGGAGCGTTCCGAATTCCTGCAGCGGATCTCGGAAAGGTTGGCCGAACGCAGCGACGACATCGCCGAGACCATTGCCCACGAGGTCGGTATGCCGCTCATGCTCGCCAAGGGAATCCAGGTTGGTCTGCCCATCGCGACCTTCGCCGATAACGCCCGTCGGGCCGCTGACTTCGCTTGGGAGCAAGAAGTTGGCAACTCGACGCTCGTACGCGAGCCCGTCGGCGTGGTGGCGGCCATCACGCCGTGGAACTACCCGCTGCACCAGATCGCGAACAAGGTGGCCGCGGCACTGGCCGCTGGATGCACCATCGTTCTTAAGCCCAGCGAGGTTGCGCCGGTGAACGCGTTTCTCCTCGCTGACATCATCGATGAGGTTGGCCTGCCCGCCGGCGTGTTCAATATGGTCACGGGCCTGGGTCCGGTCGTAGGTGAGGCGATTGTCGCCCACCCGAAGACCGACATGGTCACCTTCACTGGATCGACACGCGCCGGCAAGCGCGTCATGCAGATCGCTGCCGAGATGGTGAAGCGAGTTTCGCTCGAGCTCGGGGGTAAATCCGCGAACATCATCTTGGAGGGAGCCGATTTCCCCAGGGCGGTGGCCGACGGCGTTTTCAAGTGCTACCTCAATTCGGGCCAGACGTGCTCGGCGCTCACACGAATGATCGTGCCCCGTTCGCGGCTGGCCGAAGTCGAAGAGGTGGCTGTTGCCACGGCGACGGGCTTCCAGCCCGCCGATCCAATATCGGGTTCGAGTCTCCTCGGCCCCCTCGCCAGCCAGGCGCAACTGGAACGCGTGCGCACCTACATCGAGAAGGGCGTCAGCGAAGGTGCTCGCCTCCTCTGTGGGGGAATTACGCCACCCGACGGGCTCGAGAAGGGCTACTACGTACAACCGACGGTCTTCACCGACGTCACCAACGACATGACAATCGCGCAGGAGGAGGTCTTCGGCCCCGTCTTGTCGATCATCGCCTACGACACCGAGGCGGAGGCCATCGCGATCGCCAATGACTCGGCGTACGGTCTCGCCGGCGGCGTCTGGGCGGCCAGCGATGAACAGGCCTTCGAGGTGGCGCGCAAACTCCGGACGGGCCAAGTTGAGATCAACGGTGGCGCCTTCAACGTCGTCGCGCCCTTCGGCGGTTACAAGCAGTCGGGCATTGGACGCGAACTCGGCCAGTACGGTTTCGAAGAGTTCCTCGAAGTCAAGGCGATCCAGCACCCCTAGCCCCCAGCGGTCCGCGGGTGCCGGTATAGACTCGGGGTGCGCCGGTAGCTCAATTGGCAGAGCATTTGACTCTTAATCAACAGGTTCCGGGTTCAAGTCCCGGCCGGCGCACCAAAGTTGTCGAAGAATTTTGGAGCGACGTGGGACGCCAGGCCCAGAGCCCATACCGTGCCAACCCCACACGATGTCGAATTTGGCGTGGCATCGCCTGAGTGGTGGCATCTGACAAATCGTTGCGCGTCCCCTTCGCCTGGCGTTGTGATACTCATCACTGCAACACGCTCCAATCGCCCATCCGTTCGGCGTCCGGTGGAGTTTTGATTTGATTCAGTGTCCCCGAGGAGCCTGACTCGACCGTCAGACGGGTGTGGAGTTGCCACGGTTTGATGGACACCTAAATTTTGGGGAAGGCCCCAAAAGGAAGGAGCCATCCGTGGCCCGTCAAACCAGATATCCCTCCGAGTTCAAAACTGAGGCGGTGGCGCTCGTCAAAT
>JAJZBX010000074.1 GCA_021846325.1 Actinomycetes bacterium | reverse complement strand
GCGCCCGTACCGTCGGGTAGCTCGCCCGAAGAGTCGGTCTCGACGATGGATCGAGCACCGGTTGTCACTGCTTGCAACGTCAGTCGCACACGATGCGCCTCTGGCGCCACTCTGAGGAAATCCGACTCCCACGAACGTCGCTCAATTCGCGCCGCCGTTGTTCTCTACCTATCGGCGCAGTCCCGCGACACGAACGATCGCGCTCGCACCCAGGTCGACGAGGTCAAAGTTGATCACCGTCGTCACGAGCATCGAGACGAGGAGGCCGAGTCCGATCGCCGTCAGACACACCGGTTGTCACGAGGTCCTCGGCGACAACCGCGGACCAGCGGACGGGGCACCAACGTAGACTCACGGTCGTGGGAGAAACGTTCATCGCCATCTCGCCGCTCGGGCGCTTGGTGCTCGCACACCGCGAGGCGGTCCTCGCTATCTCGGCGCGCAACCACGCTCACAATGTTCGTCTCTTCGGTAGCGTTGTGCGCGGGGCGGAAACGTCCGAGAGTGATCTCGACGTTTTGGTCGACTTTGATGAAAACGCCCATCCCCTCGACATCTTGGCTCTCGGATGCGAATTGGAGGAGGAACTCGGCGTAAGGGTGGACGTTTGCACGGCGCGCGGGCTGCGGCCATTCGTGAAAGATGATGTGTTCGCCGAGGCCGTACCGTTGTGACTCGTCGTGACCGCGAACGGTTATCCGATATTGAAGACGCGATCGACGCCATAAACGAATACGTGGCCCGCGGTAACCTGCACGACGGCGTTGTCTACGACGCCTGTCGAGCGCGACTAATGGAGATTGGCGAGGCGGTCAAGCACCTCAATCCCCTGCTGCTCGACGCTGCGCCCGATATCGCCTGGAACCAAATTGCGCGAATGCGCGACGTCTTGGTGCATCACTATCACGACACCGACTTCGCCGTTGTGGAGTCCGTCATCGTCGAACGGTTGCCATCGCTCCGCGAGGCAATCGTTGGGCTCAAGCGCATCGCCGACGACTTCCAGTAGCGCGTCGATCCTTCGACCGCCTTGCGCGGTTACGGTTACTCGAACGCGATGCCGGACCGCGCGAATTCACGAAACGCACTGGTGTGGTGAGAACCAGATAGGGGTTCACGCCGAAGCAATCTCGAATCCTCGCTTCTCACGTCGTCGCTACGACATCATGGCTGAGGCACCCCGCGACGGTGGACGTCCCGCGGCGCTCGTTGCCACGGTCTGGGTCGCTCGTCGCGTGGTCGAACCCGAAGTCAGTTCACCCGGGTGCTTCGTCCCGGTACGGGCCGATCTCGTCGAAGGGCGAAACAAGTCTCGATTGCACCGCACGTGTCACCAGTTCACGCACGCCCACGGCTCGTCTCGAGCGCCGCTCTCGCTTTCACGATCCGACTCCCACGAACGTCGCTCAATTCGCGCCGCCGTTCGTCTCTCCTTATCGGCGCAGTCCCGCGACACGAAAGATCGCGCCCTTTGCCAGGTCGACGAGTACGAGGTAGAGCACCGTCGTCACGAGCACCGCGATGAGGGCATCGAGCCCGATCGCCGTCATCAGCACGCCGGTCGTGGCGAGGATCACCACGACGATGACGGCCCCGGCGCTCGTCGCGGCGAGCCAGGTGCTCGGTCGCGAGTGCCAGAAGTGTCCGCGCTCGCGCACGAGGTACAGCGTGGCCTGACCGGAGGTGACGAGCCAGACGAAGACGAGCGTCTGCATCGGGGCCAGTCCGAGGTGCAGACGCGCCGTCCCGAACCACCACAACGCGAAGGAGAGCAGCACCAGCACCACCGCGATCCCGGTCGATGCGACGAGGAGCGATCGCACCCGCCAGCGCTGGGGGTGTCGCGGTGAGCGGACGTGGTCGGTCGCGAGCGACATGGTGGGAAAGTCGTTCGCGAGTAGCAGCAGCACCACGAGCGAGGGGGTCGTCACGAAGTGGCGGTACACGACGAAGCCCGCCCCGAGGAAGATCGCCACCTGGAGGGTCTTGATGATCTTGTTGAGCGTGTAGGTGAGCATGCGCTGGTGGATGCGCCGGCTCACCTCGACGGCCGCCACCATGTTCTCGAGCCCCGGGTCGGTCAGCACGAGGCTCGCGGCGGCCTTGGCGACGTCGGTCGCGCTCGCGACCGCGACCCCGACCTCGGCCATCTTGAGCGCGGGCGCGTCGTTCACCCCGTCTCCCGTCATGCCCACCACGATCGACTCGCGCTGCAGGCTCGCGATGAGTCGCATCTTGTCCTCGGGCAGCACCTCGGCGTAGACGTCGCGCCAGTCGTCGCGCTCCCACGGGCGCGTCGTCGCGTGCCCGTGATGATCCGTGGAATCGCCGTCTCGCAGCACGTCGGCGCGCGCGATCCGTTCGCCGATCCCCACCTCGGTGGCGATCGCCCCGGCCGTCGCCAGCCCGTCGCCGGTCAGCATCACCACCTGGATCCCCAGGCGATGAATGTCCGCGACGAGCCCGGCCGCGTCCGCGCGCGCCGGATCGGACAGACCGATCAACCCGATCAGCTTCAGCGCACCAGACTCGCCCGCGGCGACGCCGAGGACGCGCGCACCACTCGCGGCGAGGCGCGCCACGTCGGCCTCGATCGCCGTAGCGTCCACGCCGGCGAGACCCGCGACGACCTGGGGGGCGCCCTTCACGACGCGCCGTTCGCCGGTCGCCGTCGCGACCACGGCCTCGGACCGCTTGGTCGCCGGTTCGAAGGGGGTAAAACTCGTCACCTCGCCGAGCGGCGCGACGCCGCGCGACGCCATCGCGGCCAAGATCGCGACGTCGAGGGGGTCCTGGGTGGCGGCGTCACTGGCGGCGGCGGCGACCTGGAGCAGGTAGGTCTCGTTCGAGGGCGCCGTCGGCGCGAGCGAGGCCACCGCCAGCCGGTTCTCGGTGAGGGTGCCGGTCTTGTCGGTGCAAAGCACCTCCATGCTCGCCGCCTCCTCGATGGCGGCGAGCCGGGTCACGAGGACGCCGCGCTCGGACATCTCCTTGCTGCCGAGCGCGGTCGCGAGCGTGAAAGTCGCGGGCAACGCCACCGGCACCGTCGCGATGACGAGGATCAACACGAAGGGGACGAGCTCGTGCCAGGGCGTATGGCGCGCGAGCCCGAAACCGACGACCACGGCGACGATCGCGATCGCGAAGCCCACGAGGCCGCGCACGACGCCAAAGATGAGCCGCTCCATGTTCCCCGGCGCCTGGGCGACACTGACCAGCTGGGCCGTTCGCCCGAAGTACGTCGCCGACGCGACGGCCGTCACGAACCCGCTCGCCTCGCCCGAGACGACGACCGACCCCGAGTAGGCCGTGTCGTCCGGACCGGCTCCCGTTGAGCGCGACTCGCCCGTGAGAGCCGACTGGTCGAGGTCAACCCGCCCGTCGGCGAGCCGCAGGTCGGCCGGCACGAGGTCGCCCTGCCGCACGTGCACGAGGTCGCCCACCACCAGTTCACCGGCGGGCACCTGGGTCCACCGGCCGTCTCTCGCCACCCGGGCCGTGACGTTGAGGCGTTCGCGCAGCAGCTCGACCGCCTCGTGCGCGCGGCCCTCTTGGGTCGCGGCCAAGACCGCGTTGAGTACCAGCAACGCGGCGAAGATACCCGCCTGCAGGTCGTCGCGAAGGGCGAGCTCCAAGACGATGGTCACCTCCAAGAGCCAGGGCACCGGGGCCCAGAACTT
>JAJZBX010000073.1 GCA_021846325.1 Actinomycetes bacterium | reverse complement strand
GTCGGTCGAAATTCGTTCTTGCGACCTTGTCGTGGGGAATATGGTGGCCATGCCTGGGGAGAAGACTTGTCCGCCCCCGGGGATTCTCAATGACCGCCTATGGGGATTTTCTCATGTCCGCCGTCACGAGACGTCACCTGGTGCATCAGGCATCGAGCTACCTCGTCACGCATTGTGCCACCCTGGTGTTAGAGGACCTCAACGTGGCGGGCATGGCGAAGAACCGATCCCTCGCCAAGTCCATCCACGACGCCGCGATGGGTGAGCTGGCTCGTCAGATCACCTACAAGGCCCAGTGGTATGGCGCCCGGGTGATCCTCGCCGATCGGTTCTTCGCCTCGAGTAAGACTTGTTCGGGCTGCGGCGAGGTCAAGTCCGAGTTGAGCCTGTCGTCACGGGTCTACGTCTGTTCGCACTGTGACCTGTCGATCGACCGCGACCACAACGCCGCGATCAACCTCGCGCGTTGGACTCCGGCGTTGTCCGCTACTACCTGACCCAGTGGGGTCTGCACCGCGAAGCACGCGGGAAGAGCCGTTCGCCACCCGAACAAACCTCGCGAGAGGACAGGGCCCTGGGACGGAACCGGCAAGTGACCACCCGAGTGGGTGGTCATCCGGACGGCGAGCAGGTGCTGACCAGCCGGTCAGCCAAGGCGAGCCGGTGGGTCCGCAATAGGACACACGCTGTAAGAGGTGTTTAAGGCCGGTACGTTGCGGGTTTACAGTCTGTCCAGGGCCAAGGAGGTAGTCGCCATGGGTGGATACGGTTGGCAGTACGGGCAGGGCGGGGGCCCCGGTTGGTGGGTGGTGATGGTGATCTTCATGATCCTGTTCTGGACGGTGCTCGTGATGGGCGCGGTCTACTCGGTGCGTCACTTCCGCGACGGCCACCACCATCACGATCACGGCGCGCCGATGCGCGGACCCGATGGTGACGCGATCGAGATCCTGCGGAGCCGCTTCGCCAAGGGCGAGCTCGACGAGGCGGAGTTCAAGAGCCGACTGGCGCTGCTCCAGGAACGTCGCTGAGCGAGCGCGTCGGGAAGCGGAAGACGAGTGCGAGCCCGCCGAGGTCGCTGCGCTCGGTCGTGAGGGTGCCACCGAGGGCGTCGGTGACGTCGGCCATGATGCTCATGCCGAGTCCCGAGCCGCCCGACGCCCGGGACCGCGACGGGTCGAATCGGCGGAACTGCTCGAGGCGCTGGCCGTAGGAGGCGTCGGGCAGTCCCGGCCCGCCGTCCTCGATGCGCAGGGTCGCCGGGTCGGGGCCGTCGAGGGTGACGCGAAGCGGGTCGGAGGGCGCCGTGTGGCGCACGACGTTAGTGAGGGCGTTGGCGAGGAGCCGCTCGACGTACTCGCGGCGCGCACGGATCCGGATCGACGGCGCGATGCGCTCGGTGAGCGGGCGCTCGGGGTGGTCGAGGGCGAAGTCGCGCGTCGCGGTCGCAACGACCTCACTGAGGTCGAGCTCGACGTGGTCGTGGCGGCCGACCTCTCGGACCTCGGCGAGGAACAAGAGGTCGGCGACGAGTGACTCCATGCGCACCGTCTCGGTGCGCATCCGCGCGAGCGCGCGTTCGCGCTGGGCGTCGTCGTTGGGCGTCGTCGCGAGCAGGTCGGTGTAGCCCTTGATCACCGTGAGCGGCGTGCGCAGCTCGTGCGAGGCGTCGCCGATGAAACGCTGCATCGCCTCGCTCGTGCGCTTCTCGGTCTCGATGGTCGACTGCAGGGCGGCGACCATCCGGGTGAGCGCCCGCTGCAACTCGCGCACGTCGGTGCTGCCCGACGCCTCGGGCGGCGTCAGGTCGACCGCCCCGTTGGCGACGCGGGTCGCGAACGAGGTCAGCGCCGCGAAGGTGCGAAGGTCGCGGCGCATGAAGAGTCGAGCGACGATGCCCATGACCAGGGCCGCGATGATCCCGACGAGGATGGTGCGTTCGACCACGCGGTGCGACGAGGCCGAGATCGCACTCGTCGAACCGGCGATGAGCAGGTAGTCGCCGCCACCGATGGCGATGGATCGGTAGACGAAGCCGGGCAGGTCGCTCGAGGTGGAGAGACCGTCGAGTGAGGCGAGCACGTCGGCGCGGGTCGGGCGGCCCGACAGCGCGACGGTCCCGTTGGCGACCACGGTGCTGTGGCCCGAGGCGTCGATGACGTCGAGGGTGAGGTTCAGGTTGTCCTGCTGGACCATGTTGATCGCGTCGCTCAGCGCGGTGAGCGGATGGCCCGCCCCGCTCGTGGCGACGGTGTCGATCGCGTTGTTGAGCGTTGCGTACTGCGCGTGGGTGGCGGTGGTCACCGAGTACCCGCCGACGAGCAACGCGACGAGCGCGGTGATGACGATCAGTAGGTACGTGAGACGTGTTGAGAGGGTCACGCCGACGGGCGCGGATCGACCAGTTTGAAGCCGACGCCCCGGACGGTGGTGATGGGGGCGAAGTCGTCGCGGTGGATCTTCTTACGCAGGTACGAGATGTACGTGTCGAGCACCGAGGTCTCGGAGTCGAAGGTGATGTCCCAGACGTCGCGCAGGAGTTGTTCGCGGCTGAGGAGGTGGTTCTTCTTGCCGAGCAGCACCTCGAGGAGGCGGAACTCGGTCGCGGACATGTCGACGGGCTCGTCGCCCACGGTGACCTCGTGGCGGTCGAGGTTCATCGTGAGCGGCCCGCAGGACAGCACGCGCTCGTCGTCCTCTGACGTCGAGGTCCGCCGCAGGATCGCCGACACCCGCAAGAGCAGTTCTTCGAGACTGAAGGGCTTGCGGACGTAGTCGTCGGCCCCGATGCGCAGGCCGTGGGCGACGTCCGCCGCGGCGTCGCGCGCCGAGAGCAGCAGGATCGGCAGTGCGGCGTCGTCGCGCCGCACGGACTCGACGAACTCGAAGCCGTCCATCGTGGGCATGTTGACGTCCACGATGCACAGGTCGACGGTGTTGGCGCGCCACAGGGTGAGGGCCTCGTCGCCGTCGCCCGCGACCAGGGTTTCGTAGCCCACGATGCGCAGGGCGTCGGCGAGCAGTTCCCGCACGCCCGCTTCGTCGTCGACGATCAGGATGGTCGCGCTCGTCTCACCCACGTCTCGAAGCGTACCGGTTCCCCGGCGCTCTCACGAAAGACCGACGCGAATCACAACGTCCTCACAAGAATGGTCGGTACGCTGAAGGTCGTTGGAGGTGGACGTGAACGTGCTGCGCAGGCTGGTCGGGGTGACGGTCGCCGTCGCCTCGCTCGCCCTGTCCACGCCGGCGCTCGCGAGCGGCCAGCCCGTCGCGCGCGGTCCCGTGACGGCGGCGATCACCAGGTCGGCCCACCACGAGAAGACTTACCGCGACGCAATGGCGGCCATCGACGCGGACTTCGCGCGCTCGGTGGCGATGGCGACCAGGACGCTGCACGTGCGCATGGCCCGCGCGAAATCGGCCGCCGACCGGATCGACGCGCGCAACCGGTACCGGATGGCGATCGTGAAGGCGACCCGGCATCGCGAGGTTGAGGTCGAGTTGCTCGACCAGTCGCCGCTGGGTAAGAACAACGCCGACGGGTCCACCCCGACGACGACCACGGGGTCGGGCGACAACTGATCAGTTCCGACGCTGGTGCTCGTTGCGCCACGGCAACAGTGGCAGCAGCGAGATGGCCGCGATCAGTGCGAGTTGCAGGGCGATCCACCACGGCCGTCCCCACAAG